>JBMUCX010000081.1:0-11985 GCA_049458915.1 Ilumatobacteraceae bacterium
GGTGGGCTGACCCGGGCGTGGGTGGCGCTGGCGGCCATGACCTCGCCGGTCTTCAGCACGATTTCGCGGGGGTCCAGCGGCTTGCCCGTCGCATGTGCCGGGCAGACGCTGGTGCACCGTCCACACATCGTGCAGGCGTCGGTGTCGAGCAACTGCTTCCACGTGAAGTCCTCGACGACCGAGGCGCCGAACGACTCGAGTTCGGTCTCCATGAGGTTGGGCATCGGCTTCATGGCGCCCTTGGGGCGGTCCTTGTCGCGCAGGTACATGTTCAGCGGGCTGGTGAACATGTGCCGCAGCATCGTGCCGGGGAGGATCGCCAGGAAGACCACGAACGCCACGACGTGGGCGATCCACCAGGCGCGGTGCCAGTTCTCGAGCGCCGTCAGGCCCATGCCGTCGACCAGTTGGCTGAGTGGGTACCCGATGAAGCTGAAGCGCTCCCACCCCATGTCCTCGCCGCCGGCGGTACCGACGGCGATGCGGAACATCTCGGCCCCGAACCCGGTGAGTCCGATGGCGAGCAGCGATCCGAGGCCGAGGACGTGGTCGACCTTCGACTTGATCCGGATCCGGTACGGGCGCTGGACGTAGCGACGCACGATCGCCCAGAGCACACCGACGGTGAAGACGAGACCAGCGGCGTCGCCGACGAAGGCGTACGCCTGGTACGTGCGACCGTGGAGGAACTTGAGGTCCTCGGGGAGTTGGTGGTCGACCTCGAGGATGGTCGTGACGCCCATGAGCACCAGGAACCCGAAGTAGATCATCGAGTGCATGAGGCCGGCGGCGGAGTCGCGCAGGAGCGTCTGCATGTAGACGCCCGACCGGTAGTTCTCGGCTCGCCGCTTGGCGTTCCGGGCCGTCGTCCGGCGCTGAGCCGGGCCGCCGCGCTCCCAGTTCTTGATCCGGTTGGCGAACTGGAACGCACCCCACACCAGGAACACGGGGATGACGGTGTAGAACGCGATCTTGATCGGACCGGGGACGTTGCCGAACACGGTCCGATGGATGTCGTTGTCGTTCTCCCACCCGGTGATCTGGGGGACGACACCCGAGACCGCCGTGAACAGGGCGATCCCGACACCGAGTCCGATCGCGAGGTGGTGGGGCTTGAGGCGCTTGTTGGCGGGCGCGTCGTGTGGATCGGCGTGCGTGCTCATGACTCCGTCAGGCTAGTCGGCGCCGGTGGCGGCGTTCGTAGCGCTGGCCTCAGCCGTAATACGCCTTGTCGAGCTCACGGATGCGGCCGGCGAGGGCGGCGAGCAACTTCATCGAGATCGACGGGTGGTCCTCGACGACACCTCGGAAGTGGCGCTGGTCGATCACGAACAGGGTGCAGTCGACGTCGCAGATCGCACTGGCCGTCCGCGGTCGGTGGTCGAGGAGTGCGAGCTCACCGACGATCTCGCCGGGTCCGAGCGTGGCGACCTTGCGTTCGTTGCGCTTGACGGTGACCTGCCCGGAGAGCACGACGAAGGCCTCCCGCCCGAGTTGCCCTTGGCTGACGACCACCGTCCCGGCCGTCATGGTGATCTCGTCCCCCGCCTTGTGCACGGCTTGGAGTTCTTTCGTGGTGCAGTCCGCGAAGAGGGGGATGGTCTTCAGGTGGGCGAGTTGCGCGGACTTGGACGCCATGTGCGAACAGTAGTCGTTCACCAGGACCGTCCGTGTCGGCCACGGTGAGGGCCGGTGGGTCGGGCCGGTCAGAACGTGATGAGGCTCGGTTCGTAGTCGGCGGGCGGCACGAAGCCGAGGAGTTCGAGCAGCGTCGCCGCCACGTTGGCGAGACCGGCACCGGGGAGGTCGGCCATGTGGTACTCGCCGTCGTGGTTCGGGTCGTGGATCGCGAACGGGACCGGGTTGAGCGTGTGTGAGGTCTTCGGCATGCGAACGCCGTCCTCGTCGGTGAACATCACGTCGGCGTTGCCGTGGTCGGCGGTGTACACGAGGATCCCGCCGAGTTCGTCGATGACCTCCATCAGACGGGCCGTGCACTCGTCGATGATCCGCATCGCCTCGACCGTCGCTCCGAGGTTGCCGGTGTGACCGACCATGTCGCCGCTCGGGAAGTTCAAGCGGCCGAAGCGGTACTCGCCGGACCTGAGCAGATCGATGACCTCGTCGGTGATCTCCCGGACCTTCATCGCCGGCGTGGTGTCGAACTCGACGTTGTCGGAACGGATCTCGACGTACGTCTCGAGCGCCGGGTCGATGAAGCCCGATCGGTTTCCGTTCCAGAAATAGGTGACGTGGCCGAACTTCTGGGTCTCGCTGACGGCGAAACTCCGGACGCCTTCGGCGCAGAGGTATTCGCTGATCGTTCGATCGATGACGGGCGGAGCGACGAGGTAGGCCTTCGGGACGAGGGCGTCACCGTCGTACTGGAGCATGCCGGCGTAGGCAACCCGTGGCGCCGGGACGCCATCGGGCCCGGATCGGTCGAAGTCGTCGAACTCGGCGTCTTCGAACGCCTGCGAGATCTCGATCGCTCGGTCACCGCGGAAGTTGAAGAGCACCACGGCGTCGCCGTCGGTGATCGTGCCGACCGGGCCGCGGTCGTCGACCACGACGAACTCGTCGAGGTACTGATCGCCCGTGGTGCGGCCGGCGGCGTCGGCTTCGGCGTACATGGTCCGGACGGCCTCGTCGGCGGAGCGGAAGGCCCGCCCGATGCCCCACACGTGGGTTCGGTAGCCGCGCTCGACCATCGGCCAGTCGGCCTCGTATCGATCCATGGTGATCTTCATCCGGCCGCCACCGGAGGCGATCCGGAACGAACGACCGGCGCCACCACGGTTGATCTCGGCGAGCACCGCCTCGGTTCGTTCGAGATAGCCCAGTGCGGAACGCGCCGGCACGTCTCGGCCGTCGAGGAGGACGTGCACCGCAGCGCTCGTGACGCCTTCGTCGGCGGCCCGATGGAGCATGGCGTACAGGTGCTCGACGTTGGAATGGACGCCGCCGTCGGAGTGGAGGCCGATGAAGTGGAGTGTGCCCGAGCGGCCCTGGTCGATGATCCGACGCCAGGTGTCCGACTCGAAGATCGCCCCCGTTTCGATGGCCCGGTTCACGAGCTTGGCGCCCTGGGCGAAGACCCGGCCGGCACCGAGGGCGTTGTGACCGACCTCGCTGTTGCCCATGTCGTCGGCGGACGGAAGGCCGACGGCCGGACCGTGGGCAGCCAGCTGGTCGGACAGTTCACCTTCGGCCAGGCCGTCGAGGTGCGGTGTGTCGGCGACGGCGACCGCGTTGCTCGGTCCCGGCGGGGCGATGCCGACACCGTCGGCGATGACCAGGAGCAACGGCCCGGGGCGGCCGGCGAACGAGGGGTGCCGGTCGAGGTGCAGCGACATGGGGGCGAGTCTACGAACGGGGTTTACGCTGCCTCCATGGATCCCGTCCTCGGTTATTCGTTCGATCGTTTCCTCCGTCACGACGAGCTCGTGGCGTGGCTGCGGGCGGTCGCCGAGGCGTATCCCGACCTCGTGGAGCTCGAGTCGTACGGGCGATCCCACGAGGGGCGCGAGCTCCTGCTCGCCACCATCACCGACCGGTCGACCGGGCGGCCGCAGGACAAGCCGGCACATTGGGTCGACGCCAGCATCCACGCCGTCGAACTCACGGCCACCGTGGCAGCGTGCGCGCTGATCGGCCGCCTCGTGACGGGGTTCGGTCGTGATGCTCGGGTGACCGAGGCCCTTCGAACCCGGACCTTCCACGTGGTGCCGAGGGTCAATCCCGATGGTGCCGAGTGGGTGTTGGCCGACCGACCGCGGTTCCGCCGGTCGAGCGTGCGTCCGTGGCCGTGGACCGATGGGCATCGTTGGCCCGGCCTGCACGGCGAGGACGTCGATGGTGACGGACGAATCCTGCAGATGCGGATCGCCGATCCGTGCGGAGCCTGGATGCCTCATCCGGACGACGAGCGGCTGATGGTGCCCGTGCCGCCGGACGGGGCGCCGACCGGCGTGCCGACCTACCGGCTGCTGACCGAAGGCACGGTGTCCGACCCGGACGGGTTCTCGGTGCCGACCCCGCGGGCGGTCGAAGGCCTCGACCTGAATCGCAACTTTCCCGCCGGGTGGGGGACGAGCGTTCCGGGCAGCGGTGACCACCCACTGAGCGAGCCGGAGATCGATGCGCTCGTCCGTGCGATCGCCGCCCGGCCGAACATCTGCGGGTACAACGCGTTCCACACGAGCGGCGGTGTGCTGCTCCGGCCGTCGTCGACTCGCGCCGACGCCAAGCTGCCGCCTGCCGACGTCTGGGTGTGGAAGCTCTTGGGAGAGCGCGGTACCGAGTTGACCGGGTACCCGGTTCATTCGGTGTACGAGGACTTCACCTGGGACCCGTCCGAGACGATGAGCGGCGCCGCGGACGACTGGGCGTACGAGCACCTCGGTGTCTTCGGTTGGACGACGGAGTTCTGGGACATCGTGCAGGCGGCGACGGGGTCCAAGCAGTCGACCCACTTCTGGTACACCGGCCCGACCGCGAGCGAGGCGTTGGCCGTACTGCGGTGGTGCGACGACCATCACGCCGCCGGGCACGTCGACTGGTACTCCTTCGACCATCCGCAACTCGGCCCGGTCGAGCTGGGAGGTTGGGACGACCTGTCGACGTGGACGAATCCGCCGCCCCACCTGCTCGCCTCGGAGGTCGCCCCCCACGCCGACTTCGCGGTCCATCAGGCGTTGTGCTCGCCGCGGCTCGAGATCAAGCAGGTCGTGGTGTCGTCGCTGGGTGCCGATACCTGGCAGGTCGAGGTCGGTGTGGCGAACACCGGGTTCCTCCCGACCGACGTCTCGGCGCTGGCCCGCAAGGAACGCCTCGTCCGACCCGTGACGGTCGAGGTCGTCGGTGTCGAGGTCCTCGACGGCCCGGCGAGACGACGCCTCGGTGTCGAGGCCGCGGGATCGGTGGGTGGCCAACTCGAAGGTCGGTCGGCACTCCGGTTCCGTGGGGCCAACGACGGTACGCCGGATCGGGCACTCGTCCGCTTCGTGGTGCGTGCCGACGCGGGCGACGAGTTGACGGTCGTCGCCCGTCACGACCGGGCGGGCGCCTCGACGGTCACCCGACGACTCGGTGGGGTCGACACCTGACACGAGAGGCGTACGATCGCCGTATGTCGATCGTGCCGCCCTCGGCTCCACCCGGTGACGCTTCCGTCGAACCAGAACTGTGGCGAGCGGCGGTCGCCGTTCAGCAACGTGCGTACGCCCCGTACTCCAACTTCCGGGTCGGTGCCGCCGTGCGGACCGCCTCGGGAGCGGTGTTCGTCGGGGCCAACATCGAAAACGCCGCCTACCCGCAGGGGTGGTGTGCCGAGGCCTCGGCCCTGGCCGCCATGGCGTCGGCGGGCGAGCGTGTCGTCGACGTGATCGTGACGGTGTGTGACGGCGAAGCGCTGTCGACGCCGTGTGGTGGGTGCCGTCAGAAGATCCGGGAGTTCGCCACTGCCGACACCGTGATCCATGCCGCGGGGCCCGACGGCGTGCGACGGACGTACACGATGGAGCAGTTGCTCCCGGACTCGTTCGGCCCGGCCCATCTCGATCCGTTCCGACCGGCGGGCCCGAGCTGAAGAATCCTGAGTCCTATCGACTCAAGATTTCTGCACACGGAGTTGGTCGGCGACGGTGCGAGCCGTAGCCTTGAGTGCACATCACGCAAGTTCGCCGACGGCGCAGCTGTCGGCGGAACCCCCAACGAACCCCCGGAGTGTGCATCATGCCCAAGGCAGTCGGTATCGACCTCGGTACCACCAACTCGGTCGTCGCCGTGCTCGAGGCCGGCGAACCCGTCGTCATCCCGAACTCCGAGGGTGGACGCACCACCCCCTCGGTCGTCGCCTTCTCGAAGGCCGGCGAGGTCCTCGTCGGTGAGGTCGCCAAGCGTCAGGCGATCACCAACCCCGACCGCACCTTCCGCTCGATCAAGCGTCACATGGGCGAGGCCTGGAAGTCCGACGACGTCGACGGCAAGAACTACACCCCGCAGGAGATCAGCGCCCGAACGCTGATGAAGTTGAAGCGGGACGCCGAGGCCTACCTCGGCGACACGGTCACCCAGGCGGTCATCACCGTCCCGGCGTACTTCGACGACGCCCAGCGCACGGCCACCAAGGAAGCCGGCACGATCGCCGGCCTCGAGGTGCTGCGGATCATCAACGAGCCGACGGCTGCCGCTCTCGCCTACGGCCTCGACAAGGGCGCCGAGGACGAGACGGTCCTCGTGTTCGACCTCGGTGGCGGCACCTTCGACGTGTCCGTCCTCGAGATCGGCGACGGCGTCTTCGAGGTCAAGTCGACCCACGGCGACACCAACCTCGGCGGCGACGACTGGGACCAGCGGATCATCGACTGGCTCATCCAGCAGTTCAAGAACGCCCAGGGCGTCGACCTCGGCGCCGACCGGATGGCGATGCAGCGCCTGAAGGAGGCCGCCGAGAAGGCGAAGATCGAACTCAGCCAGACGCAGTCGACCCAGATCAACCTGCCGTTCATCACCGCCAACGCCGATGGCGCACTGCACCTCGACGAGACCCTCACCCGGGCCAAGTTCCAGGAGATGACGAGCGATCTCATCGAGCGCTGTCGGATCCCGTTCGAGCAGGCTCTGAAGGACGCCGGCATCAGCAAGGGCGACCTGCACCACGTCATCCTCGTCGGTGGTTCGACCCGCATGCCGGCGGTCAGCGAACTCGTGCACTCGATGACCGGCAAGGAGCCGAACAAGTCGGTCAACCCCGACGAAGTCGTCGCCGTCGGAGCCGCCGTCCAGGCGGGTGTGTTGCGCGGTGACGTCAAGGACGTGCTGCTGCTCGACGTCACCCCGTTGAGTCTCGGCATCGAGACCAAGGGTGGGGTCATGACGAAGCTCATCGAGCGCAACACGACCATCCCGACCAAGCGGACCGAGGTCTTCACCACCGCCGAGGACATGCAGCCGTCGGTCGAGATCCACGTCCTCCAGGGTGAGCGCGAGATGGCGGCGTACAACAAGACGCTCGGCAAGTTCCAGCTGGTCGACCTGCCGCCCGCCCCGCGTGGCGTGCCGCAGATCGAGGTCACCTTCGACATCGACGCCAACGGCATCGTCCACGTGTCCGCCAAGGACCGCGGGACCAACAAGGAGCAGTCGATGACCATCACCGGTCAGTCGACCCTCGACAAGGACGCCATCAACCAGATGGTCAAGGACGCCGAGGCCCATGCCGAGGAGGACCGTCAGCGTCGTGAGGAGGCCGAGGTCCGCAACAACGCCGACTCGCTCGTCTACCAGACCGAGAAGGTGCTCCGGGAGCAGGGCGACAAGGTCGGAGCCGACGAGCGCACTGCGGTCGAGGGTCCGCTGGCCGATCTCCGAGCAGCGCTCGACGGCAACGACACGGCGGCGATCAAGGCGGCCACCGAGGCGCTCATGATGGCGAGCCAGGCGTTCAGCCAGAAGCTCTACGAGGCCGCGGCGCGCGACGGCGATGCGGCCGGCACCTCGGCGAGTGGTCAGGCCGCTGGCTCCGATGACGACATCGTCGACGCCGAGATCGTCGACGATGCCGACGGGGAGCGCTCGTGACCGACGACGCCGCGCTCGGCGAGGACGAACGCGGCTCGGAGGTCGACGACTACACCGCCGAGGTCCCGACGGTGGAGACCGACGAGCGTGGCGGCGCGGCCGCTGCGTCCGATGGGCCGACCGGATTCGGTGACGGCGATGTCGCCGACGTCGAGATCGACGGCGTCGACCCGGTCGCCGATCTCGATGCGATCGACGTCGGTGCAGTGGTCGCCGAGCGGGACGAACTGCGGGCTCTGGCGGTCCGGCTGCAGGCCGACTTCGAGAACTTCAGGCGTCGCACCTCGGCCCAAGCCGAAGCCGACATCGATCGGGCGACCGGGCGACTCGCCGAGGCGTTCCTCCCCGTGCTCGATGCAGCCGAGGCGGCGTTCGTCCGGCACCCCGACGAGGTCGGTCCGCTCCTGAACGTGATGCTCGGCGAGTTGAAGAAGCACGGGCTCGAGTCGGTGGCGATCGACGACGAACCGTTCGATCCCGAGGTGGCCGAGGCGGTCGCTCACACTCCTGGCGTCGGCGGCGAGATCGTCGTCGCCGAAGTGCTGCGCAGCGGCTATCGCTGGCGGGGTCGCACGTTGCGTCCGGCGATGGTCCGCACGACGGACTGACGACGGACCCGTCGGCGGCCGGTCGGAACCCGAGTGACGGCGAAGGAGGTGAACTGCCGTGACCGTCCAACGTGAATGGTTCGAGAAGGACTACTACCGGGTGCTCGGCGTCGCGGCCGATGCGACCCCCAAGGAGATCACCAAGGCGTATCGCAAACTCGCCCGCGAACTGCATCCCGACCAGAACCCGGGTGATGCCGTCGCCGAAGAGCGGTTCAAGGAGATCTCCGCTGCGTACGACGTGCTGGGCGACGCGTCCAAGCGGTCGGAGTACGACGAGGTTCGTCGACTCGGTCCGATGGCCGCCGGAGCGCGGGGAGGAGGCGGTCCGGGCGGCTTCTCGTTCAACGTCGGTGACGCCGGTGGTGCCGACATCGGCGACCTGCTGGGTCAGATGTTCGGACGAGGTCGGGGCCGGTCCGCCGGGGTCGGGCCCCGCCGCGGCGGTGATGTCACGGCGCAGCTCAACCTCGACTTCGTCGATGCCGTCCGAGGGTTGACCACGACCTTGCACCTGACGAGTGATGCGCCGTGTTCGACCTGCGCCGGGTCGGGAGCCCGGCCCGGCACGCAACCGCGCACCTGTGGCGTGTGCGGAGGTCGCGGCGTCGTCGACGACAACCAGGGTCTGTTCTCGCTGTCGTCGCCGTGTCGAGCATGCCAGGGCCGGGGGTCGCAGATCACCGATCCGTGTTCGACGTGCCGTGGCACCGGTGTCGAACGTCGCCCCCGCGAGGTCAAGGCCCGGATCCCCGCCGGTGTGTCGGACGGCCAGACCATCCGTCTCGCCGGGCGAGGCGCCCCCGGTCGCAACGGTGGTCCATCGGGTGACCTGCTGGTCGAGATCAGGGTCCAGCCCCACGAGCGATTCGGCCGATCCGGTTCCAACCTCACCGTCACCGTGCCGGTCACCTTCGCCGAAGCCGCGCTGGGTGCCGACATCGACGTGCCCACGATCGAGGGACCGAGCGTCGTGCTCCGGCTCCGACCCGGGACCCAAACCGGCTCGCGGCACCGCGTGAAGGGCAAGGGGATCGCGTCCTCGTCCAAGCGCGACGCCGATCAGGTCGGCGATCTGATCGTCACCGTCGAGGTCGACGTACCGAGGGAACTCTCCCCGGAGCAGCGAGAGGCGATCGAGCGCTTCGCCGCAGCGACTACGGTGAACCCCAGGGCAGGTGGATCGTGAACATGAGCGCACGAAGTCGACATCAGGCGGTGTACGTCATCTCCGTGGCGGCCGAGTTGGCCGGCATGCACCCGCAAACGCTGCGCATCTACGAGCGTCGGGGCCTCGTCAACCCCGCCAGGACCCAGGGTGGCAACCGTCGCTACAGCGATGCCGACATCGAACTCCTCCAGCGGATCTCCGATCTCGCCGAGCAGGGCATGAACCTCGAGGGCATCCGCCGGGTGCTCGAACTCGAAGCCGAGAACGCTCGCCTGCGGGACGAACTGGCGCGAGCGCTCACCCGCGCCGCTCAGGCCGAGGCCGAGGCGGAGCGACGGTCACGACGCGATCTCGTACCACTGCGCCAAACGATCGCGGTGTTCGGTGAGCGTCCGCGATTCCTCGACGTCGACTGAACCCGGCGACGAGTTCAGCGGCGTCGGATCGCGAGTGGATGGTCGCTGCTGGTGAGGCAGCGACCGGTCGCACAGTCGAACTTCCAGCCGTGCAGCGTGCACACGAGCACGTCGCCGTCTCGACCCGGTTCGATCTCGCCGAACACGCCGAGGTCGGCGTTGCGATGCGGGCATCGTCGCTGGACGACGTAGTCGCCGAGTTCGATCTCGGATTCGACGGCGGTCGGTGGATTCAGCTTCCGGACGGCTTCGGCCTCCGTGCGACGCATCCGTTCGACCGACAGCGACTTGAAGAAGTTGTAGAGGTACTCGTTGAAGTCCCCGGCACGCCAGGCGGAGAACCGGGCCGACAGGAACAGCGAATTGGACCAGTCGACCGCTCGTTTCGCCACGACGGTTTCGACGAGTTCCCGGGCGATCCGGAAACGGAACGAGTACGGCTCGCCGGCGTGGGGCCGGACCTCGCCGGCGGGGAAGTCGATCAGGATCTCGAGGTCGCCCACGCAGAGGAGGCAGTTCGCGCCGATGGCGCTGCGCAGCGTCGGTGCCATGCTGAGCAGCGGCTGCCACCAGGCCTGGAGTGACGCCACGAGGTCGGTGGTCGGTGGATCCCAGCCGGCCTTCAGTTCGGCGAGCCACGGCGCCCAGTCGGCCTGGTACCGGCGGAGGTAGGCCTCCTTGTCCTCGAAGATCGCCGCCACGTCGTCGTCCGACATCGGATGGCGGACGACGATGTCATCGGGCGTGACCTCGATCTCGGTGCCGGGGACGGCCAGGATCCCCCGATGGCCGGCCGTGCCGAGTCGCTCCAGGAAGGCGCGCTGGTCCGGGAAGATCGACAGCTCATCACCTCGGATCACGTTGAGGTGCCACAGTTCGTCGTCGAGGAACGCCGGCGGCCCGGCACTCGGGACCACGGCGCGGGCACCGAGGCGGTCGACGTAGCGCATCGCACGGGTGAACTGACTGTCGACTTTCGCGTCGACCAGCTCTCGCATCCGTTCATCGGGCATCTCGTAGACCATCGGGTACCAGATCGCTCCCGAGTACTGCAGCCAGTGCAGGTCGACCGGTCCGTGTCGACGGAGTGCATCGAGGTCGGTGGTACGGCAGTCGTTCTGGTCGACCATCCGCGTGACGCCGTCACTCACCACGATCGCCGAGTCGCCACCCGGTCCGTCGGTGATCGACACCTCGGTGTGGATCGCGATCGTCAGGCCGGGCGCGATGTCGAGTTCTTCGCCGTCGACCGTCGGAACGAACTCCGTGAAGCCGAGTCGTTCGAGGGTGCGCCGCTGCTCCTTCGTCGGATAGCCGGGCAGCAGCACCGGGATGTCGCGCCGGAGGTGTTCGCGGAGCCACGGTTCGTCGTGGTGGTCGCCGTGGAGATGCGTGATGTAGAGGAAGTCGGCCCGTTCGATGCGTTCGAGCAGATCGTCGGACAGTTGGTCGTTGCGTGGGAACACGAACCACGAACCGAAGAACGCCGGCACGAACCAGGGGTCACAGAGGATCGATCCCGCGTCGGTCTCGACGAGCATCCCGGCATGGCCGATCGACGTGACGCGCATGACGTCACGGTATCGGCCCGGGCTCGATCGACCCGGCGATCAGGCGACGGGTGGGTCGGTGAACTGCTGGCCGGCGCGCGAGACGTGCTCGGTCCATTGGCCGCCGTCCCAGTACCGCAGATCGAAGCGGCCAGACGGGTCGGCGTACCAGCCGGCCGGGGCGCCCCCGGCCGAGGCCGCCGTGGCGGCGTGGGTGGCGACGGATTCGGCGCTGACGATCCGGGTGGCGGGTGCCACCTGCTCGGCAGTCGGCGCCACCGGGTCCGAGTTGCTCGTCGCTGGTTCCGGCGTGATCGCGCTGGGTGTGATCTGGGCGGCAGGTGCGGCGGCGGGTTCGGGTGCGGCCACCGTCGGTTCGGACCGGGATCCGGCCTCGCGACTCAGGTAGGCCGTGATGTTGCTACCGGTCGGCACGATCGACACGACGCTCCAACCGGCAGCAGTGGCCTCGTTCAGACCGTCGACGAGTGCGTTGGCTTCGTACGACGACACGCTGATGGCTGAGAACTCGAGCATGGTCGAACCATATCCCATCCTCTCGATCTCGTCCCCGGGTGTGCGCCTCGTTCCGGGGTGTGACGGCGCATACTTGTCGTCGTGGTGCGCACGATGGAGGTCCTGACGGCGGTACTGGC
>JBMUCX010000082.1:0-11899 GCA_049458915.1 Ilumatobacteraceae bacterium
CCGTCAGCTGTCCAGTCGTCGAATCGACCGTTCGGCCCGCGCCGGTCGCCGCAGCGCGATCGATGCGTCGAGTACCCGGCACCCGCCGGACGGGTCGACGGCAACCGGGTTCAGGTCGAGTTCGGCGATCTCGGGATGGTCCGAGACCAACTGGGCGACGCGGGTGATGACATCGGCGGCGGCTTCGAGGCCGTCGTCGTCGAGTGCCGTGGCGGCCCGGGTCGAGGCGATCAGCGCCCGTGCCGTCGACGGTGAGACCGGTGCCAGCCGACTCGCCTCGTCCGCGATGACGTCGGCGTGGATACCACCGAGACCGGCGGTCACGACCGGACCGACCCGGTCGTCGAGCGAGCAATGGACCCGGAGGTCGAGACCGGCTGTCGACATCCGCTGGACGACGACCCGAGCCGCGTCGTCACCGAGATGTTCCTGCATCGACCGCACGGCGGCGGCGACATCGTCGCCGTCGTCGAGGTCGAGTGCGATTCCGGCGTGAACGGATCGCCCACGTCGACGATGTTCGGCCTTCACCGCGACCGGATATCCGATCGACTCCGCCGCATCGACGGCGAGGTCGGCTGCCACGATCGTCGTCGGGGGCATGTCGATGCCGTAGGCGGCCAGGAGGCGACGGAGTGCTTCCGGCGGCATCGTGCCGTCGTCGAGGTGGTCGGCGACGAGTCGACCGGCCACGGCCGGCAGGACCTCGTCGAAGAGGTGGATCGGGTCGTCGGCTTCGTCGCGACGCCAGCGCGAGTACGCCGCCAGTCGGCCGATCGCTGCTGCGGCCGGTTCGGGGAACGCGAAGTTCGGCACGCTCGATCCGTCGCGCAGCGGACCATCACCCGAGCCCAGCATCACGGCGACGACCGGTTTCGTCGAGTTGTCGGCGACGGCGCAGATCGCGTCGACGTGAGCGCCGACCCGTGCCTCGACGGGCGGGGCGTGGATGACGAGGACGGCGTCGACCGACACGTCGTCCAGTGCCGCTCGGAGCGCCGAGCCGTGCTCGTCGGCGGTGCTTCGCCAGTCGAGCGTCGTCGTGGTCGCTGCCACGGTGAGCCCGGCCGCTTCGAGCGTCGCTGCAGCGCTCACTTCAGGACTCCGCGAGTTGCTCACGATCGCCACGCGGTCGCCACCCATCGTGGGGTGATCGGCGAAGACCCTGACCGTGTCGAGGAGTGCGGCGACGGTCGGCACCTCGATGAGGCCGGTCTGCCGGAACACTGCGTCGTTCGCCGTGCCGATCAGTGCCGCCCCGGTCCGTACCGCCACGATCGGGCGCTTCGCCGACACCCGTCGGGCGATCCGGGCGAACTTCCTCGGATTGCCGAAGGACTCGGTGTAGAGCGCGATGACGGTGGTCGCGTCGTCGTCCTCCCAGAACTGGAGGAGGTCGTTGGCCGACACGTCGTGCTTGTCGCCGAGCGACACGAACCACGACAAGCCGAGTCGCAACTCGGCAGCGCTCCGGAGCAGGGCACTGCCGAGCGACCCCGACTGCATCGAGACGGCCACCGAGCCGGCGGGGAGGCGGACGTCGACGAGTGCCGCCTGCAGCCAGGTCTCGGGTCGGGGCGAGGCGATCCCCATGCTCCCGGGTCCGATGATGCGCAACCCGTTCGTCCGGGCGCGTTCGACGAGGGCGGCGACGTCGGTGCCCGGATCGGGGATGGTCACGACCACGGCTCCGCGAACGCGCTTGGCGATGCACTCGTCGATCGTCGTCTCGAGTGCAGTCGGCGGGACGGCGACGATCGCCAACCCGACCTCGTCGGGCACCTCGTCGACCGATGCGAACGTGGAGCGATCGCCTCCGTTCGGATCGGCGACCGTCGGTCGGAACGGATTGACCGGGTACACCGGGCAGCGTGCGGCGGCCGTTGCGTGTCGCCACAGTGCCTCGCCCACCGAACCGGCGACGTCCGAAGCTCCGATCACGGCGATCGACGACGGCAGCAGTAGGCGCGCGACGGCACGCGAATCGGCGCGCTGCTCGCGTCGCTCCACCGAGTCGACGAACTCCTCGGTGTCGACGAGTGGGAAGTCGACGTCGACGACTCCCGAGTCGAACCGGCGGTGGAGCGGCCAGCCGGCCTTCGCGAAGACGGTGAGCATCGACCGGTTGTCGGCGAGCGTCTGTGCGGTGAACCGGTCGATCCCGTTCGCTCGTGCGACCGCGGCGAGGTGTTCGAGGAGCAGGGTGGCGATGCCCTTGCCGCGGTGTCGGTCGTCGACCATGAACGCCACCTCGGCGTCGGACCGGTTCCGCCACCGTTCGTAGCTCGCCCAGGCGATGAAGTCGCCGTGGTCCTCCACGACGAATGCCGCTCGGTCGACGAAGTCGACGGTGGTGAAACGCTGTAGTTCGTCCTCGGTCAGCGACGGTTTCGGTGAGAAGTAGCGGTAGTACCGGCTCTCGGGTGCCTGGCGGAGGTGGAACGCGGCGAGTGCGTCGGCGTCCGCGGGCGTGATGGGCCGGAGCAGAGCGCTCGAGCCGTCGCCGAGGACGACGGTCGAACTCCACTCGAGGTCCCGGTCCACGTCGTGATGATGGCAGGGAATCGACGGCGACTTCGGCCGTAGTTGCACCGCCGTGTCCCGATGATGGAGCATCGGCGGGTCCACCGATCGTCCAGGAGTACCTCATGACCCGTCCCGACGGCCGCCAGGCCGATGAACTCCGACCCCTCTCGTTCGAGCGCGACTTCACCGAGATGGCGTCCGGCTCGTGCCTGGTGTCGTTCGGTCGGACGAGGGTCCTGTGCACGGCGTCGATCGACGAGGACGTGCCGCGCTGGATGCGGGGGAGCGGCACCGGTTGGGTCACCGCCGAGTACTCGATGCTGCCGGGCTCGTCGCCGGAGCGGGTCGGTCGTGAGGCGGCGAAGGGCAAGCAGAGCGGTCGGACCGTCGAGATCCAGCGCCTGATCGGAAGGTCGCTGCGAGCCGGCTGCGACATGGCGGCGCTCGGTGAGCGGCAGGTGGTGGTGGACTGCGACGTGCTCCAGGCCGACGGTGGCACCCGTACGGCGAGCATCTGTGGAGGGTTCATCGCCCTGCACGACGCTCTTGCGCGACTCGTCGCTCGTGGCCATCTCGATCGTCATCCGCTGCACTCGTTCGTCTCGGCGATCAGCGTCGGCATCGTCGGCGGGACGCCGGTGCTCGATCTGCCCTACGTCGAGGACAGCGCTGCCGAGGTCGACATGAACGTCGTCATGCTCACCCCTGCCGACGGTGGTGAAGCCCGGTTCGTCGAGGTACAGGGCACCGCCGAGGGCATGGCCTTCAGCCGCCGGGAACTGGACTCGCTCCTGGAGTTGGCCGAGGGCGGACTGGGCCGGATCGTCGAGGCCCAACGTGCCCTCGTCGCCACGCCGCCGCCGCTGCGATGACCGCTCCCGACCCGGTTCGGTCGACCCTCGTGTGTGCATCGGCGAATCCCGACAAGGTCGCCGAGATCGAAGCGATCCTCGGCACGCTGGTCGATCTCGTGCCACGACCTCCCGAGATCCCCGACGTCGTGGAGGACGCCGACACCCTGGAGGGCAACGCCCGGCTGAAAGCGGTCGCGATCTGTGAGGCGACCGGGCAGGCCGCGGTCGCCGACGACACCGGTCTCGAGGTGGAGGCGCTCGGTGGTGCCCCGGGCGTCCGTACCGGCCGATTCGCCGGTGACGACGCGACGTACGCCCAGAACCGGGCCGCTCTGCTCAGTGCCTTGGATGGCGTGGACGACCGACGGGCGAGGTTCAGGACGTGTGTGCTCGTCCGCCGGCCGGACGGTTCCGAGGTGATCGTCGACGGCGTCTGCGACGGGACGATCGCCGCAGCCGAACGCGGCGACCGGGGCTTCGGATACGACTCGCTGTTCGTCCCGGACGACGGCGATGGACGGACCTTCGCCGAGATGACCGAGGACGAGAAGCACGCCGTGTCGCACCGGGGTCGGGCGTTCCGCAACCTGCTCGCCGTGCTGATGTCCGACTGAGTTCGGCAGCACGATGAGATGAAGTGGTGGTGAGGAGTCGGACCGACCGGCGCCATCCGAAGAGTGCACGGTCCCCAAGACTTCAGCGGGTGGATGGCACACCCGACCCGTTGCGTGGCGATGTGCTGGATTGCCCTTGTTCTGGTCGTGGGCGACGGAGAGCATCTCGCCGTTGTCGAGGTCGGCCCCGCTCAGAAGTGCCGTGCTCGCGCACTGCGGGCCTCCGCTCACGGTGGACATCCTGTGCACCTGAGGAAGCGGGTGGTCCCTCTGTAGCACGACGTGCCACGCTCAGCCTCGTGACGACGACCATCACCCAGCGCGAACTCCGCAACTCCAGCGGCGACATCATGCGTCGTCTCGACGCCGGTGAAACCTTCATCGTGACCCGGGCGGGCAAGCCGGTCGGCGAACTCAGCCCGCTCCGTCGCCAGCGGTTCGTCACCGCGGACACCGTCGCCAGTCTCTTCCATCGCGCGCCAGCGATCGATCCGGACCGCTTCCGCGCCGACCTCGATGCAGTCGCCGACGCCGGGATCGACCCACGTGCCTGAACAGCAACTCGACCGCGGCATCCTCGACACCTCGGTGGTGATCGACCTCGAACGTCTCGACGCCTCGCAACTGCCCCGCGAGGTGGCTGTCACGTCGATCACGATGGCCGAGTTGGCAGCCGGCCCACACGCCACCAGCGATGCCGCCGAGCGCGCTCGACGCCAAGATCGGCTCCAACGTGCCGAGGCGGCCTTCGACCCGATCCCGTTCGACGCCGCTGCTGCTCGCGCCTACGGGCGGATCTACGCCGCCGTCGTCGCGCAGGGCCGCAAGGCTCGGGGACCGCGCGCCGTCGACGTGCTGATCGCGGCCGTAGCGGCCGCGGCTGAACTGCCGCTGTGCACGCGGAACCCTGACGACTTCGCCGGGCTCGACGACCTCGTCACCGTCGTGACCGTCTGATTCCGAAGCGCTGGCGCACATCGTCCGACGTACGTCCGCAGAGGCGACGGCTTCGTGCAGTCAGCGGGCCCCACGTGCCTCCTCGATGTGCGGGCGCCCCATTTCGGTCCGAACGGTGTCCACGGGGTTGGCGTGAACCGCCCGGGCTTCGTCGGACGCCTCTCTCGGACCCGGGGTGTTCCACCGTGCTCCGGGTCGACTGACGATCGACCGACGAACTCACCAGCCGCGCAAGTCGATCGGCCAGCGGTCGACGACGTCGTCGCCGCGAACGAGCCAGACCGCGTCGTGCATCGCCATCGTCGGGTCGACGTGCGCGGGAACGACCCGCACCCGATCGCCGACGTGCAGGTGGTCGTGGTCGAGGGCGAAGGTGACGTGCTCGTCGGAGCAGAACCAGACGGTCGCTCCGTCGATGTGTGGATCGCCGTGGTCCATGCCGAGCGACTTGAGGCCGACGTCGGCGACCGATCTCGACCCGGAGACCGAGATCACGGTGCCGAGCACGGTCAGCGCCTGCTCGAACGGAACGCCGCGCCCTGCGTAGTGGGTGTCCATGAGGGCGTAGCTGCCGGCCTGGACCTCGGTGACGCGAGCCGACTCGGGCCGGGTGTCGTGCAGATCGAAGGTGCCCGTTCCGCCGGCGGAGACGATCTCGCCGCCGACGTCGGCGTGGGCCGCCAACAGCAGGTCCATCGACCGTTCGACCGCCCGGGCCCGCTCGGCGTCGTCCGTGACCATCATCAGGTGCCCCTCGTACCCCATGACGCCGCGGACCTCGAGCCCCGCCGACCGGGCGAGATCGGCGAGCGCTCCGGACCGTTCGGGTGGGACGCCGCAGCGAGGCAGTCCGACGTCGACGTCGACGAGACACGACCGGATACCGGCCCGAACCGCTGCCCGCACCGTCTCGTCGCTGTCGACGGCAACGGTGACCGAGACACCGCACCCGGCCATCGCCCGGAGTCGCTCGAGGTCGACGGTCTCGTTGGCGAGGAGGAGATCGTCGCCGACCCCGGCGGCGGCCATGCCGACCACCTCTCGCGGCGTGGCGCAGGTGAATGCGGCGTGCCCGAGTGCCGCTTGGGCGGCGGCCAACGAGGTGCACTTGTGGGCTTTGACGTGCGGTCGGAGGCGACGTCCGGGATGGATCGCCGCCATCGCCGCGAGGTTCCGGTCGAGGGCGTCGACGTCGACGAGGAGCGCCGGCGTCTGGAGATCGGTGACGTGCACGCGCCCAGCCTGGCAGATCGGCGGATCGTGGCCGGGTCCGGTCCTCTACGCTGGGCTCGGTCGGCCGACGTAGCCCAATTGGCAGAGGCACGAGGTTTAGGTCCTCGGCAGTGAGAGTTCGAGTCTCTCCGTCGGCACCGATCGATCGACACGAGCGAAATCGAGAGCGGATGATGGAGAGCCGATGACGACCACGACCACGACCCCGGATGGCGTCGAGTTCCTGAGGACGCCGGATGATCGGTTCGTCGACCTACCTGATTTCGAGTACCCGCCACGGTTCGTCGAGGTCGACGGGATGCGCATGGCGTACCTCGACGTGGGGGAGGCCGATGCGCCGGCTGCGTTGCTGCTGCACGGCGAGCCGGCCTGGAGCTTCCTGTACCGGCGCATGATCCCGCCGCTCGTCGCGGCCGGTTATCGCTGCATCGTGCCCGACCTGATCGGCTTCGGCCGTTCCGACAAGCCGGTCGACGTCGCGGCCTACACCTACAACGGCCATGTGGCATGGATGCACCGGTTCCTCGACGCGATCGACCTCCCGTCCGACTCACGGTTCTTCGGCCAGGACTGGGGTGGGCTGATCGGCCTGCGGCTCGTGGCCGAGCGGCCGGGACAGTTCGGACGGGTCGCCGTCGGCAACACGACGCTGCCGGTCGGGGAGTCGATCGGTGCCGGCTTCGATGCGTGGTTGGCGTTCTCGCAGGGACCGTCGTTCGTCGACGTCGGCGCGTTGTTCGCCCGGGCGGTGGTCGCCCGCACGCTGACGGAGCGCGAACTCGACGGGTACCGGGCGCCGTTCCCCGATCGGTCGTACATGGCAGGGGCGATCGCCTTCCCGACGCTGGTGCCGATCACCGCCGACCACGGTGCCGTCGCCGAGAACCGGGCTGCATGGGCAGCACTCGAGCAGCGGACCGAACCCTTCCTCACGCTGTGGTGCCCGGACGACCCCGTCCTCGGCCACCTGTCGTCGGAGTTCATCGACCGCATTCCCGGTGCCGCCGGGCAGCCGCATCGGACGTTCTCGCCCGGAGGCCACTTCGTGCAGGACGACCGGGGCGAGGACATCGCCGCCGAACTCGTCGCATGGTGGTCGGCGGGGGAGACCGGCTGAGATGAGCGGCGGCATCCCCCGGGACGCGCTCGAGTTCTACGCAGCGCTCGAAGCCGACAACTCGAAAGCGTTCTGGGACGCGAACCGACCGCGGTTCGAAGCGAGCGTGCGGGGCCCGGTCCGGGCGGTGCTGGCCGAACTGGCCGATCTCGGCGAGTTCCACGTGTTCCGGCCGCACAACGACCTCCGGTTCGCCAAGGGGAAGCCGCCGTACAAGACCCATCAGGGGGCGTACACCGAGTCGGAGGGTGGCGCCGGCTTCTACCTCCAGGTGTCGTCGACCGGGTTGATGTGCGGGACCGGCTACTACGCGATGGCCAAGGACCAACTCGGACGCTTCCGGGCGGCGGTGGACGCCGAACACACCGGCACGGAGATCGCGGGGATCGTCGACGACATCAGGCGGAGCGGGTACTCGATCGGAGCGATCGGAGAACTCAAGACGGCGCCGCGTGGCCACCCCAAGGACCATCCACGGATCGAGTTGTTGCGCCGGAAGGGACTCATGGCGTCGAAGGACTTCGGCGCACCCGCATGGATCCACACGGCGAAGGTCGTCTCCCGGATCCGTGAGACCTGGGACGGCGCTGCGGCGATGAACGCCTGGCTCGACGCCCACGTCGGGCCGAGCACCCTCGAACCGGAGGGCTTCTTCGGGTGACGGCGTCGTCGAGCGTTCGGTCACGACTCACGCCGTCACGAGCGATCGTTTGACAGAATGTCAAACGTGACGCTCATCGACACCCATCGCGACGCCCTCGAGAACCAGTTCGGCCTGGCCGATCGGGTCGTCGACGACGCAGCGCTCGACAACTCGGTGGCTCGATTCCGTGAACGCGGGATCACCCTCCCGACCTTCGCTCAATTGGCCGACCCGTCGACGTTCGACCATGCGACCCGGGTCGGCGACGCCGATCACCAGGGCCCCGACGCCCGCAACCTCTGGCGGGTCCACTGGTACAACGACCTCCGAGGCGATCGTGTGGCGGTCCCCGAGCACGTCGTGCTGCCGAGCGAACTGACCGGTGTCGAGAGCCCGATCATCGTCGTGTTCGGAGACCGGTTCCCGATGATCACCGCCCACAAGGTGCTCGCCGCGTATTCGTGCCTGGCGCCTCGGGTCGTGACCGGGCAGTTCGACCCGACCCGCCATCGGGCGATCTGGCCGTCGACGGGCAACTACGCCCGGGGCGGCATCGCGATCAGTCGGATCATGGCGAGCCGTGGCGTGGCGATCCTGCCGGAGGGGATGAGCCAGGAGCGCTTCGACTGGCTGAATCGCTGGTGCGAGAACCCCGCCGATGACGTGATCCGGACGTACGGGACCGAGTCCAACGTCAAGGAGATCTACGACGCCTGCAACGCCCTGGCGAAGGACCCCGGCAACTTCGTGCTGAACCAGTTCAGCGAGTTCGGCAACCACCTCGGCCACTACACCGTCACGGGTCGGGCGCTCGGCCACGTGTTCGAGACGGTCCGGTCGGCGTCGGGCCGCGACCTCCGTCTGGCTGCGTTCACGTCAGCGACCGGTTCGGCGGGCACCATCGCCGCGGGCGACCGCCTGAAGGACGACTACGGCGCTCGGATCGTCGCGGTCGAAGCACTGGAGTGCCCGACGATGCTCGAGAACGGCTACGGCGAGCACAACATCCAGGGCATCGGCGACAAGCACATCCCGCTCATCCACAACGTGATGAACACCGACGTCGTGTGTGCCATCAGCGATGTCGCGACCGACCAACTCGACGTGATGTTCAACCGGCCCGAGGGGCGCGAGTACCTGGCGCGAGCCAAGGGGGTGCCCGATGAGGTGCTCGACCACCTCCCGCATTTCGGGTTCTCGGCGATCTGCAACGTGCTGGCGGCGATCAAGACCGCCAAGCTGCTCGACCTCGGTCCCGACGATGCCCTCGTCACGGTCGCCACCGACGGCGGCGCGATGTATCCGAGTTCGCGTGCGGAGTACCTCGAGCGTCACTACCGGGGTGAGTACAGCCACACCGATGCGGCCGAGGCCTTCGGTCAGCATCTCGGCCATGTCACGACCGAGCACATGATCGACATGACCGAAGCCGATCGTCGACGGGTCTTCCAACTCGGCTACTACACGTGGGTCGAGCAGCAGGGGACTCCGTTCGAGTTGTTCGAGCAGCGTCGCCACCAGGACTTCTGGCGGGGGCTGCGGCGCTACGTCGGCGTGTGGGACGACATGATCGACGAGTTCAACGCCCGGGTCGCCGGCCCGTGACCGGAGACGGCACGCCGTGACGATCGGCTTCCGGTGCGCCGTGTGTGGGCGGGCGGTCGACATCGCCCAGCCGTTCGCCTGGCGCTGCCCGAGCGCCACGAGCGCCGATCCGCATCACGTCCTGCACAGGGCTCCGACCGGCGAGCACGTCCCTTCCGCCGACGCCCTCGTGCGGCTCACCGAACCGGGAGCGAACCCGTTCCTCGTCACCGGGCCGTACCTCGCATGGTGGGCGTTCGCCGAGTCGCACGGCATGTCCGCGGCGGACTGCGGGTCGCTGACGCTCGAGGTCGCCGGTGACTTCCGGGTGACCCCGTTCGGACGGAGTGCGGCACTGTCCGGCGAACTGGGTCTCGACCTGTGGGTGAAGGACGAGACCGGGAACGTGGCGGGCTCCCACAAGGCCCGGCACTTGGTCTCGATCCTGCTGCACCTCCGCGCCGCCGAGTAACTCGGTCTCCTCGCCGAGCGACCACCGCTCGCCATCGCGGCGTGCGGCAACGCGGCGTTGGCGGCGAGCACGCTCGCCGCTCGGGTCGACTGGCCGATCGAGGTGTTCGTCCCCGTGTGGATGGACGATGCGTTCGGGCGACGACTCGACGAACTCGGCGCACGGGTGCACCGCTGTGAGCGCCGCCCCGACGATCCCGCCGGTGACCCGGCGATGCTGCGGTTCCGCGAGGCCGTTGCGGCGGGAGCCGTCCCGTTCACCGTGCAGGGCCCGGAGAACGCGTTCTGCTTGGACGGTGGTCGGACGATCGGTTGGGAGATCGCCGCGCAGGCCGCCGCCGCCGGGATCGAACTGGAACGGATCGTCGTGCAGGTCGGTGGCGGCGCCTTCGCGGCCTGCGTCGGGGCCGGGCTCGGCCGACGCGTCCGACTCGACACCGTGCAAGCCGAGGGCTGCGCCCCACTCGCCGACGCGTGGCCCCGCATCGCAGCGGTCGATCATCCGGAGCGGTACTGGTCGAACATCATGCGACCGTGGCCGGACCCGCACTCGGCCGCCGACGGGATCCTCGACGACGAGACCTACGACTGGATCGCCGACGTCGAGGCGATGGTCGAGAGTGGCGGCGCACCGGTCGTCGCCGCCGAGAGCGACGTGCTCCTGGCGAACGAACTGGCCAGGTCGGCGGGCTTCCACGTCAGCCACACCGGTTCGGCAGGCCTCGCCGGGGTGCTCGCCGAGCGGGCGTCGATCGGCAACGGTGAGCGGGTCGCCGTGGTGATGTCCGGCGTCGCGCGCGACTGATCGCCGGTTGGAGGTGGTGAGCGTGGGCGTGCAACGCTCTCGGGCATGACGACGGACGGTGGAGCGGTGGTCGGTTTCGACGTGGCGGTGATCGACGCCTGGCTCCCCACGGTGACGGAGGTGTCGCCGCCGATCACGTGGGAGCGTCTGCCGGGTGGACACTCCAACCTGACCTATCTCCTCCGTGACGCCACCGGACGGGAGTTGGTCATCCGTCGACCTCCGCAGGGGGAACTGCTACCGAAGGCGCACGACATGTGGCGCGAGTACCGGATCATCGACGGGCTCTGGCCGACGGCCGTGCCGGTCGCCGAACCCATCGCCTACGTCGACGACCGGGACCTGTGCGAAGTGCACTTCTACGTGATGGGCAAGGTCGACGGGTCGGCGCTCTACACGGCTGTCGATGTGTCGGAGTGGCTCGACGAGGCGGGTCGTCGCCGGGCGGGGGAGTCGTTCATCGACACACTCGCAGCGCTCCACTCGATCGATCCTGCCGATGTCGGTCTCGCCGAACTCGGCCGTCCCGACGGCTACGTCGCCCGCCAACTCAAGACCTGGTACGGGTCGTGGAACGCGTCGATCGAGGCCGCCCGGCACGACGAGGCCCGGGTGCACGAGTTGCACGACGTGCTCGTGTCGAAGATCCCGGAGCAGGGACCGGGCCGGGTCGTCCACGGCGATTTCGGCCCGCACAACTGCCTGTTCGCGGCCGACGGCACGGTGACGGCCGTGCTCGACTGGGAGATCGCGACGCTGGGTGATCCGCTCGCCGACATGGCCTATTCGATCAACGCCTGGGTCGAACCCGGTGATGCCGGTGTCTACGGGGCCGATCCTCCGACCGCCCTGCCGGGCTTCCCGAGTCGCGACGACCTGATCGGGCGGTACGCGGCGGCGACGGGTGCCGACCTGTCGAACCTGGCGTACTACCGGGCGTTCAACTCCTTCAAGACGGCGTGCATCCTCCACGGCGTGTACGCCCGGTACCTGGCCGGTCAGAAGAGCACCGAGGGGGTCGATCTCCCGATGCTCTTCGCTCGGATCGGGCTGTCGCTCGACAACGCCGAGGCGCTCGCGACCGGTATCGACTGA
>JBMUCX010000083.1:0-11747 GCA_049458915.1 Ilumatobacteraceae bacterium
CTGTGATGGCATCGAGCATCTGCTGAGAGAGGATTGCCTGCTCGGCGATCTTCGCCTCATCGGCGGGACCAAGGGGGCTCCGTCTCGAATGGAGCGACATCGAGGGAGAGAGGTCTGGCCTCTGGCCGGCGATGTCGCCAACGGCGTCTCGACCCCACTGCCCGAGCGCTCGGAGCTCGTCGGCTGGTCTGGGCCGGAAGTCAACGCCGGTCCAGTCAGTTGAGCCATGTCCAAGTGAGAGATAGGCGGCCTCGCCCTGAGTGTCGAACAGGTAGACGCAGTACCAATCGGTTGTGGCGCTGGGGGACCGCTCCTTGCTGGCGAAGCGAAACCAGGGAACCTCGGTCTTCGGGCCTGTGCCGTCCCTCCCCTCAACCAAGAGGTCAGTAACGGGTATCCCGATTTCGCCGGCGAGCTCTTCGGCGAAGTCTCGAAGCCAGTTTGGGCCGTTGGCCCTCACAAGTTTCCCTCGTTCGTCCATCTCGGGCGTCTTGCGATGGTCCCAGAGCGGCTGGAGGTCCATGATTCGCTCGATTTCCGCCTTCATTGCTCTAATTGTTGCAGGTTTGAGTTGGGCACTTGTCCTTGCATGTGCTGCCGCAAACCGTCATGCTGACGAGCAGGAGGAATGATGAACACTCAGCAACGGGAAATCTCCCGGGCTGGCGCAACCTTCTCCCCCCTCCGACACCACGGATTCTTCCGGCCAGGCCGTCCGACGGACGTCGGCCGAGCGAGAGGTACCGTTCCGGCGGCGGCCCGATGTTGCGGCCGAACGGGCGGCGATGTCCGCGTGAACGAGTCGGTGACGAGCGCGTGCTCAGGCGCCGTCGACCTCACTCGCTCCGTCGACATCGCCGATACGGATCCCTACGTGGGCCGTTCGTCGGGGTCGATGTCGGGCTGACGGATGATCTCCACGCTCCGGCGACGCACGGCACCGACGTGTTCGCCGACGGTCTTCGACAAATCTTGGATGATCGTGTGACGTCCGAGTGACGAACGGTTGAACGATTCGTGACATCGATCGGTACGTTCGTGGAGGTGGCGCGGAGAATCGTGATGTACAGCCATGACTCCTACGGTCTCGGCCACCTGAGCCGCACGATGGCGATCGCCAAGGCGGTCGTCGATCGCTCTCCATCGACGAATGTGCTGTTGGTGACCGGCACCCCGCGACCACAAGCGTTCAGCGTGCCGAACGGCGTCGACCTGCTGAAACTTCCGGCGATCAGCAAGAGCGACGATGGTGCATACGTCGCCCGGACGTTGCGCCTCCCCGTGGCCGATGTCATCGCCTTCCGCTCGCGACTCATCCGCGAGTCAGTCGTTGCGTTCGAACCCGACGTCGTCCTCGTCGATCACGTGCCGACCGGCGTCGGTGGAGAACTGATGGCTGCCTTGGCGACGCTCGGTGGACTCCCGTCGAAGCCGCGCCTCGTACTCGGTCTGCGTGACATCATCGATGACTCGGAGCGGGTTCGCCGAGCGTGGGATGCCGACGGGTCGTGGGCGGCGATCGACGACCACTACGACCAGGTCCTCGTCTACGGGGACGAGATGTTGCGCACGACGGCGGTCGAACTCGAACTGGCCTCCGCTGTGCGGTGTCCGGTGGAACACACCGGCTACGTCACGCGAGGGGTTCCGCCTCGATCGTCGACGAGGACTTCCCTGCCGACCGTGCTCGTCACGGTCGGTGGCGGCGGTGACGGCCACTTCCTGTTGCGGGCGTACGCCTCGATGCTCGCCGAGGTCGGTTCGTCGGCCGAGTTCCGATCAGTGGTCGTCACCGGACCGTTGCTGTCTCCGGCGCGGCGCGCCGAGGTCGAAGAGAGCCTTGCTGCGTCGGGCGCGCCCGTCGAGATCTTGACGTTCAGCAGCGACCACACCCGCCTCGTTGCCGAGGCCGACGCGATCGTTGCGATGGCGGGGTACAACACGACGTGTGAGATCCTCGCGTCATCGACACCGGCGTTGCTCGTCCCACGGGACGCCCCACGTGTCGAACAGTTGCTCCGTGCCCAGCGGTTGGCTGCGCTCGGCTTCGTCGACATGGCCACGAGGAGTGAGGTCGACTCGACGCGGCTCCGGCGGTTCGTCGATGAGAACTTGCGGCATCGTTCCAGCCCGGTCGACCGGCGACTTCGCCTCGACGGTGCCGAACGTGTTGCAGAATTGATCGGTTCGCCGCTGATGTCGAACCGCGGAGTTCCAGTCTGCCGGTGACGGCGCAGTCAGCGGATCGTCGGTCCGCCATCGAACCGAAGGAGTCCTGATGAGCACGACCGCTCGGATCGGCTACGTCTTGAAAAAGTTCCCGCGGCTGTCGGAGACGTTCATCCTCAACGAGTTACTCGGCCTCGAAGCGCTCGGGCTGCCGATCCGCGTGCATTCGCTGACTCGGGCCGACGACGAACCGCGGCACGCGGCGCTCGAACTCCTGCGAGCGCCGATCTCCGATCTCTCCGACTCGGGCGGTTCGTCATCGACCGATCTCATCGATCGCCTCCGCAGCGAAGGCGGCGAGGTTGCGGCTGAGCGAGCCGTCGAGTTCCTGCAGCACTTGCCGGAGGGCCGGGAGCGTCGGGTTCTCACGAAGGGACTGGCACTCGCCGCGTCCGTCCGGGAACACGACCTGTCGCATCTGCACGCCCACTTCCTGACGGTGGCGGCACACACTGCGTACATCGCCCATCTCGCCACCGGCGTGCCGTTCTCCGTGACCGCTCATGCAAAGGACATCTATCGGACCGGTGTGGATCGATGGGTGTTCGCCGAGGTGGCTGCAGCGGCGAAGTGCGTCGTCACCGTCTGTGAGGCGAACCGGGAGTTCATCGTCGAACACCTCGTCGACGACAGGGCGACGATCGACGTCGTCTACAACGGACTGCCGTTGGACTCGTTGCCACAGGCGCATTCCGACCGCGACCCTGAACTGATCCTCGGCGTCGGCAGACTCGTGGAGAAGAAGGGGTTCGACGTCCTGATCGAAGCGTGTCGGATCTTGCGGGATTCCGGCGATTCGTTCCGGTGTGTCATCGTCGGCGATGGTGATCAGCGTGACGCCCTCGTCGACCAGGTGGGTCGATACGGCCTCCAGGGGCACGTCGACCTCGTCGGTCCCGCCACGCGCGAGGCGGTCTTCGACCTCATGAGGACCGCTCGTCTCCTCGCTGCGCCGTGCGTCACCGGTGACGACGGGAACCGTGACGCCTTGCCGACCGTGATCATCGAGGCCATGGCAGTCGGACTGCCGGTCGTGGCGACGCCGGTGGGAGGTATTCCTGAGATGGTGGCTGACGGGGTGGAGGGACTGATCGTGCCCGAGCGTGACGTCCCTGCTCTGGTCACGACGATCCGTCGTGCGTTGCACGATGACGAGGCGTGGCGTTCGTGGTCGGCGAACGGCATGGAGACCGTGGGCCATCGATTCGATCGGCAGGTGACGATCCGCCAACTCGCCGACCGGATCGGAGTTTCCAACGCGTCCGTACTCGACGGATCGGACGACCCCCGATGAAGATCTTCCAGTTGTGTGCCGATTCCGGCATCGCAGTGGACGGGAACAAGGGCGCCTCGATCCACCTTCGTTCCCTCGCTGCAGGGTTCGTTCGGCTGCACGACGTGGTCGTGATCACGAAGCGGCCGGTGGGATCCGACGCGATGTTCCCGTTCCCGGTCGAGCGCTATCACGGGCCCGACTCGCTCGACGGCACGGTGGATCGTCACGGTGTGCCGGACGTGGTCTATGAGCGGTACAGCCTCGGACACGTGGCCGGTCTGGAGTTCGCCAGGAGCATCGGGCGACCGTTCGTGCTCGAGGTGAACGCACCACTCGTGGACGAGGCGCGTCGACATCGACCTGGCAGTGTTTCCGCCCCGGACGTCGATGCCGAGATGCGGTTGTTTCGGGATGCCGATCTCGTCGTCGTCGTGTCGGAGGCCTTGCGCGCTCGTGTGGGTCAGGTGCGCGGGGCCGGGCCCATCATCGTGGAGCACAACGGGTTCGACCCGAGTCTGTTCTCGGGAGATGTGGAACCGGATCCTCGACCGACGCTCGGGTTCCTCGGGCATCCCAAGCCGTGGCACGGCGCCGAGGTCTTGCCGTCGGTGCTCGAGGAGTTGCGACGACGTGGCCATGACGCCCGCCTGCTGATCGTCGGAGGCGGGCCGGGAGCCGATGCAGTGGCAGCGGCGGCCAGGGCCTGCGGCATCGAGGAGCATCTCGAGATCACCGGCGCACTCGATCAGGCGGATGCGATCACCCGGATCAGGGGCGCGTGGATCGGCATGGCGCCCTATCCGGATTCGGACTTTTTCTATTTTTCACCGATCAAGGTCATGGAGTATCTGGCCGCCGGACTGCCGGTCGTGGCGACAGCGGTCGGCGAGGTGCCGGCACTCGTCGGCGAGGCGGGCGTCATCGTGCCTCCGGGGCAGGCCGGGGCCATCGTCGAAGCGGTCGATGCACTCCTCGGTGATGCCGGTGCACGACGCGAACTCGGGCGTATCGGGCGGGCCCGGATGGACCGCGACCACACCTGGGACGCCGTGGCGCGTCGGACGGTCGACGCAGTCGCTGCACTCCGGACGGAGAGTTCCCGGTGATCGCCGGACCGGTGTGGGCCGTGACGTGGTGAACCTGCTCCCGAAGTCGATCCGCAGGATCAGGTTCGGAGTCCTCCTCGAGGCGCTTCGGACGTTCCGGTCCGCCTTCGTCGGTCAGCGTGGTCCTCTGATCGGTGCGCTCCTCCTGGCGCTCGCCGCAACCGCAGCCGAGTTGCTCAAGCCGTGGCCGATCAAGATCTTGTTCGACGAGGTGCTCGTGGTCGACGATGCGCGCCCTGCCAGATGGAACCTCGAACCGGAGCAACTGGCGGTGATCGTCGCAGCCGTCGTGCTGTTGATCGCTGTGCTCCACGGGGTGCTCACCGCACGGGCCGCGGTACTCACGGCCGAGGTCGGAAGAAAGGTGACGACCCGTGTCCGCCGTCAGGTGTTCGAACACCTCCATCGTCTGGAGATGCCGTACCACGTGTCGGCCAGGAGCGGTGATCTGCTCATCCGACTGATGGGGGACGTGAACCTCCTCCGCGACGGTCTCGTGACGTCGTGGTTGGCTCTGGCCGAACGCGGCGCCTTGTTCATCGGTATGGCGGTCGTCCTGCTCGTCATCGACCCCTGGCTCGCTCTCGCCGCGCTCGCACCGATGCCACTGCTGGCCGTTCGCCTCCGGCGTTCCTCCCGGGACCTGCGCAAAGTGACACGTCGGCAGCGTCGAAAGGAGGGCGATGCCGCCGCCTACGCGGCCGAGACACTTCGCCAGGTCCGAGTGGTCAAGGCGTACGCACGTGAGGCCGAGACCGCGCAGCAGTTCGCCCAGCAGACCGGTTCCGGGGAGAAGGCCGCCGTCAAGGCGGCCCGAATCGCCGCGCGAATGAGCACTCTCACCGAGGCGATGAGCGGTCTCGGCCTGGCACTCGTGCTCTACGTCGGAGCGATGCGTGTCCGCTCGGGCGACATGACTGCTGGTGATCTCGTCGTCGCCACGACGTACGCACGGATGCTGTTCAAGCCATTGCGGCGAGTGTCACGTGAGGGAGGCCGCCTCGCGAAGGCCGGGTCCGGAGCCGAGCGACTGCTCGAAGTGATGCGCGAGGAACCGGAGGTGTCGGGAAGCGGGAGCGAGGTGACCGAGTTGGCCGGCACGATCTCGTTCGAGGACGTCACTTGCCGCTACGACGACTCCGTCGACGCGCTCCGTGGACTGTCGTTCGACCTGGCGGCAGGCACGTTCGCGGTGGTCAACGGGCCGAGTGGTTCGGGCAAGTCCACCACCCTCGCCGTGTTGCTCCGTCTGGTCTCGCCGACGTCCGGTGTCGTACTGCTCGACGGCGTCCCGCACGATGAGTACGAACTCCGGACGTACCGCCGATGCTTCGCCTACGTCCCTCAGGAGATCGAGCTGTTCAGCGGAACGATCCGCGAGAACATCCTGTACGGGAACCCGGCGGCGACTGCGGCCGAGGTCGAAGAGGCGGCCGCTCGTGCGCTCCTTCGGGACCTGATCGAGTCGTTGCCCGATGGTTATGACACCCTGCTCGGTGAGAACGGCGCCCGACTCTCCGGTGGTCAGGCCCGCCGGTTGATGATCGCTCGTGCAGCGGTCAGCCGAGCGAGCGTGCTCGTGCTCGACGAGCCGCTGACCGGGTTGGATCCGGACTCGCGTGCACTGGTCGCTGCGGCGGTCCGTCACAGCGCGGCCGGGCGGACGACCTTGGTCGTCCATCATGGTGACAGCGACGAGTTCGATCCGGACGTCGTGCTGCACATCGACCAGGGTCGGCTGCTCGATGCCGACGTGGTCGGTCGACGAGATGTCGTGGCCGCGATCTCGCTCGATGACGAGGCGGAGGGGTGATGATCGGCCTCGATGATCTCGGAGACCTGGCCGTTCTGGTCGACCCCGAGCGTGTCGTCCCGTGGCTGAGGACCGCTGGCGTGGAGTGTGAAGCAGCCCGCCCGAACTACCTCCGGCTCAAGATCGGTGAGTCGGCGATGGTCGGATTCGATCTCGACGTCGGCGCTGACGGAGGTCGGATCACGGTGCCTGCGTACGCTCGAACGTTCGTCCAACCGGACGTGGCGACTCGGGCCCACAGCAAGGCGATGACGAAGCGGGTGGTCGGATCCCCGTGCGGAGCGGGAGTTGCACTCGCACCCAGCGGTCGGACCGTCGTCCACGTGTTCCCGAACGACGCAGGGTTGCCCGGCTTGGCGCAGGTGTCACAGGTGTCGAAGTGCCTCCGGATGATCGCCGAGTTCCCGTCGTTCGACGGTCTGCGTTTCCGCAAGTCGAAGAGTCGAATCGATCTGGTGCGCTACAAGCCGGAGCGACGGGCGATCCTCCGCCTGTCGGCAGTGCCCGATACGGCTGCTGCTCTCGACCTCTACGTCCGCTGGTTCCCGGATGCGCGAGGGATGCGAGGCAATGCCATCGCAGCAGTGCTGCACGCTGCTGGAGTCGGCGTCGCTGAGCCCCTCGGAGCGTCGGCCGACGGTCGACTCACGCTCGAGCGCGCCGTCGATGGTGTCGACGGAGCTACGGCGTTCCTCGAACGGAGCCTCGACGTCGACGAGGTCGGACGTCGGCTGGCAGCGCTCCATGAGGTGCGGGCGACGATCGCCCTGACCCATCGGCGACGAGATCCTGAGTCAGTACTCGCCTCAGCGCTTGCGGCACTCGGCACACTGGCAACGGTCGACGCCGACCTCGTCGGGCCCGCAAGTCGCCTGGCGGTGGAGTTGCGGGCGCGGCGGCCTGCTGCCGCCTCGATGGCAGGTGTCCACGGCGACCTGCACCTCGGCCAAGTCCTCGTCGGTGTCGGTGGGTCGACGTTCATCGACGTCGAGCGATTCGCCGTCGGCGACCCGATCAGCGACGTCGCGTCGCTCGTGGCTCACCTGATGGTGCTCGAGGCCCGGCATCCGCACCCGGGCTCGACCGCCGACGATCAGGCTCGGCTCCGCACGGTGTGGCGTCGCTCCACGGGCCTTTCCGACGACGGATTCGGGCGCTGGTTGGGGTGCGCGCTGGTCGAGCAAGCTCTGCTCGCCGCGCGGACCTTCGAGCCGGATTGGCGGACGACCGCGGCCGCGCTCCTCGATCAGGCGCTCGATGCGGTGGGTGGCCATCGATGGTCGGTCATCCATCCTCGCCCGAACGGCTCGTGGACGGCAACGGACGACGCGAGCGCACCGATCCATGCAGTGATCCACGAACAGGGGATCGAGCAGCGATCACCGTTCACGGATCCCGAGCTCGAAGCACTCGGCGATCTCCTCGAGGACGGAACACTCCGGTCCTATCGGCCGGGCCGCCGAGCGGTCGTTGCGACAGCTGATGGATACGCGAAGGTGATCCGTCGACGGCGGGCCCCGGATGTAGCGGCTCGTTGGGCAGCGGTCGCCACTGCTGTCGACGCGGCTGGAGCACCGGTCAACATTCCCCGCCTGACCTCCGCTTCACGTGTCGGTGACGGGGTGCTCGCGCTCGACACCGTTCCGGGTCGGTCGCTCCACGACTTCCTGGTCGAGCGTGGACCTTCTCTGGATCGCATCGTGGCCGTCCGCGCGGCGATCGAGGTCGTGACTCGGTTCCACTCGGCTCCGGTGGACGGGCTCGGCCTTCCGGTCGCTTCGTCGGGCGGATCGACCGAGGAGTGGGTCGAGGTGCTGCGGCGAGTGCATCCGCCGCTCGCGGATGCCCACGAGCGGGTCTCCGGGCTGTTCGGGGAACCGCCGCCGAGTGATGTCATCGCTCTGGTGCACGGCGACCTCCACGACCGCAATGTGCTCCTCGACGGCGGGAGGGGCGGCATCATCGACCTCGATGGTGTCGGGATCGGAGATCCGGCGATCGATGTGGGCAACCTGGCCGCCCACGTGTTCCTGCGCGCGCTCCAGCGAGGCGACGATGTCCTCATCGCTCGCTCCGAAGCGGAGATCGTGCTGACCGATGTTTCCGACGGTGGTGGTCGTGCGCGGTCGTGGGGTGCCCGGACGTTGTTCCGGCTGTCCGTCCTGTACCGGTTCAGGATGCGCTGGGCGGCGCTCACGCCGTTGCTGCTGACGGAGGCAGCGGTGTGGGCCACCGATGGTGCCGCCGAGACGTGATGTCGGCGGGCACGAGATCGCCGGACGAATCGGCAGTCGCCGTCGCCGTCTGAGATCGTCGGAGCGTGACATCGATTCGATCTGCACGCCGCTCTCTCGCCGGGGTCGTGGTTGTCGGGGCCATCGTGGCCGGATGCTCCGGATCGACCGCAGACACGCGCCCTGCTGCGGAGGTCGAGGAGACGTCCACGACCCCCGCCGGTCAGGACGTCGAGTCCGGGGTCGACCTCGCCGGGCTGGAGCACGCTGAGGCTGTCCGTACCATCGCCTCGTCGTTGTCGCCGGTGGTCGACGGCCTCGCCGTTGCCGACCTGCGGGCCCTGAGTGAGGTCGTCCGACCGGACGATCTCGCAGCCTTCTTCTCCGGAGCGGCCGACCCGATGCTCGCCGAGATTTTCGGGGAGATCGGCCCGCTGGCCTCGGCCGCCGGCGGGCTCGGGGCGATCACGACCGCCGTTCTGGTCCGAACCACCGCCACGCCGGGTCGGCCGGTGCTCCTGGTGGTCGCTCCCGGCGGAGCGCCGGCGATCGACCGGACGGCGGACGTGACCGTCGTCGACCTCCCCGGTGGGGTGGTGGCCCTCGGCGAGGAGGCATCGATCGACGCACTGGTCGGCGACGGCACGAACGAGCCGGCGTCCGAGGTGGCGCTCCTCGACCTGCTCGACCCGGCACGCCCATTGACGTTCGCCCAGTGGATGGACGGTCCGACTGCAGCATCGAGTGGTGATCGGACGCTCCGACACGCCACTGCGGTCAGCGGTTCGTTCGAGGTGGTCGACGGATCGACCGCAGGTGAACTCGTGTTCCACACCGACAGCGCGGCGGACTTCGTCGAGGCGTACAACGCTCTCGACCGGAATGCTGCCGAGGCGAGTCCCCCGATGTCCCGACCGATCCGGTTGGCCGAGCCGCTCGTCGACGGACTCGGACGGGTCGTGGTGGACGTGCCGTCGACTCCGCTGCTGCCGACTCCGAGCGATCTGGCCGACTTCAGGAACACGGCGAAGAAGCTCTTCGCCGGTATGGAGGCGTACGACCACGCCGAGGACGTGTTCGATCCTGGCAATGCCGCCTGGTTCGACTTCCTGGTCAAGAGCGAACTCGACGACGATCCGCCGTCACCCGGTTCGGTGTACATCAGGTGGGAGTTCCGGGACCAGGCGGCGATCGAAGAGTTCGAGCGCAACGAACTCCCGGCCGGATTCCGGCTCGCACCGACCCGGTTCCTGGAGACCGACGATCCTGATGGTGAGTACTTCTTCGCGCTGAACCTCTACAACGGGGGAGGGGGGATGATCGTGGGTGGGGCCCGCGCCGAGTTCGACGTGTTCGTCCACGGTCCCGACGGCGCAGACCCGAATGCGGGTGTACGACCGCGGTTCATGGTCGTCGAAGCGGTCGCCGAGGAGGTCTCGGCCGATGCCGGGAACCTGCTCACACCGGCCGAACCGGTGTCACACGAGTTGATCGACGGCGTGGTCGTGAGCGACGTCCGCCGGATCGTCGGCGACCGCGAGGTCCAGGTCTTCCGGTCGAGCTTCCCCGTCCCGGACCCGGACGTGAACGAGGTGGCGAGATTCACACGGGAGATGGCGATCGGCAACGACTACATCTACTGGGCGCACGGCGTGTCCGACCGGGTCCTCTACAACGCCACCACCTTCAACCACGACGCGTACTTCGTCGACGTGTCGCGGTTGGAGTTCACCGACATGTCGAAGTGGGCCGAGTACCTGAAGCCGACGGCGAAGGACGCCGTCTACTACGTCAACACGCTCGAGTACGTGGCGTCACCGATGGCGAACCTCGACTCGGACCATCTCGACATCACCCCGGCGTGGCTCGAGGAGCTGTACGGCTTCAAGAACAACGGTCACCAGGTCGGGTTGATGCGCAAGGCCGTCGATCTGATGTTCCGGGGCCAGGCCGATGCACTCGTCCCGTTCGAGGTCACCAACGAGGTGCCGTCGAGCTTCTCCACGTTCGAGATCACCGATCCCGAGGGGCTGTCGGAGGTGCTCGACCTGCCCGCCGGTCATCGGCTGGCTCCGATTCGCCTCGTCGAGGGAGGGCCCGAGGCCTTCTACCTGACGCTGTCGGTGTACGAGGTCGACGGGGCAGCCGAGGGGACCCGGGCCGAGTGGGCCGTGTACACCGACGACGGCGACGGTCGTCCGAACATGCTGGTGCTCGACGTGCTGACGGAGGGGGTCGGCTTCGACCCGTGGAGCGTCATCACCGTCCCGAGTCACGTCGACCACGAGTCGGACGGCGGGGTCGTCCGGACCCGGCTCTCGTCGTCGGCGATCGAGTTCGAGGTGTCGTACGACCTGGGGACGACGGTCGATGAAGAACTCACGATGGACTGGATCGAGGCCGGGGACATCGTGTGCGCGCTGAACGACGTGTGCGACGTCTTGTACTACGACGCCGAGACGCTCGACGTGCCCGTCCACCGGCCGGCGAACGTCGATGTGGAAGTGATGGTGACTCCGTGGGACGAGTTCCTGGACGGCGATCCGGCGATCGTGTTCTTTCGGGACAACCCCCAGCTGTACGTGGCGAAGCGGTGGAGTTCGCTGAAGGTGCCGGTGGCGCCGCTCCCGTTCGCCGGTCTCGACGGACGAACACACGAGATCTCGGGTGACGGGGTGCTGGTCGGCCGGTCGAACGACATCGCCGACTCCGAGTACGTGTACACGGGTGATGTCGTCGTCGACGGTGACGTGCTGGAGTTCTCGCTCGATCAGCAGGTGTCGAACGCCCTCGGGGTGGGCAACATCTTCACCACCGGGAGGTTCTCGCTGCGGACGGGGACCGGCACGCAGACGGTCGTCGATTGCCAGGGACCCGCCCTGCTGTGCAGTGACATCGAGCGGGGCTCGACGGCGTTCTACACGGCCCAGCGGCTCGACGTCTCGGATCCGGCGAGGATCACCTGGGCGGTCGACGTGGCGATCGATCTCGGAGGGAGCTTCGGCATCGCCGACAGTTCCTCCCGGTTCGTCGCCACCCGGGTCGGCTGACCCAGGTCGTTTGCGTGAGGATCGGCCCGCCAGAGGCGG
>JBMUCX010000084.1:0-11559 GCA_049458915.1 Ilumatobacteraceae bacterium
GACCGCCCCCACGGGGACCAGCAGGAAGGCGAGCGCCCCGGGGCCCGACGGCAGGAACTCTTCGAGCGACGCGGCCCCGCCGGCGGGCGGGGCAGCGGTCGGTCAGGACGGTGGTGACGTCAGGCGTCGTCGCCCTTCGGGTTCCAGAGGAGCCCGAGGAAGGCGCCGTAGATCAGGTGCCAGACGAGGATGCCGAAGGGCAGCTTCCAGCCGTCGGGGCCGTCGAAGAGGAACAGGCCGTAGCCCTGTTCGGCGACGTAGGCGTACGGCACGAGGAGGCCGGCCGAGATGATCGTCATGATCACGCCGTAGACGAGGCCACGGGCGACGTTGTTCTTGACCCACTTGGCGATGTCCTCACGGAACATCACGCCCCACAGCATGGCGAAGACCACGCCGTTGACGAAGTGGAGGGTGTGGCCCATGAAGAACGAGTTGCTCGACACGGCGAAGCCCTCGTCGACGACAGTGGCGTTGAAGCCGTCGGCGATCGTCGAGGCCAGGATGCCGTTGTACAACGGCCAGGGCAGGACCGGCAGACCGATCGCCGGGAAGACGTACCCGAAGTAGGTGCCGAGTTGGGTGGCGATCACACCGACGACGACGAGGCTGAGGATCGGCTTGCTGTCGACCCAGTCCTGCCAACGCTTCGACGGTTGACCTGGTTGCGCGTATGACATGTGGTTGGTTCCCCTCTGACGGACAGGGTGCCCGTCAGTCGGACAACGTACCGCTCTACGGTTCCTGGATCGGTGATCCTGCGCCGAGGTCGTGGATCAGGGTCGGTAGTCGGTGTTCCGGTCGACGTTCATGTAGATGTCGTTGGCGATCGGGTCGACCATCTCCTCGGCGAGTTGACCGAGCAGGCCAGCGCAACGGGCGAGGATCGCCGCCCCGCGACTCACCCCGAGCGGGAAGTCGATGTCAGCGAGGACCGCACCGCACACTCCGGCGCCGTTGAGCGGGAGATGGCGCCCGAAGACCTCCTGCGCGGTGCGTCCGATCGCCTCGAACAGCGCCAGGTGGGGCCCGTAGACACCGTGCTCACGGGCGAGCGCGAACAGTTTCGCGGTGCGTGGATCGGCCGCCTTGTGCACCGGATGGCCGAGCCCGGGCACGTATCGACCTGCGGCCTTCGCCATGGACGACACCCGCCGCGCCACCTCGTCCCACCCGGCCTCGTCGGTCGGATGCGCGGTGAGACCGGCGAGCGCGTCGTGGAGGAAGTTGGCCGAGTTCTCCGTCACGCCGAGGAACCGCGAGCCGGCACCGAGCAGTCCGGAGGCGACGGCTCCCTGGAGCGAGTCCGGTGCGCTCAGGTACGTGACGCGGGCGGCGATCGCCGTGGGCGTGAATCCGTGGTCGGCGAGCGCGACGAGGACCGCTTCGAACATCGCTCGCTGACCGTCGGTCGGCCGCCGTTTGGCGACCATCCAATACGCCAGTTCGCCGAACGTGACCTTGCCCAGCAGCTCGTCGGCGAGGTCGTGTCCGAGGAGCCAGATGTGGTCGGCGTCCGATGCGCCGAGTCCGGTGCGGTAGGTGGGGGTGGTCACGTCCGGTCCTCCGTCCCGGTCGAGAGCCAGGCTCGGATGTCGTCGGAGTGTTCGCCGAGTTCCGGCGGTGGCAGGCGATAGGTCGGTTCGGCGCCGCTGAAGGAGATCGGGTTGCGAACCAGGTCCACCTGGCGGTCGCCCTCGCCGAGCGTCACCCGTGGTTCGAGTCCGAGTTGTTCCGCGAGGGCGATGCCCTCTCCGATCGAGTTGATCGGGCCGCACGGCACCCCGGCTCGGTTGAGAGCGATGAAGAGATCGTCGGCAGACCACTCGGCCAGTCGTTCGAGCAGGATCGGATGGAGTTCCTCCCGGTTGGCCGTCCGGTCGGCGTTGAGTCGGAAGCGCTCGTCGTCGGCGATCTCTTCGATCCCGAGGACCTTGCACAGCGACCGGAACTGCCGGTCGTTGGCTGCCGTGATGATGACGTCTCGGTCCTTGGTCGGCATCGGTTGGTAGGGGTAGACGCTCGGGTGGGCGTTCCCCATCCGGTGGGGGACGACTCCGGCGGCGGTGAAGGCGGCGGTGTGGTTGACGAGTCCGGACATCGCCGACGAGAGGAGGTTGACCTCGACGTGCTGTCCGAGTCCGGTCTCACGTCGCTGGTTGAGGGCGGCGAGGACGCCGATCGTGCCGTGCAGTCCGGTCATGACATCGAACACCGAGATGCCGGCGCGGTAGGCGGGGCCGTCGGGTTCGCCGGTGAGGCTCATGAGTCCCGACACGGCCTGGACGACGAGGTCGTACCCGGGGAGCCAGGCGCCCTCGGCCGTGCCGAACCCGCTGATCGAGAGGTAGACCAGCGCCGGGTTGATCGAGTGGGCGGTGTCGAAGTCGAGTCCGAACTTGGCGAGGCCTCCGGTCTTGAAGTTCTCGATGACGACGTCGGATCGACGGAACAACTCGTGGACGAGGGCGATGTCGTCGGGATCGTTGAAGTCGAGCACGATCGACTGCTTGTTCCGGTTGATCGACATGTAATACGTCGCGACACCGTTCTTCTCGGGGGGTGTCCAGGTCCGTGTGTCGTCGCCGGCCGGGCTCTCGACCTTGATGACCGTCGCCCCGAGGTCGGCGAGCAGCATCGAGGCGTACGGGCCGGCGAGGACTCGGGAGAGGTCGGCGACGACGAGGCCGTCGAGTGGTCCTCGTTGGTGTTGGTGCCGGGAGGGCGATTCAGCGGTCATGATGGGGGTCGGCTTTCCAGTGGTGCAATCGGGTGACGACGGACAGGAGTGGGTGTGGCGGAACGACAGGAACGAACCGGTGAGTTCGTCGAGGCGCTCGCCCGTGGGCTCGACGTCATCAGGGCATTCGGACCGACGGCGTTCAGTCTGACCGTGAGCGATGTCGCCCAGCGGACGGGCCTCGCCCGACCGACGGCGCGACGGTTGCTGCTCACGCTCGAGCAACTCGGGTACGTCCGGTCGGTCGAGGGTTCGTACACCCTGACCACCCGGACCCTCGAACTCGGGACGTCGTACATCAGCGCCCTCGGCATGTGGGAGGTCGCCCGCCCGCATCTGCTGAGCTTGGTCGGCCGGACCGGTGAATCGAGTTCGATGTCGCAACTCGACGGGAGCGACATCGTGTACACGGCCCGGGTGCCGGTGGCCAAGATCATCGCCTTCTCGGTGAAGATCGGGACCCTGTTCCCGGCAACGGCCACGTCGATGGGTCGGGTACTGCTCGCCGACCTGGACGCCACCGAGTTGGAGCACGTCCTGGCGCTGCCGTCCCGTTCGGGGGTCATTCCTCGGATGGTTCCGGACCGCGCCCAACTCGACGAGTCCCTGAGTTCGATCCGCGAGCGTGGCTGGGCGATGTCGGACGAGATGCTGTCGATCGGCGTCCGCTCGATCGCGGCTCCGGTGCTCGGTCCGGAAGGCCGCACGGCAGCTGCGATGAACGTGACGGTGCACGCAGCGGAGACCTCGGTCGAGCACCTCATCGGTGAGTATCTGCCGATGTTGCTCGAGACGGCGAGTGCCGTGTCGGAGGAATGGTCGAACTTGGCGCTGTTACCGACCGTCGACGAGCAGCCCCCGAAGCGGCGGACCCCACGTCAGCGGTAGGTGTTGTTGCTGGTGTGGTCGCCGGCCAGCCAGCGCTTCAGCGTCTCGTGGGCGTCGCTTCGCCGGTCGACGGCGATGTCGTCGACCTCGGGCACGTCGACGGTGAACTCGAGCAGCATCCCGTTCGGGTCCTCGGTGTACAGCGATCGGCAGTAGCCGTGCTCGAGGGCGTACGTGCCCTCGGGCTTCCAGTTCGCTTCGCGGAGCCGACGCTCGAGTTCGGCCTGGCCCTCGGCATCGACCTTGAGGGCGATGTGCCGGAACGGTGACGGGAGCAGCGCCGGGTCGAAGAGGTCCTGGTCCTCCTTGTTGGCGAACTGGAAGAAGGCCAGGGCGCTGCCGTCCGCGAGCCCGAAGAAGGTGTGGCAGTAGACGCGGAGCGCCCCGAAGAGTTCGTCGGCCTCGGACCAGGTGGCGAGGAGGGGGAAGCCGAGGATGTCCTCGTAGAAGGCACGCGTGGCCTCCTGGTCCTTGGTGACGTAGGCGGTGTGGTGGAGACGCTGGGCGAGCGGGGTGGACATGTTCTGCCTCCTGGGGCGAGTTGCGATGGTGTGTCCGACCAGCGGACACGAGGCCGGTAGCCGAACACTAGGGGATGAACCGATCCCGGGTGATGCGGATCTCGGAAATTCGGGGCCTGGGCCCGCACGGATGGTTTAGCGTCCAGGTCATGACCACCTCCAACGCTCCCGCATATCTCGTCGAGGCCGTGCGGTCGCCGGTCGGGCGCCGGAACGGTGGCCTCGCCCATCTCCATCCGACCGATCTCGCAGCGACCGTGATCCGTGCGTTGGTCGACCGGTCGGGGATCGACCCGGCCGACGTCGACGACGTCATGCTCGGCAACGTCGACTCGGTCGGTCCGCAGGCCGGCTGCATCGCTCGCACGGCGTGGCTCGTGGCCGGATACCCCGAGCACGTGCCCGGTGTGACGATCGATCGCCGCTGCGGGTCGTCGCAGCAGGCCGTGCACTTCGCCGCCCAGGCGGTTGCATCCGGGAACGCCGATCTCGTCGTGGCGGGCGGGATCCAGTCGATGTCCCAGGTCCCGATGATGTCGGCGTTCGAGTTCGGTGGTGATCCCGACTACGACCCGTTCACCACGTCGCCCGGTTGGGTCGATCGCTACGGCTCGGAGCGCTTCGACCAGTTCAGCGGCGCCGAGTTGATCGCCGAGCGGTGGGACATCGGTCGAGAGGAGATGGAAGCGTTCGCACTCGAATCACACCGTCGCGCGATCGCAGCCCGGGACGAAGGCCGATTCGACGCCGAGATCGTGCCGATCGACGACTGCCGCGTCGACGAGTGCCCTCGCGATCCCGACCCGGAGCGGCTGCGGGCCCTGCCGGTTCTCCGAGAGGGTGGTCGGCTGACGGCTGCACTGTCCTGCGGCCTCGCCGACGCCGCAGCGATGGTGCTCGTCGCGAGTGAGTCCGCCGTCGAACGGCACGGACTCCGGCCGATGGCCCGGTTCCATCACATGAGCGTTTCCGGCGGCGATCCGATCGAGATGCTGTCGGCGCCGATCCCGGCGACGGAGCGGGCGCTCGAGCGGACGGGGCTGACCCCGGACGACATCGACCTCGTGGAGAACAACGAGGCGTTCGCATCGGTGGTCCTGGCATGGCAGCGAGCGACCGGGTTCGATCTCGATCGGGTCAACGTCAACGGTGGAGCGATCGCGCTCGGTCACCCGCTCGGTGCCACCGGGGCTCGCTTGATGACGACGCTCGTGCACGAGATGCAGCGCACCGGCGCCCGCTACGGGATGCAGACGATGTGCGAGCGCGGTGGGATGGCCAACGTCACGATTCTCGAGCGGGTCTGACCTCGATCGCCCGACCCCGGTCGAGCAGGGCGAGCACGACCAGCAGCACCGGGACGGCGAGGTAGGCGGTCCGCACGTCGCTCAGCGCTCGGAGTGACGCCATCAACGCCGGAGCGACGAGCAATGCGGCTCCTGACGCGATACCACCGCGCGTCGATCCCTGATCGGGTGACTCCGGGAACTTCGCCAGGAGGGCTGTCATCCGAGTGGGGTAGAGCGGCGAGACGCCGATCCCGGCGATGCCGATCCCGATGATCGCGCTCGCCGGGGTGGCGATACCCCAGAGGAGGACGAAGCCGATCATGACGAGGACGAACGTCGGCGTGAACGAGCGGGGCGGGGTGCGCACCGACAGGGCGAACCGGCCGATCGCCATGCCGACGCCCCACGCCGACGCTCCGGCTGCAGCTGTGGCGATCGACATGCCGACCTCGTCGTGGAGGAACGTCGCTGCGTAATAGGCGAAGCAGAATTCGACCACGATCCCGACGGTCACGACCGCCCAGGCGCGCCCCCAGTGGCGAAAGGGTGGGACGGGTCGCCGCCGGGAGGCCGCGTCGACGGTGTCGTCCGGTGCCACTGCGACCGTTCGGCCGGCGCGACGGACCGCGAGGCCGGTCACGACGGCGGCGAGGGCGATCGGCCCCGACATGCCCGGCAGCCAACCGATCCCGAGACCGATGGTGGCACCGATGACGAGCGGTGACGAGATCGAGGCGAGGCTCGACCAGGCGTTGGCACGGACCATGACCCGTTCGGTGTCATCGGGCCGGGCGACGGCGAACGTGGCGGGGAGGAGTCGGATCAGGGCGGCGGCGGCGACCGCGGCGGCGACCGCACCGACGACGCTCAGCGGGATGATGGACGTGACCCCCATCACCACGACCATCGCGGCGAGGCCGACCACGCTTCCGGTGACCATCTCCGCGTAGCGGACCTCGTGGTGGGCACGGTGCTGGCGGCGGGCCCGGACGAGCCCCCAGACGAGCAGGATGGTCCCTGGTAGCAGGGGGTACGCAGCGCTCACGCCGCCGATCTCGTCCTCGAGTTCGGGCAGGACCGAGCCGATCCCGGACAGGTACCAGCCGACCGCCATGTACGCGACGTAACCGGCGATCACCAGCGGGCTCGGCTTCGGCGGACGACCCGCGGGTGGCACGGCGCGGAACGATACGGCTCCGGCGGTCGACTCCTACACTCGCCGCATGTCGAGTGATGAGGGCGCGACCATTCATCCGAGCGAGACGGCCGACGTCGACGGGATCCGGGTGCCGACCGGACACCTGATCGGCGGTCGGTGGGTCGGGTCGTCCGCGACCTTCGAGAGTCGGTCCCCGGTCGATGGCAGGCTGCTCGCGCGTGTCGCCCGTGGGGACGAGGACGTGGCCCGTGCGGCCGTCGCCGCTGCGGTCGAGGGCTTCACCGCCTGGTCGACGTGGTCGGCTGCTGCTCGGGCCGAGCGGCTCCGCCGTCTCGCCGACCTGATCGACGAGCGCAACGACGACATCGCCCGGGTCGAGACCCTCGACATGGGGTTCCTCCACCGCTCGATGCGAGATCGACTCGTCGCTCGCGGTGCGGTGAACTTCCGGACGTACGCCGATCTGATCGAGTCGACCGTCGATGAGTCGTGGTCGGCGCGGGGGACACGGCACACGGTGGAACTGCTGCCCGGAGGACCTGCGGTCGTGATCACGCCGTGGAACGCCCCGTTCATGCTGGCGACCTGGAAGGTCGCCCCGGCGCTGGCGGCGGGCAACTCGGTGGTCCTGAAGCCGGCCGAGTGGTCGCCGCTCTCGGCGGCCCTGCTGGCGCAACTCACCGTCGAGGCCGGCTTCCCACCGGGTGTGTTCAACCTCGTCCAGGGCATCGGCGAGGAGGTCGGTGCGGCGCTCGTGTCCGACCCTCGGGTTCGCCGCATCAGCTTCACCGGATCTCCGGAGACCGGACGTCACATCGCTGCCGCTGCGGCTGCCAACCTCGTGCCCTTCACCGGTGAACTCGGTGGCAAGGGAGCGCTCGTGGTGTGCGCCGATGCCGATCTCGATGCTGCGGCCCGACAGGCGACGGCGCAGTACGAGGATTCGGGGCAAGTGTGTCTCGCCGGGACCCGGCTGCTCGTGGAGCGTTCGGTGGTCGACGACTTCCTGGCCAGGTTCCGAGCGCTCACCGACGCCCATGTCATGGGTGATCCGTTCGACGACTCGACGACGATCGCCCCGGTCGCGCACCCCGATCATCTCGACCACATCGCAGCGTTCGTCGACCGGGCTCGTGCTTCCGGTGACCGGATCGTCTGGGGTGGAGAGCGCGTGGTGGGCTCCCAGCACTACGCACCGACGTTGATCGAACCTGCGTCGAACGACGCCGAGATCGTGCAGCGCGAGGTGTTCGGCCCGGTGCTGACGATTCAGACCTTCGACGGTGACGACGAGGCGGTGGCACTCGCCAATTCCACGCCGTACGGCTTGTCATCGATCGTCTACACGTCGTCGGACGATCGGGCCCGGTCGATCTCGGGTCGGATCCGAGCCGGGATCGTCTGGGTCAACACGTTCCTGGTGCGAGATCTCCTCGCCCCGTTCGGCGGTTGTGGGATCAGCGGGATCGGTCGGGAGGGCGGCCGGTACGCGCTCGAGTTCCACAGCGACATCGCGACGCGGATCGTCGCCGACGGCACGACGGGCTGATCTCGGCCCGGGCGTCAGCTGCGCTCGTCGAGCGCGTTCATGTTCTCGATCAACCGCACGAGGTAGTGCAGGGTGTGGCTCATGTCCTCGATCGACATCCCGGCGGTGGCGTCGGCGTAGAACGCGGTGATCTTCGGGATGGCCCGATCGCGCCAATGCGTCCTGCCCCGCTCGGTGAGTACGTATTCCCGGCTGCGGCGGTCGGACTCGCACGGCTGGACGGTGATCAGCCCTTCGTCGACGAGCGGTCCGATGACGCCGGCGAGGCTCTGGCGGCTCACCTGGAGATAGCGCGCCAGTTCACCCACCGCCATCCCGGTGTCGAGCCGGCTGAGGGCGCCCATGACGGCCCAGCGTTGAGTGGTGAGACCTTCGGCCTCCACGGCGCGCGACCCGACTTTGTGCAGGATATTGGCACATTGATACAGCCGAAAGAACATCCGGTTGGCGAGTTCGAACTCGCTTCCGGGCGGTGACGCTTGTTGTTCGCTGAGATCGAGAGTCATGTTCCACCCGCTCCGGGTCGATGTCGGTGCCGAATCGGCTCTGGACAGATACGACAATACCTTGCTATATTTGGCGACATGACGCAAGACAGATTCTCCGGTCGGACGGTCGTGGTCACGGGCGGTGGTGGCGGCATCGGCTCGGCGCTGTGCGCCGCCTTCGCGGCGCAGGGCGCGGCAGTCGGCGTGCTCGACCGCGCGGTGCCGGCAGCGCAGGCCGTGGTCGACGCCGTGACCGCTGATGGAGGCCGTGCCGTCGCCGTCGGGTGCGACATCACCGACAGGTCGTCGGTCGATACGGCCGTCGAACGGATCGTCGCCGAACTCGGACCGATCGACGTGCTGGTCAACAACGCCGGGTGGGACCTGTTCGTCCCGTTCCTCCAGACCTCCCCCGAGGACTGGTCGAAACTGATCGACATCAACCTCGTCGGTGCGCTCCACATGCACCACGCCGTCCTGCCCGGAATGGTCGAGCGCGGCTACGGCCGGATCGTCAACGTGTCGTCGGACGCGGCCCGGGTCGGCTCGTCCGGTGAGGCCGTGTACGCCGCCTGCAAGGCCGGGCTGATCGCCCTCTCGAAGACGCTCGCCCGTGAGCACTCGCGACACGGGGTGACCTTCAACGTGGTCTGCCCCGGCCCGACCGACACTGCGCTGCTGGCATCGGTCACCGATGCCGCCGCCAACCCCGAGAAGCTCCGCGAGGCGTTCCGTCGGGCGATCCCGATGGGTCGGCTCGGGCAGCCCGACGACCTCGTCCCCGCCGTGATGTTCTTCGCCGGTGAGGACGCCGCATTCGTGACCGGCCAGGTCGTCAGCGTCTCCGGCGGCCTGACGATGGCCGGCTGAGGACCAGGAGCAGACATGAGCGACCAGACCTACACCGACATCGTCGTGGAGTACCGCAACCACGTCGCCTACATCACGATCGATCGTCCCGAGAAGATGAACGCCTTCCGGGCGAGGACGTGCGACGAACTCATCGACGCCTTCCACCGGGCCGGGTACGACCCCGGGATCGGTGCGATCGTGCTCGCCGGCTCGGGCGACCGGGCGTTCTGTACCGGGGGTGATCAGTCGGCCCACGACGGTCAGTACGACGGCCGCGGGACGATCGGCCTTCCCGTCGAGGAGTTGCACACGGCCATCCGTGACGCGCCGGTGCCGGTGATCGCCCGGGTCCAGGGGTATGCGATCGGCGGCGGCAACGTGCTGGCGACGATCTGCGACCTGACGATCTGCTCGGAGTCGGCGGTGTTCGGACAGGTCGGTCCGAAGATGGGATCGGTCGACCCGGGCTACGGGACCGCGTATCTGACTCGGGTCGTCGGCGAGAAGAAGGCCCGTGAGATGTGGTACCTCTGCCGTCGCTATTCGGGGCACGAGGCCGAACAGATGGGTTTGGCCAACATCTGCGTGCCCGACGACGAACTCGACGCCACGGTTCAGGCGTGGGCCGAGGAGATCTGCGAACGCAGCCCGACGGCGATCGCGATCGCCAAGCGGTCGTTCAACATGGACACCGCCCACCAGGCCGGGATCGCCGGCATGGGGATGTACGCACTCAAGCTCTACTACGAGACCGCCGAGTCGAAAGAGGGCGTCGCCGCACTGCAGGAGAAGCGGGCGCCGAGGTTCAGGGAGTTCGTGTCGTGATCGGCCGAACGGCAATGCGACCCAACGCATTCATCGACGACGACCTGCTGGCGCTCGCCGAGATGACCCGTGCATTCGCTTCGGAGCGGCTCGCTCCGGGGTTCGTCGAGCGGGACACGGCCCGGGTGCTCGATCGGTCGCTCGCCGCCGAGATGGGGGCGCTCGGCCTGATCGCCCCCGAACTCCCGGAGCAGTTCGGCGGCCAGGGATCGACCAAGGTCGCCGCCGGGGTGATCCACGAGCAGATCGCCGCCGCCGATCTGTCGATCTCCTACATCAACCTGCTCGGGTCGCTCAACGCCCAGATCATGGCCGAGCACGGTGATCCCGGCGTGGTGACTCCGTGGCTCCACGACCTGACGGCGGGTCGGGTGATCTGCTCGCTGGGGTTGACCGAGCCCGGTGGCGGGTCCGATGCGGCCCACCTGTCGTTGCGCATCACCCGCGACGGTGACGACTACGTGCTCGACGGTGAGAAGACCTCCATCTCGGCCGCCGATCAGGCCGAGATCTCGGTCGTGTTCGGTCGAACCGGCGGTGAGGGCGCCCGGGGGATCACGGCGGTGCTCGTCCCGATGGACCGACCGGGCATCACGACGACCCGGTTCGACTGCCACGGACAGCGGGCGATCGGCCGTGGTTCGATCTTCTTCGACGGAGTCCGGGTGCCCGTGTCGCACCGACTCGGCGACGAAGGCGGTGGGTTCGTGCAGGTCATGCAGGGATTCGACTTCTCACGGGCGTTGATCGGTCTGCAGGTCCTCGGTGTCGCCAGAGCGGCGCTCGACGATGCGTGGCGGTATTCCACCGAGCGGATCGCCTTCGGTCAGCCGCTCTCGGCCTTCCAGGGCGTGTCGCACCGACTCGCCGAATTCGACACCCAGGTCGAGGCCGCCCGCCTGCTGTGTTTCCAGGCGTTGTGGGCTGCCGATCGGGGACTCCCGCACACCGCCGAAGCGGCGATGTGCAAGTGGTGGGCGCCGAAGTTGGCGTACGACGTGGTGCACGAGTGCCTGCTGGTCCACGGTCACGCCGGGTACGACCGCGGCGTCATGGAGCAGCGCCTGCGCGACGTCCTCGGCTTCCAGATCGGCGATGGCACCGCTCAGATCATGAAGACGGTGATCGCCCGGGACCGTGTCGGCCGTACGAACGTCCCGGCCTGACCATCGGCGCGTCGCGACGTCGAACCTTGGTACGGTCGACGGAATGCGATTCCCGATGACACGCCAGGCCCGTTCGATTCTC
>JBMUCX010000085.1:0-11456 GCA_049458915.1 Ilumatobacteraceae bacterium
TGGAGTTGGAAACGACGAAGGGGGCCGGCCCGGTCGGACCGGCCCCCTCCATCAGGACACGCTCGGCGTGATGCCGATCGTCAGCGTGTACCGGCGCCGACGAGCTCGGCCACCTGGGCGGCGTTGCTCTGATCGACGAAGCCGGGGCCCGAGAGCACCGGCTGACCGCCACCAGCCTGGTTGGCGTTGGTGACGTTCAGGTACAGGAGGATGATCGGCAGGTAGCCCTGGAGGAACTGCTGCTGGTCGACGGTGAAGGTGATGTCACCGGCGTCGATGGCAGCGAGCAACTCGGGGGTCATGTCGAAGCCACCGATGCCCTTGAACTCGCGGCCCGAGTCGGTGACGGCGGCGAGACCGGACATCGCGATGACCGGGCCGGTGCCGATGAAGGCATCGATGGCCGGGTCGGCGGCGAGCACGGCGGCGATGCCGTTGGTCTGCTCGGTCTGGTCGGCGTCGAGGCCGACGAACTGCGAGATGACCTCACCGTTGAAGGTCTCGGCGACGCCGTTGCAGCGCTCCTCGAGTGCGACGTTCGACTCCTCCTGGCGGCCGCAGAGGACCTTGGTGGCGCCGAGAGCGTTGAACCGGTTGCCCGCCTCACGACCAGCGATGATCTCGTCCTGACCCACGTGGGTCAGGGCGCCGATCTCCTGCCAGTTGTTGAGACCCGAGTTGAGCGTCACGACCGGGATACCGGCGGCGACGGCCGACTGCAGCGGGCCGACGAGCTGGTCGGGGCTGGCGAGCGCCGACGCGATGCCGTTCGAGCCTTCGGCGATGGCCTGCTCGATCATCTGGACCTGGACACCCGGGTCGTTGTTCGAGCCGAGCCAGACACAGCTGACGCCGACGTCTTCACAGGCCGCATCCATGCCGCGCTTGACGACCGACCAGAACGGGCCGTCGTCGGAGTGCGTCACCATGTGGAAGGTGAGGTCCGAGCCCTGGCTGGCGTCGACGGTGTCCTCGGTGGCGGGCTCGTCGCCCGCCGGCTCCTCGGCGCCGGGCTCCTCGGCTGCGGGCTCGTCGGCGGCCGGCTCGTCGTCGCCACCGCAAGCGGCCAGGACGAGCGAAGCGGCAATCGCCGGGGCGATGACCTTGCGCAATTTCATCATGTGGGTGTTCTCCCCCTCGTAGTTCTTCCTCAGAAGTTCGGGACGGGCAGCAATTCGCGCCTTGATCGAAACGACGCCGGTTCACGTGCCGCTGCCCTGCTCCATGGTTGAAGCGCTCCAATCATTGTGCTTCAATCGTCCGCTGTCAAGGCGGGTCCCCCCAGGTCGTGGCTATTTGTTCTGTCATTCGGGCATGGGCTCGGAACCGCCCGGAGAACCGCAGCGGAGAAGGAGGTGATCAGCAGTGCCGAAACCGACGATGGACGACGTGGCACGACGTGCCGGCGTCTCCAGATCGCTCGTCAGTCTCGCCCTGAGCGGCTCGGACCGGGTCAGCGACTCGTCCCGACGGGCGGTGCAGCGGGCCGCCGACGACCTCGACTACCGCCCGAATCTCGTCGCCCGCCATCTCGCCAGCAAGCGCACCGGGACGATCGGACTGATCGTGAACGACCTCCACAACCCGTACTTCCCGGGGATCGCCGACGGCATCAAGCGGGCGCTCGACGAACGGGGCTATCGGCTGCTGATCAACAGCGCCTTCCTCGACGACGGCGACGAACTCAACGCACTCGACACCTTCGTGGACTTCCGTGTCGACGGCATCATCCTGGCCGGGTCCCGGGCCGATCTCGCCCGGATCGAACGAGCGGCGGCATCGGTGCCCGTCGTCGTGGCCTCACGCCCGGCGGCGAGTGATGTCGTCGACACGGTGAACAGCGACGACCACCTCGGAGCGACACTCGCCGTCGAGCACCTGGTGGCGCTCGGCCATCGACACATCTGCCACATCGACGGCGGCAACGGCGCCGGCGCAGCGCTCCGGCGCCAGGGGTACGAGGACACGATGCGACGACACGGGTTGACCCCGCACGTGGAGACCGCCGCGTTCACCGAGGCGTCGGGCGTCGTGGCGGCCGAGCGGGCGTTGGGCGGCGATCGGCCGTGCACGGCGCTGTTCGCCGGGAACGACCTGAGCGCCCTCGGGGCGATCGACGTCATCGATCGGCGGGGCATGCGGATCCCGCACGACATCTCGGTGATCGGCTACGACAACACCTTCGTCGCAGCGCTGCGCCACCTCTCCCTGACGACCATCGACCAGAACCGGCAGCGACTCGGTGAGATGGCGGTCGCGGCGCTGCTCGAACGAATCGAGGACGGGCGGACCACCTCGACCCACCAGGTGATCGCACCACGGCTCGTCGCGCGCCGCACCACGGCGCCGGTCGGGACGCTCGGTCAGGGCGACACCGGTCAGGGCGACACCGTGTCGCCGACACCCGGCAGCGGCGGATCCCCCGCTCCCTGGACCGACTGATCGACATCGATGCAGTTGCCGGTCAGCATGCCGGCGTCCGGTGACAGGCAGTGGACGATCGTGTTCGCGACCTCCCACGGTTGGACGAGTCGGCCGAGTGGACGACCCGGAGCGGCGAGTTCGAGCCAGTTCTCGGGCGCCCCGTCCTGGGTCACCTGCGTCCGGTGCTCGGACTCGGTCTCCATCCACCCGGGGTTGACCTGGTTGACGCGGATCCCGTGGCGCATCAGTCCGTAGGCCAGGTTCTTCGTCATGATCGACAGAGCGCCCTTCGACATGGCGTAGGCGGTCAACTTGGTCTGTCCACCGTGGCCGGTGGTCGAACCGACGTTGACGACCGAGCCCGGGTTGCCGTGCTCGACCATGTGGCGAGCCGCCGCCTGGATCAGGAAGTACGGCGCCTTGACGTTGACAGCCATCTGGAGGTCGACGTGGTCGGGCGTGTCCTGGAACAGGGTCGCCCGACTCGTCGCCGCGGCGACGTTCACGACGCCGTTCACCGCTCCGAACCGGTCGATGGTCGCAGCGACCACCCGCTCCGGCATCGTCGGATCGAGGGCATCGGCCTCGACGAAGATCGTGGCCAGACCGAGGCCGGTCAACTCGGTCGCCAGCGCCGCACCGCGGTCGGCGGAACGACCGGTGAGGACCAGGCCGGTGGTGAATCCGGTGGCGAGCAGCCGTCGGGCCACTGCCTCACCGAGACCTTGCGTACCGCCGTTGATGATCGTGATCATGTCGTCCTCTCGGGATCGGTGCTGGTGTGACGATCGGTGCCGACGGGATGCGCCCGGCACGACCCCTCACACGAGTCGCTGCGTCTGCTTGCCCTGGTCCATCGCCGACTTCGCGTCGCGAACAGCGGCCCGGTTCGACACCTCGGGGACGCCGACTTCCCAGAAGGTGCCACCCTCGGTCCAGTCGTGATCGCTCGTCTTCATGGCGATGACGTACGTGCGCTCGCTCGCACGTGCCCGTTCGAACGCCGCTTCGAGTTCGGCGATCGTCGACACCGACTCCGCCTCGCACCCCATCGACCGGGCGTGTGCGGCGAAGTCGACGTACACCTCGCCGGCGTTGCGGGTGTCGGAGATGAGGTTGTTGTACCCGGCACCGCCCTGATTGGTCTGGAGCCGGTGGATGACGGCGAAGCCGCCGTTGTCGCAGACGATCACGATCAGCTTGTGGCCGCTCAACACCGACGAGTACAGGTCGGAGTTCATCATCAGGTACGACCCGTCACCGACGAACACGATCACCTCGCGCTCGGGCATCGCCATCTTGGCGCCCCACCCGCCGGAGATCTCGTAGCCCATGCACGAGAACCCGTACTCGCAATCGAAGCTGTCGAGACCTTTCGCCCGCCACCCGTTGTTCAGTTCACCGGGAAAGCCCCCAGCGGCGGTCAGGGCGTAGTCCGATGGTCGGGCGACCCGGTCGATCGCCCCGACGACCTGGGCGTAGGTCGGCAACTCGGCGCTCCCGGGTGAGCCGGCATCGGTCCGAGCGGCGATCTTGTCGATGTAGGCGTGGTACCCCTCGGTCGCTCGAGCAGCGCGGTCGCCCCACTCCTCGGGTGCCGTCCAGCCGGCGAGCATCGGCGCGAGTTCGGCGAGGGTCTCCTTCGCATCCCCGACCACCGGGGCCGCCGCGTGCTTGATCGCATCGAAACCGGCCGCGTTGATGCCCACGAACCGTGCCGACGAGGAGAACGCCGTCCACGAACCGGTGGTGAAGTCCTGGAGTCGCGTCCCGACCGCGATCACGACATCGGCCTCGGCGGCGAGGGCATTCGCCGACTCGCATCCGGTCACTCCGACCGGACCGGCGTTCAGCGGGTGCGAGGCGAGCAGACTCGCCTTGCCGGCCACGGTCTCGACCACCGGGACGCCGTGCGCCTCGGCGAACGCCTGCAGTTCGGCCTCGGCACCGGAGTAGTGGACGCCACCACCACAGATGACGAGCGGACGGGTGGCGGTCCGGACGAGGTCGGCCGCCCGGCGGAGCTGGTTGCGATCCGGGCGTGGCCGCGGGGCCTCGTGGACCACCACGTCGAAGAACTGTTCCGGGTAGTCGAACGACTCCGCCTGGACGTCCTGTGGGAGCGCCAGGAACACCGGGCCGCGCGTCGCCGGGTCGAGCATCGTCGCCACGGCGTGCGGGAGCGAGTGCACGACCTGCTCGGGACGGGTGATGCGATCCCAGAACCTCGACACCGGCTTGAAGGCGTCGTTGACGGTGACGGTCGGATCGCCGAAGTGCTCGACCTGCTGGAGCACCGGGTCGGGGATCCGACTCTGGAACGTGTCGCCGGAGATCAGCAGGAGCGGCAGCCGGTTGGCGTGGGCGACACCGGCGGCCGTGACCATGTTGAGCGCCCCGGGACCGATCGACGAGGTGGCGACCATGATCTGGCGACCCCGTGTGGCCTTCGCGTAGCCGACTGCAGCGAGGGCCATGCCCTGCTCGTTCTGGCCTCGCCAGGTCGGCAGCTCGTCACGCGCTTCTTCGAGGGCGTGCCCGAGACAGGTGACGTTGCCGTGACCGAAGATCGCGTACACGCCCGGGAAGAGCGGGACGTCGCGACCGTCGACGACGGTGCGTTGGGCGATCAGGTACTTGACGATCGCCTGGGCGGTGGTGAGCAGCATGGTTGTCTCCTCGAGCGGGTTCAGGGTCGTACGATCGCAGCGGCGCGAGCGATCGCACCGGCCACGTCGCCGTCGGACGGGTACAGCAGGGAGCGGCCGACGACGAGGCCGCGGACGTTGGGGACCTCCATCGCCCGCTCCCAGGAGGCATAGGTCGCCTCCGGATCGGGGCCCGGCGTCCCACCGAGGATCAGCGCCGGCAGCGTCGTGGTCGAGAGCATCCGGGCCGGGTTCCTGGCGGCCGGCACCTTGAGCCAGGTCGACGTGGTGGTACCGCCGAGGCCCGAGCCGACGGCCACCGCTCGCAGCAGGGCGTCCTCGTCGTCGAGCAGCGTGGCCCGACCGGTCGACGGATCGCGGTGGTACGGCAAGGGCTCCACCATGATGGGCAGGCCGGCGGCGGCGCACTCGTCCACCGCGCGGGCACACGCCTCGAGCGTCGGTGCGGTGCCGGCGTCGTCGTCGGCGAGGCGGAGCAGCACCTTGCCACCGTCGAGTCCGTGGGCGGCGATCGTCGACGCCGAGTACGCCGTCATCCGGTCGTCGAGTTCCCACTGGGCGCCGAGCAGGCCACCGCGGTTCATCGTCCCGAAGGCCAACTTGTCGTCGAGGGCCCCGAGCAGGGCGAGTTCTTCCATGATGTCGGCGCTGGCCAGTACACCGTCGACGGCGTCGTTCGACAGCGCGACCAGCAGGGCATCCAGGGTCCGGCGACGATCGGCGATCGCGAACGGTTCCCCGGGCACGGCGAGCGCTCCACGGGCCGAGTGGTCGGCGGCGACGATGAACAGTCGACCATCGGTGAGCAGCGGCCGACGACGACGGTTCCGCAGTCGCTCGAGCGCCAGCCCGGGTTGCTCGGCTCGGACGGCGATCAGATCCGCCCAGCGCTGGTCGGTGAGGAGGTCCACGACGTGCCGTTCAGATCCCGGCCGGCACGCTGCCGCGCTCGAGGACCGTTTCGATGTCGGACAGGTACGGCATGTCGTCGGCGCACATGAGCCGCGCCGCCACGATCGCCCCGGCCGCGTTGCCGGCCCGAGCACACGCTGCGAGGTCCCACCCCGAGATCAACCCGTGGCAGAACGCCCCGCCGAACGCATCGCCGGCGCCGAGGCCGCACACGACGTCGACGGGATACGGAGGGATCCGCTCCCGCATCCCGTCGGCGGTGGCGACGAGGACTCCGTCGCCGCCGAGCTTGACCACCGCCGCTTCGAGACCTCTGGCGAGCAACGCGTCGGCGGCCCGGTCGGGGTCGGACTCACCGACGGCGATCTCGCACTCGGTCCGGTTGCCGATCGCCATCGTCACGTGGTCGAGGACGAGGTCGAGTTCGCGGGTGGCCGCCTCCCGGTCGGGCCAGAAACTCGGCCGCCAATCGAGGTCGAGCACCGTGTGCCGTCGTCGTGCACGCCACTCGAGCAGCGTGTGGACGGTCGAGCGGCTCGGTTCGGCCGACAGCCGCGAGGTCGGGAACCAGAAGATCGGCACGTCCTCGACGACGGACCGGTCGACATCGGACGGCTCGATCATCATGTCGGGTGCCTGGGGCTCGCGGTAGAAGTCGATCGTCGGCTCGGCCGGGTCCTCCATCACGGCGAACGCCAGCGGCGTCCGGTAGGTGGAGTCGACCCGCACGAATCGGGTGTCGACCCCGAACGTGTGCTCGAGGGCGTGACGTACGTAGCGACCCATCGGATCGTCACCGACCCGGTTGAACAGCGCCACGCGATGCCCCAACCGAGCCGTGGCGACCGCGACGTTGGTCGCCGTGCCGCCGATCGACTTCCGGAACGTCGTGACCTGCTCGACGGGCACGTCGAGCTGCTCGGCGTACAGATCGACGGACACCCGTCCGACGGTGAGCAGTTCGAGGTCGGTCATGCGCCCGTCGCTGCCAACTGCAGGCCGCGGAGGTAGGTCAGACTGCGCTCGACGCCCCGGACCGGACCCTCGCCGAGCGGCGGCTCACCGTCGGTCAGCGCCACGTCGGTCTCCATCACGTACCACCCGTCGTAGCCGGCCGACTCGAGGATCTCGACGACCTCGGCGATCCGGACGATCCCGTCACCCAGCGACGGGAACAATCCGGCCTGGGTCGCGCCCATGAGGTCGAGTTCGCCGGAACGCTCCCGGGCCATCGCCGTGGCATCGACGTCTTTCAAGTGGACGATGCCGATCCGGTCCCGGTACTCACGAGCGATCCGGACGACATCGGCGCCACCGATGGTGAGGTGCCCGGTGTCGAAGCAGAACTTCGACGAGCAGCCGGCGATGAAACGCTCGAAGTCGTCCGCCGTCTCGATGTCGGTGTCGACGTGAGGGTGGACGACCTGCTCGAGGCCGTGGCCGGCGACGATCGCAGCGACCCGATCGAGGTTGGCGAGGAGTTCCGACCACTGGGCCTCGTCGAAGTCGGGACGATGCCAGTCGTCGAGCGCCGGCACCGGGGCCGTGACGTAGTACCGGCCACCGGCGGCGGCCATGTTGCGGGCGATCCGGTCGGCTTCGGCGAGCTGTTCGTCACGCTGGGACGGGTCGTGGAGCACGAGTGGGACGAAGCCGCCCAGGAGGGTCATGCCGTACTCGTCGAGCTTGGCGCGCTGCGCGGTCGGGTCGGCGGGCAGCCAACCGAGGGCGCCCTGCTCGAAGGCGCAAATGCCGAGGTCGCGGGCTTCGCCGAGCACACGATCGACGGGGAGCTGCAAGCCCCATCCGGGGGCCTCACAGATCCCCCACGAGATCGGGGCGGCTGCAACACGGTCGAGGAACGAGGACACGGGGTCTCCTGGTCAGTTGGTCGGGTCGGGGAATCGGGCGCCGTCGGCGGTCACCATCGGACAGCGCGGATCGAGAGGTTGGTCCGCCCACTCGTCGCGAATCCAATGGTGCGCCGGATCGTCGCAGAACGCCATCGAACGCTCCCCACCGGGACCGGCGAGGACGTTCAGGTAGTACATGGAGTAACCGGGGGCGGCGATGCACGGTCCGTGGTAACCGCGTGGAATGACGTACACGTCACCGTCCCGGACGGGCATCGAGTCGTCGACCCACTGCGACGGATCGAGATCGGGGCGATCGCCGGTGTAGGTGCGGTGCATCCCGAAACCGTCGGCGGCGTACTCGGTCGAACCGGCCCGGCCGATCCGGAAGTAATAAGCCTCTTCGTTGTCGACCGGACACTCGGGTGAGTCGTCGTGCTTGTGCGGCGGGTAGCTGGACCAGTTGCCGTCGGGGGTGTACACCTCGACGCACATCAGCTTGTCGGCGTGGCTCCACGACTCCGGACTGCCGAAGTTGGAGATCGACCGAGTGGCCTGCCCACCGCCGCGGATCTCCACGGCGACGTCGGCGGCCGACCCGAACTTCGGCGGCAGGGCGACGTCGCAGCGGGCCGACGGGATCGCGATCTCACCTCCGGACGCGGACGTGATGGTGACCTCCGTGTCACGGCCGACGTACACGAAGTCCGACACACGGGCGAAGACCGAGGTGCGGCCGTCGAGTTCGAAGGTCTCCCCCGCCGCAGTGACGGTGACGGCGGTCGCCGACAGCGGCAGTACGAACACCTCGGTGTCGTCGGTGTCGAGGGTTCGGCTCTCGCCCGGAGCGAGGGCGATGACGCGCAATCCGCAGTACGTCCATCCGGCATCGGTCGGCGTGAGCCGGACCGGGTCGGCCCCCTCGGCGATGGTGCCGGCGGGCAGGAAGCGGCGGGTGGCGGTCATCGCTGCTGCCTCATCGAGCCGTCGGCATGTCGAGCGACGCATCGCTCGGGGTCTCGCTGTGCGGCCACCGGACCGTGACCGCTTTGCCCCGGGTGTAGAACTGGACACCCTCGGGACCATGGATGTGGTGCTCGCCGAACAGGGAGTCCTTCCAGCCGCCGAAGCTGTGGTACGCCATCGGCACGGGCACCGGCACGTTGACACCGACCATGCCGACGTGGACGCCACGGACGAACTTCCGGGCGGCGCCACCCGAGTTGGTGAACACGGCGGTGCCGTTGCCGTACGGGTTGGCGTTGATCAGAGCGATCGCCTCGTCGACGTCGTCGCTGCGAAGGACCGACAGCACCGGACCGAAGATCTCGTTGGTGTAGCAGTCCATCGACGTGGTGACCCGGTCGATGACGGTCGGGCCGACGAAGAAGCCGCGCTCGTGGCCCGGCACGACCAGGCCTCGCCCGTCGACGAGGACGTCGGCACCCTGCTCCTCGCCCGCACCGATGAGGCCGACGATCCGATCCCGCGACTCGGGCGTGACGATCGGGCCCATCTCGCTGGAGGGATCGCGTCCCGGGCCGACCTTGATGGCGCGGGCCTGGGTCGCGACGAGGTCGAGGAGGGGTTCGGCGGCGCCGCCCACGGCGATCGCCGCGGAGATCGCCATGCAGCGCTCACCGGCCGACCCGAACGCAGCGGCCGCGAGGTGGTGCGCGGCGAACTCCATGTCGGCATCGGGCAGGACGATGGCATGGTTCTTCGCGCCACCGAGCGCCTGGACCCGCTTGCGGTTGCGGGCGGCGCGGTCGTGGACGTACTCGGCGATCGGCGTCGAACCCACGAACGAAACCGCGGCGACGTCAGGATGGTCGAGCAGGGCGTCGACAGCGGTCTTGTCACCGTGGACGACGTTGAAGACCCCGGCTGGGAGTCCGGCCTCGGCCCACATCTCGGCGAGCAGCATCGACGCCGACGGATCACGCTCGGACGGCTTGAGGACGAAGGTGTTGCCACAGGCGATCGCCACCGGGAACATCCACATCGGGACCATCGCCGGGAAGTTGAACGGCGTGATGCCGACGCACACTCCGAGCGGTTGACGGAACGAATACGAGTCGACGTCGGACGACACCTGGTCGGAGAACGACCCCTTCAGGAGGCTCGGGATCCCACAGGCGAACTCGACGACCTCGAGACCGCGCTGGACCTCACCGGCGGCGTCGGACAGGACCTTGCCGTGCTCGTCGGTGATGAGCGCAGCGAGTTCGCCCGAGCGACGGTTGACGATCTCGCGGAAGGCGAACAGGACCTTCGTCCGGGCGCTGAACGACGACTGGGACCACGTTTCGAACGCTCCGGCCGCGGCAGCGACGGCGAGGTCGACGTCGCTCGGTTCGGCGAGGAGGACCTCGGCCTGCTGCTCACCGGTCGCCGGGTTCCAGACCGGGCTCGTCCGAGTCGAGGACCCGGTCTCGATCGCACCGTTGATCCAATGTCGAATGGTCCTCACCCGGCTCACGCTAGGAGCCGTCGCCCCAGGTGTCAACCAGTTGTCAGGACATAGTGACATTCCCCGACCACGAGGTGTCTGACACCTCGTGGTCGGGGGGTCAGATCTCGCTGACGTCGACGGTTCGGCGCTCGGCGTGACTGCGGACCGCCGCCTCGGCGAGCACGAGGGCCCGGAGGCCGTCGTCTCCCGTCGGTGTCACGGTGCCGCCCTCGACCGCCAGCTCGACGAACAGCTCCACCTCGGCCCGATACGACGGCATGTACCGCTCGAGGAAGAAGTTCATCAGCGGAGGCCGGGTGAAGCCCTCGGCGCCCGCGACTTCGACGGTCGACTCGTGGATGTTCTCGGCCCGCGCCATCCCGAGCGACCCGAGCACTTCGATCCGCTGGTCGTACCCGTACGCCGCCCGACGCGAGTTGGAGATCTGGGCGATCTTCCCGGTCGCGGTGACCAACGTGACCGCTGCCGAGTCGATGTCGGGGACGTCGGCGATCGCCGGGTCGACGAGCACGGAACCGACCGCCGTGACCGACACGGGTTCCTCACCGAGCAGGAAACGAGCCATGTCGAAGTCGTGGATCGTCATGTCGCGGAGCAGGCCGCCGGACCGCTCCATGTACGACAGCGGCGGCGGACCCGGGTCTCGCGAGATGATCGTCACCATCTCGACAGCACCGATCGCACCGGCGTCGATCCGAGCACGGACCGAGGCGAAGTTCGGATCGAACCGTCGATTGAAGCCGACCATGAGCATCGCCCCGGTCTCGGCGACCACGGCGAGGCAGTCACGCACCCGCTGGACGTCGAGGTCGATCGGCTTCTCGCAGAAGATCTTCTTCCCCGCTCGGGCCGCCTGCTCGATCAGGTCGGCGTGCATGTCGGTCGGTGTCGTGATGAAGACGGCGTCGACGGCCGGGTCGGCCATGATCTCGTCGATCGACCGGACGACGGTGTCGTACTGGGCCGCCAGTTCCTCGGCAGCCGCCGGGATGGCGTCGGCGACGGCGACCAGTCGGGCGCCGGGGGTCGCTGCGATCGCCGCCGCGTGGACCTTGCCGATGCGGCCGGCTCCGAGGAGGCCGATGGTGAGCTTGGACATGGGTTCTCCGGTTCGGTGTGGGA
>JBMUCX010000086.1:0-11282 GCA_049458915.1 Ilumatobacteraceae bacterium
GTGACGTCCGGCGTGACAAGCCCAAGAAGAGCAAGGCCAAGCGGCTCGCCGACCTGTTCGAAGAGGTCCTCGACTTCTGACGGTGTCGGGACGGCGAGCTGACCCGTCACCCCGTGCGACGGAGCACCACGTCGATGAACGACTGCGTGACACCGGTCGGCGACACGTGGTGCTCGGCGCCGGAGTCGACCAGTTCGAACCCGTCGGCGAACGCCTCGGCGATCTCGGAGGGCGTGTACCGGTGCACCGGCAGGCCGCTGCAGTACTCCGGCCCGTCCGGTCCGAACGTGGCGATGACGGCGTGACGTCCCGGACGCACGGCGACTCGTGCCACCTCCACGTAGCGGGCCCGGTCCGCCATGTCGATCAGGAAGTGGAACACCGCTCGGTCGTGCCAGACGTCGACGCCGCGGCGGGTGGCCTCCAGCACGTCGCCGACGATCCACTCGACGTGATCCGCCCGCTGCCCCAGGCGCTGCCGACTCGCTTCGAGCGCTTCAGCGGAGATGTCGAGTACGGCGAGGTGTCGATAGCCGTGCTCGAGGAGACCGTCGACGAGGGTCGACGCGCCACCGCCGACGTCGAGGACGTGATCATCGGGCGATCCGAGCGATGTGATGAGTTCGAGTTGTCGCGTGGGGTGAGGCTGGTACCAGGTGACCGTGGTCGGATCGGCCCGGCCCCAGAGCTTCGCCCAGTGTTCGGAGCGTGAGTCGGTTGTCTCGGAGCTCATACCCCCCTAGGGTATCAGCGTGGCGGATGGAGCCGAGCGAGCGACTCCGGGGTACCGGGACGACAAGGCAGCCGTGCTCACCCGCCTGCGGCGGATCGAGGGTCAGGTGCGGGGACTGCAGCGGATGGTCGAGGACGACACCTACTGCATCGACGTGCTCACTCAGGTGTCGGCCGCGACACGGGCCCTCGAGGGGGTGGCGATCCGACTGCTCGACGACCATCTCCGGCACTGTGTCGCACACGCCGTCCAGTCCGATGACGCCGAGGCGGCCGACCGGATCATCACCGAGGCGATGAAATCCATCGAAAGGATCGTCAAGTCATGAGTGACGTCGTCGACATCACGTTCTCCGTCCCGGGCATGACCTGTGGACACTGCGAAGCGGCCGTGAAGGCCGAAGTCGGTGTGGTGCCCGGCGTGACCGGCGTCGCCGTCGACCTCGACGCCAAGGTCGTGGTCGTCACCGGCGTGTCGCTCGATCGTGCAGCGCTCGTCGCAGCCATCGACGAGGCCGGATTCGACGTCGCCGATGTCGGCTGACACCGGCGATGCGCCGTCGGCGGCCCGGTCGCCGGCCGCCCCGGACGTCGTCGACCTCGACATCACCGGGATGACCTGTGCGGCGTGTGCGGCACGTATCGAACGGAAGTTGAACAGGGTCGACGGTGTCACCGCGAGCGTCAACTACGCGACCGAGCGGGCCCGCATCCGACTCGACCGTTCGTGTCCGGTGACCGAACTGATCTCGGTGATCGAGGGAACCGGCTACGGCGCTCGTCTGCACGACTCCGACGTTCCGTCGACGGACCGGGTGACCGACCTCCGGCGTCGACTCGTCGTGGCCGTGACTCTCGGACTCCCGGTCCTGGTGCTGTCGATGATCACACCGCTCCAGTTCGACGGGTGGCAGTGGTTGGCGCTGGCGCTCGCGACACCGGTCGCCACCTGGGCGGCGTGGTCGTTCCACCGGGCGATGGTCCTCAACCTCCGTCACGGGCAGACGACGATGGACACGCTCATCTCGGTCGGCGTGACGGCGGCGTACCTGTACTCGGTGTGGGCCTTGCTCTTCGGCGGTGCGGGCGAGATCGGGATGACGATGTCGATGTCGCTCGACGTCGGAGATCAGCACGGCGATGCAGTCGCCCACGTCTACCTCGAGGTGGCCTCGACCGTCGTGGCCTTCATCCTCGCCGGGCGGTACTTCGAGGCCCGTGCCAAGCGTCGTGCCGGCGACGCCTTGCGTTCGCTGCTCGACCTCGGAGCGAAGGACGTGTCGGTGCTCGACGACGACGGCCGGGAGCGACGGATCCCGATCACCGAGTTGGAGGTCGGGAACCGATTCGTCGTCCGCCCCGGTGAACGCGTGGCCACCGACGGGCGAGTGGTCGACGGGCGGTCGGCGGTCGACCAGTCGCTGGTGACCGGTGAGAGCCTGCCGGTCGACGTGGAACCCGGCGACGTCGTGATCGGTGCCACGGTGAACTCCGACGGTCGGCTCGTCGTCGAGGCGACTCGAGTCGGAGCCGATACCCAACTGGCTCAGATGGCTCGACTCGTCGAGGACGCACAGTCCGGCAAGGCGCCCGTCCAACGTCTCGCCGATCGGGTGTCGGCGGTCTTCGTGCCGATCGTCATCGTGCTCGCGATCGCGACGCTGGTCGTCTGGATCCTGGCCACCGGTGACGTCGAGCGGTCGTTCGGTGCGTCGGTGGCGGTGCTCATCATCGCCTGCCCGTGCGCACTCGGCCTGGCGACTCCGACGGCGCTCCTCGTCGGCACGGGCCGCGGTGCCCAACTCGGGATCCTCATCAAGGGACCGGAGATCCTCGAACAGACCCGCCAGGTCGACACCGTCGTGCTCGACAAGACGGGGACGGTGACGACAGGCTCGATGGAGTTGGTCGGGGTCCGTCCGGTGCCCGGCGCCGACCGCCTGGAGGTGCTCCGGATCGCCGGGGCGCTCGAGGCGGGGAGCGAGCACCCGATCGCGCGGGCGATCACCGCTGCGGCGCGGGGCGAGATCGGGACGCTCCCACCGGTCGACGGGTTCAGGAACCTTCCCGGATCGGGGGTTCGAGGCACGATCGACGGTGTCGATCACGAGATCGGGCGGCCGACGTCGGCCTGTGACATCTCGGCCGGGGAGACCGTGGTCGAACTCCGACGTTCGGACGGCAGCGTGCTCGGTCATCTCGCCGTCTCCGACGTCGTCAAGGACTCGAGCAGGGCGGCGATCGAGGGATTCCGGGACCTCGGTCTCTCGCCGGTCCTGCTCACCGGTGACAACGTGGTCACCGCCCGCGCCGTCGCCGGCCAGGTGGGGATCGACGACGTGCGTGCCGAGGTGATGCCGGCCGACAAGGTGGCGGCTGTCGCCGAACTGCAAGCGGCGGGCCGGGTCGTCGCGATGGTGGGCGACGGCGTCAACGATGCGGCGGCGCTCGCCCGGGCCGACCTCGGGATCGCGATGGGCTCGGGTGCCGACGTCGCGATCGAGGCCAGTGATCTCACGCTGGTGCGGAGCGATCTCCGGGCGGCGGTCGATGCGATCCGACTGTCACGCCGGACCTTGGCCACGATCAAGGCGAACCTGTTCTGGGCCTTCGCGTACAACGTGGCGGCGATCCCGCTGGCCATGTCGGGTCGGCTGTCGCCGGCGATCGCCGGTGCAGCGATGGCCTGCTCGAGCGTGTTCGTGGTGACGAACTCGCTCCGGTTGCGCCGGTTCCGACCGAGCTGAACCTCGAGCCCGGAGTCCTCGGGCCCCCCGAATTTTGTGGCAGCGATCACGCGGTTTTCTGCCATGTTCGCTGCCACAGAATTCCGGTGCTCACTTCGTGGCAGCAATCTTGGCGAACTTGGGCAGGATCGCTGCCACAAAGTGGTCAGGGTGGTGGGCGGTGGGTGATGCGGCCGGCGGTGTGCCAGGCTCGCGCGATGGACACGACCGACGAGCGGCATCGTTCCGTTCTGCGATTGGCGTGGGAGGCGTACGGTGACCCGCGAGCGGTCGCCGCGATCGACGAACTCAGCGCGATGGTGTCGACCAACCGGGTGTACCGCCTGACCCTCGACGACGGCTCGCACCTCATCGCCAAGTCCTCGAACTACGGGTCGTTCTTCTTGTTCGCCGAGGACCACGAACGGCTGCACCGGGCGACCCAGCTCTTGCAGGGTGGTCCGTACGAGTCGTTCCTGGCGAACGTGCTGACCGCCGAAGGTCGCCCGTACCTCTGGTACGACGGCGAGATGTGGGCGGTGTTCTACGAGGAGGTCACGGTCAAGGACCGGCTGCCGAGGATCCTGTCCGATGCCCAGGTCGAGCGATTGGGCGAGGAGATCGGTCGGTTCCACCGGGCGTGCGACGGGATCTCTCGACTCGTGCCGCCGCCGTCGAAGACAGCGAAATCCGACGCCGTGAACCTGTACGACATGCTCGGGGCCCGCAACGCCGGTGAACGGTTCGGACTCGACCAGAGTCGGATCGACCTCGTCCGCCGGCACACGCACCGCTTCCTGACGGCGGTCCACGAGTCGGGGTACGACCACTGGCCGAAGATCCCCGTCCTCATCGACTGGAACCTCGGCAACTTCTCGGTCGAGTTCGTCGATGGTGACCCCGACCGGTTCAGTCTGTTCAGCCGCTGGGACTACGACTGGTTCAGGATCGAGTCCCGCTTGCTCGACTTCTACTTCCTGTCGCGTGTGTCGTCGAGCACCGGCGACCGCTCGGTCTGGACGTACGGGTCGCACACCCTGCTCGAACCCCGGTTCATCCGGTTCCTGCGGGCTTACCACTCGGTGTTCCCACTGTCGGAGGCCGAGGTCCGGTTCCTCGTGGAGGCCTACCGCTTCTTCCTCCTGAACTACGTCGTTCGAGAGGGTCGGCACTTCTTCAGGTACGAGTTCTGGCAGCACCTGCTCCACGACGCGGTCGACGTACAACTACCGGCGCTCGACTCGCTCGACCTCGGCCCTCTGCTGGCCGTGGTCCGCTGAACCCGGTCAGCGGATGCCGGGTTCGTTCCGAGTGACCAGTCGCTGCATGTTGCCGAGGTGACGCGCCATCACCAGCAGGCAGATCGCGATCGTCGCGACGACCTCCCAGACCTCGCGACGCACGATGCCGACCCCGACGGGGAGCAAGGCCACCACGACGATCGATGCCAGCGACGCCTTCTTCGTCAGGCGGGACAGGATGAACCACAGCGCGATCAGGATCGGGAAGACGATCGGGGAGAGCACTCCGAACACTCCACCTCCGGTGGCGACTCCCTTGCCACCCCGGAACCGTTCCCACACGGGGAAGACGTGGCCGACGACCGCGGCGGCGCCGAGGGCGTAACCGGTCGGCCGGTCGGCCAGCACGAGGCCGATGCCGGCGGCGGTCGAACCCTTGGCGGCGTCGAGCACGAACACCCAGATGCCGCGCCGCCAGCCGAGGACCCGGGTGACGTTGGAGGCGCCCGGATTGCCCGAACCGACCTGCCGGATGTCGATGCCGTTGGCCCGGGCGACGAGCGCAGCGCTCGGGAACGTCCCGATCAGGTACGCGATCGGGAGCAGGACCCACACCATCGTCACCGCCTCCCGAGCGTGACGGGCACCGGCTGCGTGGGTGTGGTCGCCCGGGTGAACGGCTTCGAGTGGTCGGCTCCCGGACGCGGCACGTCGCCGACGTGGAGGAGCGCTGTTTCCCCGTCACCTCCGACGCATTCCGGATCGGGCCCGTCGAGAGGAAGTCCGGTGAAGAACTTCGCTGCCATGCACCCGCCCTGACATGCGTCGTACGAGCCGCACGATGCACAGGCGCCGGCCGATTGCGGTTCGCGCAGTTCTGCGAACAACTCGCTGCTCCGCCAGATCCGTGCGAACCCGCCGGGCTCGCGCACGTTGCCGGCTCGGAACTCGTCGTGGATCACGAACGGACAGGCGTAGACGTCGCCGACCGGGTCGATCAGGCAGACGACGCGACCTGCGCCACACAGGTTGAGTCCCGGCAACTGCTCGTCACCGAGCGCGTTGAGGTGGAAGAACGAGTCGCCGGTGAGCACCGTCTCGCCGTGGCGGAGGAGCCACTGGTAGATCGTGCGCTGTTGCGCGTTCGTCGGGTGCAGGTCGTGCCAGGTGTCGGCGCCGCGACCGGACGGGCGGAGCCGCGTCACGCGCAACTGGGCGCCGTACGAGTCCGCCAGCGCCTTGAACCCGTCGAGTTGGTCGACGTTGTGACGGGTGACGACCACGGAGATCTTGAACGGTCCGAATCCGGCGGTGTGGAGATGCTCCATCGCTCGACGGGCCGTGTCGTACGAGCCGGCGCCCCGCACGGCATCGTTGGTCGCGGCATCCACACCGTCGAGGCTGATCTGGATGTCGAGGTAGTCGAGTGCGGCGAGTCGTCGGGCCGCCTCGGCGTCGATGAACGCGCCGTTCGTGGAGAACTTCACTCCGATGCCGCGGCCGATCGAGTACTCGACGAGTTCGAAGAAGTCGCGGCGGATCATCGGCTCGCCGCCCCCGATGTTGATGTAGAAGACCTGGAGGTCGTGGAGCTCGTCGAGTACCGCCTTGGCTTCGTCGGTGGTGAGCTCGCCGGGGTCGCGTCGACCCGACGACGACAGGCAGTGCACGCACGCGAGGTTGCAGGCGTAGGTCAACTCCCACGTGAGGCAGATGGGTGCGTCGAGCCCCCGCTTCAGCTGGTCAACGAGCGGTGTCGGTACAGGTGTCGGTGCAATTGTCATGGAGCATCTCCGAATCGAGAAGGGACGACAGCGCTCGCTCGAACGACGGCCAACGACGTGTGTCGATGCCGCAAGCGACCAACGTGTCGGCCACGGTGGCTTCGTCGCCGAGCGCCCTGACGACCCGGACGAGGTCGGGGTGCTTGAGGAAGACCAGACGGCGGTTGCCGTAGTGATACGCGAGCGCCCCGAACGGCTCCGGCCGGAGGGCGACCTGCGGATCGAGCCGGAGCGAGCGTTCGCTGATCGGTCGGTCGCTCGGTCGAGCGTCCATCGCTGGATGGTGGCCGGATCGATCGGTCGCCGTCAGTAGACGCCGCACATCCCGTCGATCGAGATCTCCTCGATCAGGAGCTCGTCTTCGAGCTCACCCTGTTCGGTGTCGTCGGCGCGGTCGTGGGCGGCGGCGAGATCGGTCGGTTCGGCGTGCATGATCGCCAGCCTACTCACCGGTCGGCTCGGGGCCGGGAGCCGAACGGGTCGCGGCGTCGAGGGCGGCGCGGAGCTCGGACGGGCCGGTCGTGGGCGCGCCGGACCGCCGTCCGGCGAGCGACGCCTCACGTCGGTCGTGGCGCCGTCGACGCAGGACCAGTGGCACGTTGGCAGCGACCACCACTGCGATGGACACCAGGACGATGACGGACAGCGCGTTCACCGGGTCACCGTACCGGCACCAGAGCGGCGAGGAACTCGGGTTCGCGACGCGCGAGGTGGCGGAGAGCGATCCGTCTCCCGATGCGGCCCGCTGCCCACCCGACTCCGATCGTCAGTACGGCGAACCCGGTCACGAGCCCGGTTCGACCCCGATCGGTCGCCCAGAACAGGGCCAAGGCGACGGGCAGCGTGATCACGGCGAGTGCCATGAGCACGGAGGCGAGGAGCAGCGCAGCGGCCAGCGCACTGCCCGAGTCGCCGCCCGCGAAGGGGTTGTCGCTCTCGGGAACGGCGATCGGAACGGTGACCGACTGGACCATCGCAGCACCCGTTCCGGCGAGCAGGCCGCCGAGGGCGACGCACCAGCCCGCTGGCAGATGGCCCCAGGCGCCCGTGATCGCCGAGGCGAGGAGCGGTCCGAGTACTGCGACCGGTGCGGCGACGACGAGGACACTTCGTCGCTTTCCGTCCACCAGGTCGGCCGTCGAGCAGCCGGTGAGGAAGTCGTGGGCGGTCCCAGGACCGTCGGTGCCGAAACAGTTGCCGGCCATGAACAGCACTGAGAGCTGGACCGCACCGCCGACGAGCACCGACCCGGCACCCGGCTCGTCCCGCAGGATCGCCGGAGCGAGCGCTGCGGCGAGGCCGATCGCCGCTCCGGTCACCGTTTCGAGCGCGGTCCGGGGATGGCGGAAACGCAGGAGCAGACCGCGTCGGGCGACGGCACCGCTCGGCCCGTCGACGAACCGACGCTCGAGCATCGTCACCGAGGTCCGCGACGTCCTCGCCGACGCAGCTGACTCGCGCCTGACCGACGTCGCCAGGCGGCGCTCCGAGACGAGGAAGGCACCGGCGAGGAGCACCAACCACGCCACTCCGATCGTGATCCGGATCGTGGCCGCTGGACTCGGCGCGGCGATGGCGACACCGAGAGCGCCAGGCGGCGTCCATGCGGCGATGTCCAGGAGCCGCGCCCGGGACGGCTCGTCGAGTCCGGCCACGAGGACCGGAACGAGGTGGACCCCACCGCCGAGACCCAGTCCCGACAGGCCCACGACGACTTGTCCGATGCGCGGTGATCGCGCCAGGAGGAGCGCGAGCAGATTCGTGGCGGTTCGGGCGACGACGAGCAGCGTCGCCCCCCAGATCACCGCACCGAGGAGCACGACCGGTGCACCGCTGGCGGTGCGGACCATCCCCGCGGCCAACGCCACACAGATCGTGGCTCCGGCGATGCCGGCAGGACCCACCGCCGCCGCGACGAGGACGCCGAGCGCTCGCCGTCGGTCGTCGAGTGGGAGCGCCGCGATGACCCGGGGATCGACGGGCTGCGTCACGCCGGCCACGATCCCGAAGGCGATGACGGCGACGGTGACCAGCGTGCACGTCGCAACGGCGAGTTCGACCGGTTCGGTCGTCGTCCGTCCGGAGATGACCAGACCGACTCCGCTGACCAGAGCCACGAAGGCAGCGACGACGACGGACACGATCGCGCCGACCTGCTCGGTCCCGCCCCGCCGGACCGCTCCGAGGAAGAGCCGCCACCGGAGCGCGGCAAAGGTGGACACCACCCGCTGCCAGGGAAGCGCCGTCGCGTCCACCGGCGTCAGCCGAGCCAGTCGAGTCGGCTGGGGTCGGGTGCCGACCCGCCGACCAGGGAGATGAAGGCGTCTTCGAGACGGCGTCCGTCACGAACGGTGTCGGTCGGACCATGTGCGACGACACGGCCGGCGTGGATCACTCCGACGTGGTCGCAGAGGCGTTCGACGAGATCCATCACGTGGCTCGACAACACGATCGTTCCGCCGCCGGAACGGAACCGGTCGAGCATCGAGCGCATGCTGCGAGCGGACACCGGATCCACACCCTCGAACGGTTCGTCGAGCAAGAGCAGGCGCGGGCGGTGCAGCACCGCGGCGGCGAGCGCGGTCTTCTTCCGGGTCCCGTGGCTGTACCCGGCGATCTGGCGATCGGCATCCCCGGTGAGTGACAGGGCCTCGAAGAGCTGCTCGGAGCGTTCGGACACCGTTGCTCGGTCGAGACCGCGAAGCGTGCCGATGGTCGCCAGGAACTCGCGCGCCGACAGGCGGTCGAACAGTTGGAGTGGATCGAGGACGACACCGGTCGCCGCGCGTGCCCGAGCGAGGTCGTCGACGAGGTCGAACCCGCAGACCTCGATCGTTCCACCATCGGGTCGGACGAGGCCGACCACCGAGCGGAGCGTCGTCGATTTACCGCTGCCGTTCGGACCGACCAGTCCGAAGCAGCTCTGCTCGGGGACCTCGAGGTCGAGGCCATCGATCGCCAGGTGGCTCCCGAACCACTTGGTGAGGCCGGCGATCACCAGCGGCGGGGCCATGCCGGGTCGGTCTCCGTCAGGAGACGACGATGCCGCCGTCGCAGGTGATGATCTCGCCGACCGTGAACGAACCGGCCCGGCTGGCGAGGAAGATCGCCAACCCGGCGATGTCCTCGGCGGTCCCGACCCGCCCACGGGGGTTGGCCCGAGCGATGGCGTCCCAGTCGGTGTTCTCGACGTCACCTCCGCCGCCGACCCCGGTCGACAGCATCCAGGTGGGGAACGGTCCGGGAGCGATCGCGTTGACGATGACGTGTCGGGGAGCGAACTCGGCGGCCAACTGTCGGGTCATCGCATGGAGCGCTGCCTTGGACGGGCTGTAGGAGTAGGTCTGCAGCCGCGGTGGCCTGAGGCCGTCGATCGAGCCGATGTTGATGATGCGTGCCGGGTCGTCGGGTGTCGCCGCCGCCTCGAGCAGCGGCATCAGGTGTTGGATGACGTAGAACGGACCCTTCACGTTGACGTTCATCACCCGGTCCCATCCCTTTTCGGGGAATTCGGCGAACGGGGCGCCCCACGCCTGTCCGGCGTTGTTCACCAGGACGTCGATCCGCTCCTCCCGATCGGCGATCCGCTCGGCCAGCGCGGCAGCACCGTCGGAGCCCGACAGATCCGCCGGGATCGGGAGACATTCGCCACCCCATCGTTCGGTGAGCCGGGCCGCGGTCGCCTCGCAGGCGTCGGCTTTGCGCGACGAGATGTAGACCTTGGCGCCGTTCGCGAGGAACCCGGCCGCGATCATCTCGCCGATCCCACGGGAGCCGCCGGTCACCACGACGGTCTTGCCGGAAACGGAGAACAATTCGGAGATGTGCACGCCAGGATCCTCGCGGACGATCGTTCGTCGGGCAGAACCCGGCACGGTCAGCCGGCGGTCACGAATCTGCGGATGTCGGCGAGATCTTTGTACCGGACGACGCCGTCCGGCATCGCATCGATGATGGAGTCGATGGCGACGCGGTCCTCGAGGTTGCCGAGAACCGATCGAAGGGGCGTCACGTAGGTCCGGATGGTGAACAGGACGGCTCCGGTGAGCGGGAGACGCCGCAAGGTCTCGCGCTCGACTCGGACGTGGAGGTCGTCCAGCGTCAGGGAGGTGGGACGGGGCGCCGCCGTGCCGTCGAGCGGGGTGTACCCCTCGGCCGTGTCGAGGATTCCCCAGCCGAGCCGCCAGAACGAACGATCCGGACGGAGCCGGGCGAAAAATCCGTCGACCGCCTCTTCGAGCTGTTCGTTGAGTTGATCGACCGGTGCGTGGACACGGGAGATCGACAGGCCGAGTTTCGACCGGAGGTCCCAGCGGTTCGGGAAGCAGACCGAGCCGCCGCCGAAGACGAGTCCGGACTCGCGCTCGACCATCACCACGAGGTCTTCCGGCACGAGCCGAGCGGCACGATCGAGTGGGTGCAGGTCGCCTCCTGCTTCGAACGAGCCGTCCGGATGGCGATCGGGGAAACGGCGTTGCAGGTGACGGCGCAGTTCGGCGGCGATCTCCTCGCACTCGGCTTCGATCCCGTCGATGACGGCGAAGGCCGTGGACGGATGCTCGGCCATGACCTCGACCTTCCGGGCGATCCATCCGTCGGCATCGGGTCCGAACTCGATCCACTCGTCGAGGTCGAGCGGACGGGCGCCGAGACGCCACCGGAACGACCCGTCGACGACATGGCCCCGGTCGAGCCAGGGCCGGTACGGGATCGGGTCGACGACCGGCACGGTCGACACGCTACTGCCGATGCCGGTCGACGTTCCGCAGGAGATACGGTGCGCGCTGCGAGCGCCGGAG
>JBMUCX010000087.1:0-11196 GCA_049458915.1 Ilumatobacteraceae bacterium
CGGCGCCTCGTCGTCGTTTCTGCCGGTCGATACGATCGGGCTCGTGAAGGTGTTGCGACGGATTCTCACGGCGTTGCTCATGACGGGCGTCGCCGCAGCCGGGATCCGACTTCGTGGCTCGGGTGGTGTGCCGCCGCAACACGGAGGGTGGCGTCCACTCGATCTTCCCGGCGGATCCGACCGGCCGCCTGTCGGATGACGAATCATCCGACCATTCACGTCGTCGGGCGCGGTGTGGTGGCTCGGCGGATTCATCGTCTCCTCCTCGATCGCCCGGTCATCGTCCACGATGCGCGGTGGTCGGGCGTCACGGGTGTGTCCCCGGGCGACGTGGTGGTGCTCGCCCACGGAGGTGAGCATGCGCCGCAGGTTCCGGACCTGCTCGCCCGAGACCTCCATGTCGTCACGGCCGGGGACTCGCTCGACGATGCCGTGTCGCTCCTCGATGTCGATCTGAGCGGCTTCGGTCGATCATTGGTGGTCGGAGCGGCGATGTCGCCCGGCCTGTCGGGTCTCCTGGCCCGGCATCTCGCATCGCGTTTCGATGTGGTGGACGAGATCCACATCGCCATCCACGGGACCGCCGGGCCGGCATGCGCACGCGAGTACCACCGGGCACTTTCGGGTCTCTCACCGGCGTGGAGGGACGGAACCTGGGTCGATCACGTGGGTGGCAGTGGTCGAGAGTTGTGTTGGTATCCGGAACCGGTCGGGGCGAAGGACAGTTATCGCGCCCGGATCGCATCGCCGATCCTCCTCCATCGGGCGTTTCCCGACGTCGAACGGGTGACGGCTCGGCGATCGGCTCGACGCCGGGATCGGTTCACAGCGTGGCTCCCGATGCTGCGGGCACCGCACGACGAAGGCGGGATCGGGGCGCTCAGGGTCGAACTCCGTGGTGCCGATGGGTCGGGTGCCCGACAGTGTCACGTGGTGGGGATCGCCGAACTCGTCGGTACGGCCGCCGCCGCGACGGCGGCGGCATTCGTCACGGCGATCGTCGACGACCTCGTTCGTCCCGGACTGGTGCTCGCCGGCGACGGATCACTGCCGACGGTGGAGTTGCTCCGACGTGTGGTCGGGTTCGGCGTCAGATTGCAGGAGTTCACGGGGATCCCGCAGACGATCTGAGGTCACGACACGTCGTCCGTTCGGTCGAGGCGGAGCACGCGTCGGTAGAAGGCGAGTTCGGCGGTCAACTGGTGCTCGATGGTGTCCGCCCGGCGGAAGCCGTGTCCTTCTCCTTCGTACAGGTGGTACTCGCAGTCGATGCCACGTTCGCGGAGGGCACTGACGATCAACTCGCTCTGTGACGGCGGGACGACGCGGTCATCGGCGCCCTGGAAGACGATCAACGGAGCGTCGAAGCGCTCCAACGACCGGATCGGTGATCGGGATTCGTACACGTCTCGCGCTTCGGGCCACGGCCCGATGAGACGGTCGGTGTAGTGGGATTCGAACTTGTGGGTGTCGGCAGCGAGGATCGACAAGTCGGCGATCCCGTAGGAACACGAACCAGCCGCGAAGACGTCGCCGGCGGCGAGGCAGGCGAGCACGGTGAACCCACCCGCGGAGGAGCCCCGGACCACCATTCGGCGGGGGTCGACGAGGCCGTCCTGTGCGAGTCGGCCGGCTGCGGCGAGGCAATCCTCGACGTCGACGATCCCCCAGTTCCCGTCGAGCAGGCGGCGATATGCCGTCCCGTACCCGGTCGAGCCACGGTGATCGACGTCGACCACGGCGAACCCCCGGTTGGTCCAGAACTGGGTGGCCATCGAGAACCAGGGTCGGGCTGCGCCGGTCGGACCACCGTGGATCATGGTGATGAGCGGCGGAAGCGTCCCGGCGGTCCCGACGAAGCGGGTGTTCGTCGGAGGGTAGAACCACGCGAAGGCGGTGCCGCCCCCTGGTGTGGCGAACTCGATGCGTTCGGGTACCGACACGTCGTCCGGTGGCAGTGGTGTCGGGCCGGGTTCGAGGAGCACGGTTCGTCGGGTCGGATCGTCGGCGTCGAACCGGATGATCCGGGGTTCGTGGTGTGTGGAGCGAACGATGGCGGTCACCGCCCCGGGTGATGCCGTGACCTGTTCGACCGCTGCGCCGACGTGATGTGCCACGTGGTCGATCACCAGGTGGCCACCGGTTGCCCAGACCCGACGGCCGTCGTCGAGGCATTCGTGGTCGCGGAGGCCGAAGACCCATGCGGGTCCGCCGATCTCGTGCGGTTGGTCGGTGATGGGTGTCTCGTCGGTCGGGGTGACCCTCCAGAGGTTCCACCAGCCGGATCGATCACTGATGACCGAGTCGCCCACGGGTTGCATGAACGACGCACCGGAGGCGACGACCTGCGGCGCGTCCATCCGCCCGGTCGCCGGATCGAAGGCGCACTCGATGAGCGATGTGTCGTCCCACGGCATGTTCGGGTGGTTCCACGCCACGAAGCGGATCCGGTCGAGGGCGGCGAAACGTGGGGACATGACGAAGTCGTGGCCGGCGTGGATCGCCACGGGCTCGCCGGGAACCGAGGCGTCGAGGAGGACGATCTCGTTCGTCACGATGTCGTCGACGTGCCGTTCCCGGACGGCGACGAGCCAGCGCAGATCGGTGGACGGTCGGATGTCGGCGAATCGAACCGAGCGCGATGCCTCGGGTCGGGTGAGGGGCCGTGGTTCGTCCGACCCGTCGACGGCGATCGTCCAGATCCGCTGATCATCCCAGTTCACGAACCAGGCGCGACCCTGCTCGACCCACGCCGCTCCACCGCCGTACTCGTGCACCGCACTGCGGGCATTGAAGCCGACCGGCAGGAGATCGCGGACGGTGCCGTCCGCAGCTCGGACGACGAGCACCTGGCGGCCGGCTTCGGAAGGTCGGCCTTCGAGCCAGACGGTCGAATCGGACGCCGGGTCGACCCACACGTCGATCAGCTTCACGGTGCCGACGGTGAGTGCCCGGGCCGAGATCTCCGATGACCACGTGCCGTACGGACGTTCGGCGGCGCCGGTCGATCGGTTCTCGCTCAACGGTCCGGCCCGTGCTCGATCGCGTCGATGCGGTCGGCGAGTCGGTCGATGGCGTGGACCAGTGCCTCGAGTTGATCCTGCAACTCCTCGCCGGTGACGACGTCGGCGAGCGCGAGTCGGACACTGGCGAGTTCTCGGGCGAGGAACTCGGTGTCGGCCTGTGTCCGCTCGGCCACCTCGCGATCCTGTTCGGCGGCGATCCGATCCCGCCGCTCCTGGCGGTTCTGGGCGAGCAGGATGAGCGGCGCCGCGTAGGACGCCTGCAGTGACAGGAGCAGGGTGAGCAGGACGAGTCCACGCCCCCACGGGTCGAACTGCCAACCCGCGGGCGGGAGGACGTTGAGCACCAACCAGACGATGATCACGATCGTCTGCCAGACGAGGAACCGGCCGGTGCCGAGGAACCGCGCGATCGATTCGCTGAACTGACCGAACACCTCGGCGTCGTAGGAGAGGTCGAATCGGGCGGCGGTGCGGGGACGGGTGAGTTCGGTTCGGCGCTTCACGACGTCACCTCGCCGACCGGAACGGTGTGCGCTTCACCGACGGCATCGACGGCGCCGTCTTGGCGGCGGTGCCGGAGACGCCATCCGGCTCCGAGCATCCGGTCGACGACGTCGTCGACACTCACGGCACCGAGGAAGTGGCCGCCGTCGTCGACCACGGCGATCGACAGCATGTCGTACGAGGCGAACTCCTCGAACACGGCCCGGTCGGCGGTGTCGGGGCCGACGGTCGGGGTGTTCCGGGCGAGGCAGTGTCGCAGCTCCATGCTCGGCGGTTCGCGGAGCAGGCGCTGCACGAACGCGACACCGAGGTACTGGCCGGTCGGCGGCTTGAACGGTGCCTGGGTCACGAAGACCTGCCCGGCGATGCTCGGTGTCCAGTCCGGGTCTCGGAGTTCGGCGAGGGCGGTCGCCACGGTGTCGGTCGGTCCGAGGATGATGACCTCGGGCGTCATCATGCCGCCGGCCGTCGACTCCTCGTACGACAGGAGGCGGGCGACGACTTCGGCTTCGTCCTCGTCCATCGCCGCGAGGATCGCTGCCCGCTGGTGGTGCGGCATCTCGCCGAGGAGGTCGGCGAGGTCGTCGTACTCCATCTCGTCGAGCACGCCGACGAGTCGTTCGAGGTCGAGTCCCTCGATGAGGCGGAGTTGTTCGGTCTCGGGGAGTTCCTCGAGGACGTCGGCGAGTCGCTCGTCGTCCATCGATGCCGCCAGTTGGCGACGTTGGGCGAGTGGCATCGACCTGACGACGTGGGCGACGTCGGAGGGGTGCATCTCGCGGAGGCGGGCGGCCTCGGCTTCCATGGCACTCCCGGTGGCGAACAGATTCGGGACCTCGCTCCACTCGACGAGGCGGTAGGTGGGTCGGCGGCGGAGTGCGCTGCGTCGGGCGAGTCGGATCCTGCCGACCGTCCACCAGTGGGTGCGGCCGTCGCCGACTTCGACGAGTGCGACGTCGCTGACCCGTTCACCGCCGGGGACCGGGCGGTCGATGATCTGCTTGCCGATCAGGGTTTCGCCGGGTCGGGGCTTGAACGGGTTGAGGTCGAGATCCCAGCTGCGGAGCCGGACGCCGTCGCTGTCGAGTTCGGCGATGCGACCGGAGCTCACGAAGATCCGCCGACGTTGGCTCGACGCCACGAACCCGACGACTCTCGGGGGACGGCCGGGACGACCCGGCACGACGACGATGTCGTTGATCTTGCCGATCTCGGAGCCCCCGGCGTCGAGCAGGGGCAACCGCATCACCCGGAACGCATAGACGAGTTCCCCTGCCATGCGGCGCAGGCTACCCCTGTCACCGCGGCAGGGCTTCGACCTCGACGAGCGTGTCGCTGTAGGCGACGCCACCACCCCAATCGGTGAGCGTGTCGTTGGTCAGGCTGTTGGCGACCTTGCCGTCGGGGTGATGGTCGCGCCACCAACCCCACGGGATCGAGGTGAGTCCGGGGCGGAGGCGACTGCTGATCCGGACCGGGAGTTCGAGGGACGCCCGGTCGTTGAACACCCTCGCCCGGTCGCCATCGGCGAGGCCGCGACGATCGGCGTCGACGACGTCGAGTTCGATGAACGGACCACCTTCGAGTGGTCCGTGGTTCGGCAGGTGGGAATAGCCGGAGTTGAGGAAGCGGGTGTGGTGCTTCGGGGTCATCAACTGCAGCGGGTACCGCTCGGCGAGCGGCCCGGTCGGCCCTTCGACCGGTGCCACGTAGGTCGGTACCCGGGGCTGGCCCATCTGTTCGAGACGATCCGAGGCGAACTCCACGCGTCCCGACGGGGTCGGGAAGCCACCGTTGCTCCACGGTGTCGGCGTGTCGGGGAACGGCACCTTCACCCAACCGACGGAGCGGAGTTCGTCGAGGTCGACCGTGGGGAGGACGTCGCGCAGGATCGTCATGTCGTCGTCGAACAGTGACGACTCGGTGAGGCTCATCGCACCGGCGATCCGACGGAAGCATTCGGTGTTGCTCACCGCCTCCCCGACGGGTGGGATCGCCGGCTCGTTCCAGCCGAGCCACAGGTGACCCCATGCGTTCGTCACGTCGACCGACTCGATCTGGGTCGTGGCCGGCAGCACGATGTCGGCGTAGCGCGCCGTGTCGGTGAGGAACTGTTCGTGGACCACGGTGAAGAGGTCGTCGCGGGCCATGCCGTCGCGCGCCCGATCGGCGTTCGGGACGATCACCAACGGGTTGGAGTTCCAGACGATCATGGCTCGAACCGGGGGCTGTTCGTCGAGGAGGATCTCACCGAGTCGACTCATGTTGAACGTCCGCACGTTCCGGCCGGCGAGCAGGTCCGGTCGGGCCAGTGCGTGTTCGTCGATCACTTCGTCCTGCCAGGCTCCGACGGAGCGGAACAGGCCACCACCTCGGTGTCGCCAGGCGCCGGTCAGCGCCGGGAGGCAGGCGATGGTGCGGTAGAACATGCCGCCGTTCTCGTGGTGCTCGGCGCCGATCAGCGATCTGATCGCGGCCCGCTGCGTCGTCGCATACGTCGTCGCCAGTCGTTCGATCACCGCTGCGTCGACGCCGCACTCGCGTGCTGCTCGTTCGGGGGTCCAGTCGGCGACCGCATCGGACAGTTCGTCGAAGCCGAGGGTGTGGTCGGCGAGCCACTCGTGGTCGACGAGGCCGTCTCGGATGATGACGTGCATCATCGCCAGCATCAGGGCGATGTCGGTACCGGGGAGCGGCTGGATGAACTCGTCGGCGGCCTCAGCGGTGATCGTCCGGATCGGATCGATGACGATCACCCGGGCCCCGTTGGAGCGTGCCCGTTCGATGACCGGCCACAGGTGGCGGTTGGTGAGGCGGGTGTTGGTGGCCCAGAGGATGATCAACTCCGAGTGCTCCAACTCCATCGGGTCACCGCAGAGGCCGGTTCCGTACGTCATCGACACACCGGCGCCGACCGTCGGACCACAGATGTTGCGGAGCAACCGGGTGGCACCGATGTGGTGGAAGAACCGGGACGAGATGCCTTGCGTGGCGAGGATGCTCTGGTTGCCGGCATCGCTGAACGGCATGATCGCTTCGCCGCCGTACTCGGCGATGATCGCGTTCAGGCGACTGCCGATCTCGGTGAGTGCGTCGTCCCAGGTGACTCGTTCGAACTGTCCGCTGCCCTTCGGCCCGGTCCGACGCATGGGGTGCAGGATCCGATCGGGGGAGTAGACCCGGTCGAGGAACCGGTTGACCTTCGGGCACAGCTCACCGGCGCTGAACGGGTGATCGGGGTTGCCGCGGAGTTTGACGGCGACTGGCTCGCTGGCGCCGTCGGCTCGGTCGACGGTCACGGTCCACCCGCACGAGTCGGGGCAGTCGTGGTGGCAGGTGCCGTGGACGGTGGTGGTGGTGGCCATCACGCCAAGATAGTGGTCGCCGATTCGGACTACCGTCGAGTCGATGCGTGCTGTGCGAAGGGAGCCGTCGTGACCGTCGTGCGGAACTGGGCGCGGAACCAGTCGTGCATTCCCGCCGAGGTCGTGCGACCCCGTTCGACCGGTGAGGTCGCCGATGTCGTTCGACGAGCTCGTGCCGAGGGACGCCGGGTCAAGGTGATCGGATCGGGTCACTCGTTCACGGCGGCCGCGATGACGAACGGCGTGCTGCTGTCGCTCGAGCGGATGCGGCGGGTCGTGTCGGTCGACTCCGAACGCTCACGGGTGACGGTGCAGGCCGGGATCACCCTGCACGACCTCAACGAGGAGTTGGCAGCGGTCGGGTTGGCACTGCCGAACCTCGGTGACATCGACGTGCAGTCGGTCGCCGGCGCGATCAACACCGCCACCCATGGGACCGGACTCGCCTGGGGCAACCTGGCGACGATGGTCGTCGGGATGGAGTTGGTCGACGGCCGAGGTGACGTGGTCCGCTGTGACGAGTCGGCGGAGTCCGAGGTCTGGAGTGTGGCGCGGGTCGGCGTGGGCGCCCTCGGTGTCGTGACCGAGGTGACACTGCAGTGCGTCCCGGCGTTCAACCTCCACGCTCACGAGACGATCGAAGTGTTCGACGACCTCCTCGATGACGTGACCGACGGTGTGCCGACCTTCGCGACCAGTGCCGATCACGCCGAGTTCTTCTGGATGCCGGGCGCTCGGCGGTGTCAGGTGAAGCGCAATCGCCGGACGGACGAGTCGGCGCGTCCGCCATCGCGGTTCGCGTACGTCCGCGACAAGTACGTCGCCGAGAACGCTGCCTTCGGACTCGTGTGCCGGGTCGGCCGCCGCTTCCCGTCGTTGGCGCCCCGGGTGGCGAAACTGGTCGCCGGTGTCGCGTCCGAGCGCGAGGTGATCGATCGCAGCGACAAGGTGTTCGCCAGCCCGCGGCTGGTCCGGTTCGTCGAGATGGAGTACGGCATCCCGGTCGAGGCGCTGCCCGAAGCATTGCGTCGGGTTCGCGATCTCACGACGAACCTGTCGTACCCCACGCTGTTCCCGGTCGAGGTCCGGGTGTCGGCGGCCGACGACATCGCGCTCTCGACCGGGTACGGCAGGACGAGCGGTTGGATCGCCGTGCACCAGTACCGGGGTGTGCCGTACGAGCACTACTTCCAGGGTGTCGAGGCGATCATGGCCGACTACGAGGGCCGTCCGCACTGGGGCAAGATGCACTTCATGTCGGCGGCGACGTTGCGGACGCGGTACCCCGAGTGGGACCGGTTCGCCGAGGTCCGGGCTCGTCTCGACCCGGACGGCACGTTCCGCAACGACTACGTCGATCGGGTGCTCGGTCCGATCGGCTGACGACCCATCGCGCGGGCGCACGAGGCACTCGCGTAGCGTGACGGGCATGGGAGCGGAGTCGACGTCGGGCGCGCGCGCCGGAGCGGTTCCTTCGACCCGCGGCACGTCGACCTCGAACTTCGGCGTCGGTCGTCGTGAGTCGCACGACTCCTCGGGGTTCTACGGCCGGTTCGAGCAACCGGTGCTGAGCGATGACGACACGGTGGTGTCGCCGACACCGGTGACCGAACCCTTCGTCTGCGGCGACGCCCGTGACATGTCGATGCTCGCCGACGGGTCGGTGGCGTTGGTCGTCACCTCACCGCCGTATTTCGCCGGCAAGCAGTACGAGGAGGAGTTGGAGCGCGACGGGGTGCCGTCGTCGTACATCGAGTACCTCGAGATGCTGCACGACGTGTTCACCGAGTGCGTCCGGGTGCTCGAACCCGGGGGCCGGATCGCGGTGAACGTCGCCAATCTGGGACGCAAGCCGTACCGGTCGTTGACGGCCGACGTGATCCACCTGCTGCAGGATCGACTCGGCCTGCTCCTTCGTGGTGAGATCGTGTGGCAGAAGGGAGCCGGGGCGAGCGGGTCGTGCGCCTGGGGGTCGTTCCGGAGTCCGACGAACCCGGTCCTGCGCGACCTGACGGAACGGGTCGTCGTGGCGAGCAAGGGCCGGTTCCAGCGGGCGCTCACCGTCGAGCAGCGGCGACGGCGAGGGTTGCCCCACGAGGCGACCATCGGAACGGACGACTTCATGTCGCTGACGCTCGACGTGTGGTCGGTGCCGACGGAATCGGCTCGGCGGGTGGGGCACCCGGCACCGTTCCCGGTCGAGTTGCCCGAGAAACTGATCGACCTCTACACGTTCGCCGACGACCTCGTCCTCGATCCGTTCATGGGGAGCGGATCGACACTGGTGGCGGCGTCCCGGCTCGGCCGCCGCTTCATCGGGTACGACCTCGACCCGACCTATGTCGATCTGGCCCGGCGTCGAGTCGGCGAGGAAGGTGCGCCGATCGATGTCGACCCCGGTCACCGGACTGGCTCGAAGGATCTCGTCGCCGAGGTCCTCGCCGATGCAGGGTTCACGGTTGACGGATCGGCGGGGGTTCGGGTGCGTGGAGCCGGTCTGACCGTGCACCAGGTCGCGATCGATGCGACCGGTGGCCGTTGGGTGATCGAGTTGGGTGGACCGTTCGTTCGGCACCGCGGTGGACTCACGAGTGCCGATGCGGTGTGGCGGACGCTCGGCCGCCTGCACGCTCTGCGAGGTGTGGGAGAGCGGGTGCTCGTTCTCACCTCTGACCTCCCGGCTCGGCACTCCGAACTCGACCAGGCCGTACGGGCGGCCGGTCGGGAGGCGGTGCACGACGTGATCGACGTCTTCGATTCGGCTGCGCTGGAGCGACTTCGGCGGTACGCAGCAGGTGAGACCGATCAACTCACCGGGTTCTGGTGAGCTGGGCGCGGGTCGCTAGCTCGGTCACGAACACCGGGTGAGGTCGACACCGGTGAGGTCGCCGGTTCGCAGTTGTCGTGTGATGGTGGTGCCGGCTCGGTCGGGATCGATGCCGTAGGCCCGGTCGACGTCACGTCGGCTGCGCGCCCAGACCACCCCGATCACCTCGCCGTCGACCACGACGGCTCCGCCCGAGTCACCCGGGTCGATGTCGACTCGGAGTTCGTAGCCGGGTTTGAGCGTCTCACCGTCGATGTAGATGTCTTCGGTCCTGATGTTGATCCGGCGAACGACGGTGACGGGGAGGGTGACCACTCGACCGTCTCGCACGACGTACGCCGAACCCACCTCACCACCGGTGATCGCCGTGCTGTCGACGGCCCACGGGAACGGCGTCGCGAGTTCGTCGACGGCGAGGTGGGCGAGGTCCATCTCGGGGTCGAACGCGACGACGGTCGCCTGGGCCCGCTCGTCGCCGCGGGTCACCGTGATCGAGCGGGCACCCTTGACGACGTGTGCGGACGTGAGGACGAGTGGCCCGATGTCGGTGTCGACGATCATGCCGCTGCCGTGTTCGATGCCGGGATCACAGCCGCGGACCTCGATACCGACGGCGGCTGACGGGGGGTCGTTCGCGCACCCGGTGATGCACGTCGAGACGAGGGCGGTGATGCCGAGTATCGCTCCGGTGCGACTCGGGATCATCGAAGTTCCTTCGACATCCAGATCGAGGTGTCGGCTTCGAACCCTTCCCTGGCGTAGAGCCGCCGGGCCGCCTCGTTCGGGAGTTCGGTCTCGAGGAAGATCCGCTTCACGTCGCGTCGGCGGCATTCGTGTTCGAGTGCACGGACCAGGAGCGTGCCGGTACCGACGCCCTTCGTGCGGACGTACAACTCGTCGAGCACCACGTCGGGTCCGCCCACTTCGATCGACCATCCCCAGGTGACGACCCCGTAGGCGTCGACTCGGCCGTCGACCTCGGCGACGAACACGATCCCGTGCCGGTCGTCGGTGAGGAGCGGTGCGAAACCGGCCCGAACGGTCATCTCGTCGAACTCGTGGCCGTCGGCCGCGCAGTACTCGGCGGCGAGTTCGACGAGAGCCGGGAGATCGCTCGGCGCGGCGGGGCGGACGGTCCGTTCCACCCCGGCGACGCTAACCGGTGGGTGTGCGAGGTCACTCGGGGACGATGTCGCCTACAGTCGTCGAGGTGGATCAGGGGCCCGAGCAACTCGACATGATGCAACCGGTGACAGCATCGGGTGTGTCCGGATTCGAGTGTCCGAGATGCGGGTCCGTGGTCGACGAGCGGTTCTACGGACCGTGCGAGGTGTGTCGTGGTCAGTTGCGGGCCAAGTTCTTCGGTGAAGGTCGAGACGTCGAGGTGGCCGAGTACGAACCGAAGATGAACGTCACCCCCAACGCCGTCGCCCTCAAAGACGACTGACCCCTTTCCACTTTGTGGCAGCGATCC
>JBMUCX010000088.1:0-11179 GCA_049458915.1 Ilumatobacteraceae bacterium
TTCATGTTCCCCGGTCAGGGCTCCCAGCGGCCCGGGATGGGACGCCCCTGGGTCGACCACGAGAGTTGGGAACTCGTGGCCGAGGCGAGCGACGTCGCCGGACGCGACGTGGGCCGGCTGCTCCTCGACGCCGACGCCGAGGAACTCCGCGACACCCGCAACGCCCAGTTGACCACGTTCGTCGCCAGCCTCATGGTGCTCGACGCCGTCGAGCGGCTCGGGGTCGAGGCGAGCTGGTGCGCCGGCCACAGCCTCGGCGAGTACACGGCACTCGCTGCGACCGGGGCCCTCGGATTCCAGGAGGGCGTCGTGCTCGTCTCCGAACGAGCGGCGGCGATGCACGATGCGGGACAGGCTCGTCCGGGCACCATGGCCGCAGTGCTCGGCCTCGACGACGACCAGGTCGAGGTCGCGTGCAACCTCGCCGACGCCGAGGTGTGGGTGGCCAACTTCAATGCACCGGGTCAGGTCGTGATCGCCGGGTCGCCGAGTGCGGTCGAGGCCGCCAGCCGCCACGCCAAAGAACTGGGTGCGAAGAAGGTGATGCCGCTCCAGGTGTCGGGTGCGTTCCACACGGCGTTCATGACCGCCGCTCGGGATCGGCTCCGAGATGCCATCGCCGCCGCCGATGTCCGCGATGCCGAGATCCCCGTCGTGTCCAACGTCGACGCCAAAGCGCACCAGCACGGTCACGAGTGGACGGCGTTGCTGTCCGCTCAGTTGTCGAGTCCGGTCCGTTGGAAGCACTGCCTCCAGACGCTGGCCGGCCTCGGAGTCAGCGACTTCGCCGAACTCGGCCCCGGTGGCGTGCTGACCGGGATGGCCAAGCGGAGCGTGGACGGCGCCAGGACGATTTCGGTCGCCACACCGGACGACCTCGACAAGTTCGTCGAGTGGCTCGGCGGAGAGCCATCGGCAGCCGCCCCGCTGGTGGAAGGCGAGCACCTCTTCGCCGTCGAACGACTCGTCGTGTCGCCCGCCGCTGGGGTCTTCTCGCCCGCCGATCTCGACGCCGGCTCGGCGATCGACATCGGCACCATCGTGGGCCACGTCGGCGACCACGAGGTTCGCTCCCCGTTCCGTGGCGTCTTGCAGAGTTTCATCGCCGTCGACACCGAACGGGTCACGGCCCGACAGCCGATCGCCTGGCTTCGAACCGACTGACCAGGAACGACCGACGCCGGGCCACTGCGTCCGGCATCGATTGGAGGAACCATGCCAGCCACACGCCCCGGAGCCACCGGTGCCGTGATCTCCGGATGGGGCACGGCGCTGCCCGACAAGGTGATCACCAACGACGAGCTCGCCGCCACCATGGACACCAGCGACGAATGGATTCGCACCCGGACCGGGATCCACGAGCGTCGGATCGGCGGCTCCACGGTCGGTCTGTCCGTCGAATCCTGCAATCAAGCGCTCGAGATGGCGGGCCTCGAACCCGAACGGATCGATGCCCTGGTGCTGTCGACGACCACGCCGGACTCGCAGTGGGGCACTGCGACCGCCGTTCAGCACGAACTCGGCCTGCGATGCGGGGCCGTCGAACTCAATGCGGCCTGCTCCGGCTTCGTGTACGCACTCGTCCACGCTCACGGTCTCGTCGCCGTCGGAGCGGAGCGGGTACTCGTCGTCGGCACCGACACGCTCTCGCGGATCACCGATTGGAACGATCGGGCAACCGCCCCGCTGTTCGCCGACGGGTCGGGCGCGGTGGTCATCGAATCGGTCCAGGGTCCGGGACAGCTCCTCGGCTGGGATCTCGACGCCGACGGCTCGGCGTTGCCGATCCTCCGTGCCGACGTGGGAGGCACGATCCAGATGGAGGGCAAGGAGGTGTTCCGTCGGGCCGTGCGGATCATGGTCGACTCGGCCCAGAAGTCGATGGCCCACGCCGGCGTCACCGGCGACGACATCGCTCTGATCGTGCCGCACCAGGCGAACATCCGGATCATCCAAGCCGCCTGCGAACGGCTGGGGGTCCCCCTGGACCGTGCTGCATCGGTCATCCACCGGACCGGCAACACGTCGTCGGCCTCGATTCCACTGGCGCTCGCCGATGCGCTCGACGCCGGCCGGATCCGGCGCGGTGACCTGGTGCTCCTGGTGGGCTTCGGGGGCGGGATGACCGCTGCCAGTTGCGTACTCGAGTGGGGCGGTGGCATCGATGACTGACGCCCGCCGACCTCGAATCGTCCTGGTCACCGGCGGCTCACGCGGGATCGGGCTCGCGTGCGCCGAGCGCTTTCGTGCTCTCGGGGACCATGTCGCTGTCACGTTCAATTCGTCTGCGCCACCACCCGGGCTGTTCGGGGTCAAGTGTGACGTGACCGACGCCGACCAGGTGGAGGCGGCGTTCGCCGCCGTCGAGGCAGAGTTCGGCGGACCGGTCGAGGTCCTCGTCTCGAACGCAGGAGTCACCAAGGACGGCCTCCTGCTCCGCATGACCGAGCACGACTTCTCGAGTGTCATCGATGCCAACCTCACCGCCTCGTACCGGGTCGCCAAGCGCGCCGCCCGCGGCATGCTCAAGGCGAGGCGCGGTCGGATCGTGCTCATGTCGTCGGTCGTCGGCATGCTCGGCGCCGCCGGCCAGGCGAACTACGCCGCGTCGAAGGCAGGCCTGATCGGCCTCGCTCGTTCACTCGCCCGAGAGCTCGGCTCGCGAGGGATCACCGTGAACGTCGTGGCACCGGGGCCGGTGGCGACCGACATGACCGCCGCCCTCGGCGACGAGCGGATGGCCGAGATCGTCGCAGCCGTGCCACTCGCCCGGGCCGCCGACCCCGACGAGATCGCCGGCGTCGTGCAGTTCCTCGCGTCGGATGACGCCGCGTACATCACCGGTGCCGTCATTCCGGTCGACGGAGGCCTCGGAATGGGGCACTGACACCGCGGTGCCGGAAGCCCGTGCCGACGGCACCGATCTCGTAGACTGATCTCCGCTCCGTCTGCGACACCTGGCCATCCGATCGACCATTGGTCGATCGGACAGCGGCCACGACAACGACAAACATCAACCAGCCACATCACACCAACCGGACCACCGTCCGCCCGATCAAGGAGAACCACGTTGGACCAGGAACTTTTCGCCCGCTTCCAGAAGTGCGCCGTCGAGGTGCTGTCCGTCTCGGCCGACCAGGTCACGCCCGATGCCAAGTTCGGCGATGATCTCGACGCCGACAGCCTCGACCTCGTGGAGCTGGTCATGGCTCTCGAGGAGGAGTTCGGTGTCGAGGTCCCGGAGGAGGAACTCGAGGGCATCGAGACCGTCGGGCAGGCCTACGAACTCGTCGCTGCCAAGCTCTGATCGATCCGTCGACGTCCGAGTGGTGATGTGAGAGCAGTGAGATGAAGGGACAGGGACGGCGTATCGCAGTGACCGGACTCGGTGTCGTCGCTCCGTGCGGCCTCGGGAAGTCCGCCTACTGGGAGGGATTGCTCGGACCCGGATTGGACGGGGTCGGACGATCCATCGAGATCCAGGACTGGGACCCCTCGCCCTACTTCGACTCACCGAAGGATGCCCGGCGAGCCGACCTCAGCGAACAGTTCGCGATCGCAGCCGCTGCCGAAGCGGTCTCACAGGCCGGTGACTTCATCGCCGACCCCGGCCGCGTCGGGACCATCTTCGGCACCGGCGTCGGAGGCATCCACACACTCGAGGAGCAGATCGAGATCCGGCTCGCCAAGGGCGAACGCCGAGTCTCGCCCTTCCTCGTGCCGATGATGATGGCGAACGCCCCTGGTGCGGCGGTGTCGATGCGCTACGGCCTCCGCGGTCCGAACGAGACGATCTGCACGGCGTGTGCCGCAGGTACACACGCCCTCACCTACGCGGCCCGGCTCATCGCCTGGGGCCTCGCAGATGCCGTCGTCGCCGGAGGAACCGAACACGCAGGCACCGCCACATCGCTGGCGAGTTTCGGCAACATGACCGCGCTCTCGTCGACCGGCACGAGCCGTCCCTTCGACGCCGACCGCGACGGGTTCGTCATGGGAGAGGGTGCTGCCGTGTTCGTGCTCGAGGAATGGGAAGCGGCACAACGGCGTGGAGCCACGATTCTCGGCGAGATTCTCGGTGGGGCGAGCAACGCCGATGCCCACCACATCACAGCGCCCTCGCCCGGTGGCGTCGGAGCGATCGCGTGCATGCGACTCGCCCTCGACGACGCCGGACTCCGACCGGACCAGATCCGCCAGATCAACGCCCACGGGACGAGTACCCCCCTCAACGATGCAGCTGAAGCAGCGGCCATCGCCGAGGTGTTCGGCCCGGACTCGGTCCCGGTCGTGTCGACCAAGGGCGTGACGGGACACGCCCTCGGCGCCGCCGGGGCCCTCGAAGCCGCCGCCGTGTTGCTGTCGTTCGGACACGGGCTGATCCCGCCGACGGCCAACACCAAGGTCCTCGGCGACGACATGCACATCGACGTCGTCACGGGCGAGGCTCGCCCCTGGCAGCCCGGACCGACGCTGTCGAACAACTTCGGGTTCGGCGGCCACAACGGGTCGATCGTGCTCGCCCCCGCCTGACGACTCAGGCGTCGACCACCACGAACATGAACTCCGCCTCCGTGGCGACCTCGCCGCCGAGGAGCGCTCGTCCGGAGCCGCGACCGGCCCGAGCGGACAATCGTCCCATCTCGCATTCGAGGATCAGTTCGTCTCCAGGTCCGACCTGACGCCGGAACCGTGCTCGGTCGAGTCCTCCGAACAGCGGCAGTTTGCCGGCGAAGCGATCGTCGGCGAGGACGGCGAGCGCCCCGACCTGGGCGATCGCCTCGCACATGAGCACGCCGGGCAGCGTGGGGCGGCCGGGGAAGTGCCCCTGGAAGAACCATTCGTCGCCCGTGAGTCGCCATCGCCCGCGGGACGAGACACCCGGGACGATCTCGACGATCTCATCGACGAAGAGGAAGGGGGGACGATGTGGCAACAGGTCGGTCGGGTGCACGAACTGTCACTGTAAACCACAGGTCGACTGTCGTAAAACACCACGATGCGAGCGATTCGATCTCAAAACATCACTTTTCGTGGCAGAACTACTGCCGGGAGCGGCATTTTTTAAGAACTTGATGAGTGCTTGAAGAACGGCCTCACGCTGAGTGCTACCTTCACCGCTGACCGTTTGTCCCAGGTCGGAAGGAGGCTCTCATGCATTACGTCCGTCCGTGCTGAGCACGAGAGACACTGTTGGCACCTCTCCCTGTCACCCCCACCGGCGCCGCCTGGCGTGGGCATGGAAGTGATCCGGAATGGAGCGGAGTCGTTCGTCGATCCAGTAATCCGCTGGACCGTGGACGTCGGCAACGGCGCACAACCGTTCGAGCAGCACGGCTCTGAGAGCCGGTGGCGGCTCGGCACCGTGCACCTTCCAGACGACCATCGGAACGCCGCACGACTCACACTCTGCGACCCAGCAGGTCTCATCATCCCACCATCGGGTCGTGATCGGTGCCGCCGCACACAGTTCGCAGTCCGCCGGGTTCATCATGATCCGTGCGACTGGAGCGACGACCGAACGATCACGATGGCGCACGAGGGCCGGGACTCCCGGCCCTCGTGTCGCGTCCGACCTCTCGGTTGCGTGACCGCCGACATCGCGCGCTCCCACCGATCCGCTCAGGGACGGTCGATCGCCGCCCGCACCTCGCGAACGTACTGTCCCACCGCATCGGGGCCGTCGTCCATCAGACGACGCATCACGGAGGCCCCCTGGATCACGCCGTCGGCCACCCTGGTCGCCTCGTACGCCTGATCGGCGTCCGACACGCCGACGCCGACGAGCACCGGGACATCGGTGATCCCTTTCAGGCGACCGGCGAGTTCGGTCGCCGTCGCTGCGAGCGAACTCCGCTCCCCGGTCACACCGAGCAACCCGACCGAGTACACGAAACCACGGGTTCTGGCGACGATCCGCGGCAGGCGCTCCGGTGGTGCGGTCGGCGCAGCGAGCATGACCGTCTCGACACCTTCACTGTCGGCAGCGGCACACCACGGATCACTCTCCTCGAGCGGCAAGTCGGGCAGGATGCAGCCCGAGACGCCGGCTTCGACGAGGCGGTGGGCGAACCGCCGATGACCGTCGTGGTGAACCAGGTTGTAATACGTCATCACGACGAGCGGGATCTGAACGTCGAGCCGGCGGACGTCGTCGAAGATCGACAAGGGCGTGGCGCCGCCATCGAGCGCCACCTGACTCGCGCGCTGGATGACCGGGCCGTCCATCACCGGATCGGAGAACGGCACACCGATCTCGATGGCGTCGGCTCCGTTGGCCGCTGCGGCTCGAACGGCATCGGTCCACCCCGGGTACCCGCCGGTCACGTAGGGGACGAGGAGCTTGTGGCCGGCGTCGCGTCGACGGCGGAGTTCGGTCTCGAGCGGACCGGTCACCGCTCCGACCGTTCGGCCTCGAGGCGATCGCCGAGCACGTCCATCATCTGACCGACATCTTTGTCGCCACGTCCCGACAGGTTGACGAGCACCGTCTGCCCCTGCATCGTCGGCGCCTCACGCGCCAGCCACGCGATCGCATGTGCCGGCTCGAGCGCCGGGATGATCCCCTCGGTGCGAGACAACAACATGAACGCCTCGACCACCTCGTCGTCGGTCACGTTCGGGTACTCGGCCCGGCCGATCGAGGCCAGGTACGAGTGCTCCGGCCCGACGCCCGGATAGTCGAGCCCGGCCGAGATCGAGAGCGCTTCTTCGACCTGCCCGTACTCGTCCTGCATCAGATAGCTGCGCATGCCGTGCACGACCCCGGGCATCCCGTGGCGGACGGCTGCTCCGCCCGCCGGTTCGACACCGATGAGTCGGGACGACGAGTCGACGAAGCCGGAGAAGATCCCGATCGCATTCGATCCGCCGCCGACACAGGCGACCACCACATCGGGATCGGCTCCGAGCAGCGCCCGACACTGCTCGCGCGCCTCGTCCCCGATCACGCGATGGAACTGGCGCACCATCCAGGGGTACGGGTGCGGTCCCATGACGGACCCCAGGCAGTAGTGGGTGTCCCCCACCGTCGCAACCCAATCACGCATCGCCTCGTTCACAGCGTCCTTCAGCGTGCGCGAGCCGCTGTGCACGGCTTCGACCTCGGCTCCGAGCAGCCGCATCCTGAACACGTTCAGGGACTGACGCTCGACGTCGACCGCGCCCATGTAGACCTTGCACTCCAGACCCAGCAGCGCCGCAGCGGTGGCCGACGCGACACCGTGCTGGCCGGCACCCGTCTCCGCGACGAGCCGCGTCTTGCCCATCCGCTTGGCCAGCAACGCTTGGCCCAGGACGTTGTTGATCTTGTGCGAACCGGTGTGGTTCAGGTCTTCGCGCTTCAAGAGCACACGGACACCGAGGCGTTCACCGAGACGATGACACTCGGTGATGATCGACGGACGCCCGGCGTACTCGCTCAGTGTCGCGTCGAGTTCGGCCCGGAACTCGGGATCGGACCAGGCCGCCCGGAAACCAGCCTCGAGTTCCTGGCAGGCGGGGACGAGGGTCTCGGGAACGAATCGACCACCGAACTCACCGAACCGGCCCGTGGCGGACGGTTCGGTCATCAACGATTCGGCGTCGAACAGTGGGGAGTCGAGGGTGTCGGTCATCATGCTCTCTCGGTCGGTGGTGTCATTCGTCGGCCCAGTCGTATGGCAGTTCGTCGGGCCCCAGGTAGGGCTTCGGAGCTGCGGCCCGGGCGTTCGCGATGAATCGTCGCACCTTTGTGGGGTCTTTGCGTCCCTGAGCCGCCTCCACTCCCGACGAGACGTCGACACCCCACGGTTCCACGATCCGGATCGCGTCAGCCACGTTGTCCGGAGTCAGGCCACCGGCCAGGATGAGTCGGACGCTCGCCGGCAACTCATCGGCCAGGCCCCAGTCGAACACCTTTCCGGATCCGGGTGCAGGTGCATCGAGCAGCACCAGATCGGTGTGATACGCATCGGCACGACGAAGGTGGGGAGAGTCGGCACCGAAAGCCTTGATCACGTATCGGATCTTGCTCGCCACCTCCGCCACCTGCTCGGGTGTCTCGCTACCGTGCAACTGCACCGCCTTCACTCCCGACCGCACGGCGAGGTCGACGACCCGAGCCGGATGCTCGTTGCGGAACACGCCCACGGTGAGGACCCCCGGCGGCAACCTGCGACCGATGTCGTAGACGGCCTGAGCCGTCACCTGACGGGGCGACGACGCGAACACGAAGCCGACCGCGTCGGCTCCCATCGCGACGGCGAGCAGCGCGTCGTCCTCGGTCGTGATGCCACAGATCTTGACGAACATCCGGATCGAACGGTACCCGTCCGACACGAACCGTCGAGCGATGCTCGACGGCCGCCTCGGACGAGCCACATCACCGGACTCGGAGTTCGGCGACCGCCGCAACCGGATCGGCTGCCCGCACCAATGATTCGCCGACGAGCACGGCGTCGTAGCCGGCATCACGCAGCGACTGCGCGTCGCCGATGCCACGAACCCCGGACTCGGCCACCTTGACCACCCCGGGAGGAATGGCCGCTGCCATTCGGACCGCTCGCTCGTGGTCGACCTCGAAGGTCACCAGGTCCCGTTGGTTCACTCCGACCAGCGTGGCGCCGATGTCGAGCGCCACCGACAACTCCTCTTCGTCGTGGATCTCGACGAGGACGTCGAGGCCGACATCGAGGGCCGTACGGTGCAAAACGCCGAGTTCCGCCGGACTCAACGCCGCCGCGATCAACAAGACGCAGTCGGCGCCCATCAGTCGGGTGTCGACGACGTCCAGGGTCGAAACGGTGAAATCCTTCCGGAGCACCGGAAGGGAGCACGCCGCTCGTGCGACGCGGAGATCGTCGACGGAGCCGCCGAAGAACTCGACGTCGGTCAGGACCGACATGCACGACGCCCCACCGGCCGCATACGCCTGCGCCATCGCAGCGGGATCGAGCCCGATGTTCAGATCCCCCTTCGAGGGCGAGCGACGTTTGACCTCGCTGATCACCGCCAGGCGATCGGCGCCGGCGAGGGCATCGCGGAACCCGCGAACCGGCGGCAACTCGTCGATGCGAGCGATGAGATCGCCGATCGGTCGATCGTCGACCGCCGCCACCGCACGATGACGCTCGAGGATCCGATCGAGATACGTCCCCATGCGCTGGCCCGTCAGAAACCGAGGCGCTCGGCCAGGACCGCGGTCAGGTCGGCGATGGGGACCCGCACCTGCTCCATGGTGTCCCGATCGCGGATCGTCACGGCGTGGTCCTCCAGGGAATCGAAATCGACGGTGACGCACAGCGGTGTCCCGATCTCGTCCTGCCGCCGGTAGCGCTTCCCGATCGACTGTGTCTCGTCGTAGTCGACCATGTAGCGATCGCCCACCAGGCGACGGACCTCGTGGGCGAGCGGGGAGAGCGTGTCCTTCTTCGACAGCGGCAGGACGGCGACCTTGTACGGAGCGAGCCGGGGGTGCAGGCGGAGCACCGTCCGGAGGTCGCTCGTCTCCCCGTCGCCGACCTCCTCTTCGTCGTACGCAGCGAGCAGGAACGCCGCCATCGTGCGAGTCGCACCGGCGGCCGGTTCGATCACGTAGGGCACGTACCGCTCATTGGTCTGCGGGTCGAAGTAGTCGAGGCGCTCCCCCGAATGCTGGCTGTGTTGGGTGAGGTCGTAATCGGTTCGCTGCGCGATTCCCTCGAGTTCGTCCCATCCCCATGGAAAGCGGAACTCGACGTCGGACGTACCGTTCGAGTAGTGCGACAACTCGTCGTCGTCGTGGGCCCGGATGCGGAGCATGTCGCCCGGGATCCCGTGTCGGACGTACCAGTCGAGACGCTCGGCGCACCAGTACTCGTACCAGCTCGGACCATCGGCCGGTGGGACGAAGAACTCGAGTTCCATCTGTTCGAACTCGCGGGTCCGGAAGATCCAGTTCTGCGGGGTGATCTCGTTGCGGAAACTCTTGCCGACCTGGGCGATGCCGAAGGGCGGCTTTTTCCGAGTGGTGTGCAGCACGTTCGAGAAGTTGACGAACATCCCCTGCGCCGTCTCGGGCCGGAGGAACGCATCGGCTCCCGCGCCCTCGACCGGGCCGGCCTGCGTCTTGAACATCAGGTTGAACGCCCGGGCCTCGGTGAACGTGCCGGCCTTGCCACAGCCGGGACAGACGTTCGGGTCGTCGAGTTTGTCCTCGCGGAACCGCTGCTTGCAGTTGGTGCAATCGACGAGCGGATCGGTGAAATTGGCCAGGTGGCCCGACGCCTCCCACACCTGGGGAGGACCGAGGATCGCAGCGTCGATCAGCACCACGTCGTCGCGCTGCTGCACCATGGCCCGCACCCAGGCGTCCTTGACGTTCCGGAGGAGGAGCGAGCCGAGCGGTCCGTAGTCGTAGGTCGACCGGAATCCGCCGTAGATCTCCGCCGACGGGTACACGAATCCCCGTCGCTTGCAGAGATTGACGATCTGGTCGAGCTCGGTGGCGGGCATAGCTCGCCAGGCTAGGGGTCGCTCATGGTGCCCGGCACGTTCCGGACACCACGAGCGACAGTTCTCGGAGCGGCCCGAGGGACGTTCAGAATCGGGACGTTCAGGACTTGGTGACCGGGGTCCAGAACATGAAGGCGTTCTTGAACAGGTCCGCAGCGCTGTGCTGCTGCGACTCGTCCCGGACGACGACGGTCGTCAGGACCTTGTCCGCGAACGTCTGGCGCTTGGAGTCCCAGAGCGGCCAGAGGAACCCGATGTAGCACGGGATGGCGTCGAGGATGTGGACGATCGAGCGACCGAACACCGACCAACCCGATCCCATGGGGGCGTTGGTGCTCTCCTTGATCAGGCGCTGCTTGGTCACGGCGTCGCCGGCGTCGTAACCGAGGTGACCGCGCTGGATCAGGAACCGGATCTGGGCGGCGATGCCGAACACGTAGCCGGCGATCGCGACCAGCCAACCGATGCCTCCGATGGCGCCGCCGATCCCGACGGCGATCCAGATGACGACGGCCGGGACGAACGAGCGGGTCAGCGTGGCGCCGACTCGGCTCGGCCAACCGGAGAAGCCACCGACTCCACCGGACGGAGGCGGCGACATGGGCGGTGGCGGTGGCGGAACGGAACTCGGTGGTGGTGGTGGTGGTGGTGGTGGCGGCGTGTCGGACATGGCGTCACCTTAGATCGGTTCGAACACACCGACCGA
>JBMUCX010000089.1:0-10784 GCA_049458915.1 Ilumatobacteraceae bacterium
GCCCCGGCGCCTCACTCAGAGGTGTTCGACCCCGGGATCAGCCTGCGACGAAGCAGGCCTCCTGGAAGTCGTAGCTCCCGGCGATCTCACCCACGTACGGGCCGGCTTCGAGCTCGAAGCCGGTGCCGCCCTCGTCGGAGACGGTGGCGCCCGGGGTGAAGTCGGCGAGGACGACGTCGTAGATGTACGACTCGCGGACGATGAAGTCGTTCGGCTCACCGAACCAGCTCTGGTCGGGGGCGAGGCCCTTCATGTCGACCGTCACTTCCTTGAAGGCTGCGACGATACCGGCGCGGGTCATGTCGCCGTTGGCCGCAGCCTGCTCGAGGACGGCCTTGGTGGCGTAACCCTCGGTCCAGGAGATGATGTACGTGTCGGACAGCACGGCGTCGGGCCGCTTGGCCCGCATGCCCTCGATCATCTCGCTCATGCCGGGGGTGTCGACCGCGCCCCACAGGGCGGTGTAGGTCGAGTGGTGGTAGAGCTCGTCGAGTGCGGGTCCGAGTTCGGTGGCCAGCAACTGGTAGTTGTACGTCGGCGACAGACCGGTCCAGATCGAACGGAGACCCTGGGCGTAGGACCCACCGAAGATCTCGGCGAGCGACGTCGGGTTCACCGAGGCGTGGACGAGGTCGGGCTGAGCGGCGACCAGCTCGGTGATGACCGGGGTCTGGTCGGCACCGGGCACCACGGCGCCTTCGCCGTCGTACACGATCTCGAGGCCGAGGGCCTCGGCCGCGATGCGGGCACCGGCGGCACCGTCCTGTCCGTACTCACCCGGGAACGAGATGATGGCGAGGGTCTCGACACCGTTCTCGCCGGCGAGGAACTCGACGGCGTTCATGGCCTCGAGGCAGTAGCTCGTGTAGAGCTCCATCACGTTCGCACCGATGGCCGGATCGGCCCAGCCGGAGTACCACGACAGCGGGATGGCGAGGAGGTTGTCCGCGACCAGGTCGGCAGCGGTCGCTGCAGTGTGCGGCGAACCGGTCGACTGGCTGAACATCACGACGCCCTCTTCGCTCTCGTCGGCCATCTCCTCGTAGTTCTCGAGGTGGGTCGGCACGTCGTAGGCGTTGTCGATGATGACCAGTTCGACCGTCTTGCCGGCGATGCCACCGTTGTCGTTGACGATCTCCCAGAAGGCCTCCTGGCCGTCGACGATCTGCGTGACGAGCGGGGCGAACGCACCCGACAGGTCGGCGTTGAGTCCGATACGGATCGTGTCCTCGGTGACGCCGTAGTCGAAGGCGATCTCCTCGGCCGGCTCCATCGGCTCCTCGGACGGCTCGTCCGACGGCTCTTCCGCAGCCGGTTCTTCCGCAGCCGGTTCCTCGGCAGCCGGTTCCTCGGCAGCGGGCTCCTCGGCAGCGGGCTCGTCGGCCGTGTCGTCATCGCCACCGCAGGCCGCTGCGACGAGCGCGAGCGTCACCAACGGGACGATGCCCTTGGTCATTCTTCTCATGGTTTCCCCCTCGGGTGTGGGTTTGGGAGGCGCCGGGATCGACGCCCCACATCTTGTGGTGTTCTCATGTGTGTTCACGTTGTGACGGCGGCCGAAACCTCCGGCACGACGATCATGTTGTCAGGTGCGGCGGTCTCGACACCGACACCCGATGCAGCACCGGTCAGTAACTGAACGGCCAGCGCTTCCAGTAGTTGCGGATCTTGATCCAGATCCCGTACAGGCCGAGCGGTTCGAAGATCAAGAAGACGATGATCAGCACGCCGTAGAGCACGAGGTTCCAGTCGAACACGTTCAGCGGATAGCCCGGTGTCTGCGTCGCCGCCGAGATCGGACCCTGATCGCCACTTCCCGTCGAGACGATCACGTCGGCGATCCGAGCCCCGATGCCCTCACCTTCGGTCTTCTCGGCGAGCCATTCGGTGAACTCCTCGACGAACTTCGGCGAGAGCACCACGAAGAAGGTGCCCATCACGGTGCCGCTCACGGTGCCGACACCACCGATCAGGAGGATGGCGATGAACTCGATCGAGAGCAGCAGGCTGAACTGCGTGGCGGGGAGTTTGCCGGCCGACGAGGCGAACAGCGCACCGGCGACACCGGCGAAGAACGAACTCGTGGCGAAGGCGACCAGCTTGTACTGGAACTCGGGAACGCCCATCACCTCGGCGGCGATGTCACGGTCGCGGATCGCCTGGAGCGCCCGACCGGTGCGGGTCCGGATGATGTTCTTCGCCAGCACGATGAAGACGAGGAAGATGACGGCGAGGAACAGGTACCGCTTCTGATTGTCGCTCACTTCGAGGAAACCGAACCAGGTCCCGTCCGCGTCGATCGACACGAGCGGTGGATCCTCCCGCCAAAGTTGGATGTCCTTGGTCGGGAAGTCGCGACCGAGACCGGGGTCGCCGGCGAGCTTCTTCCCCCAGTTCGTGTTCGACATGTGGATGCCGATGAACACGAGGCCCAGGGTCACGATCGCCAGGTACAGCCCACGGAGTTTCACCGCGACCGGCGAGACGATGATCCCGACGAGGGCGGCACCGACGCCGGCACCGGGCAGCCAGATCCAGATGGGCAGGTCCCAGCCCCAGATGTTGTCGCTCCCGACACCACCGAGGACCGCACCGGAGTAGGCGCCGACACCCATGAAGAAGGCGTGTCCGAGCGACACCTGGCCGGCGACACCCGTGAGGATGTTGAGACCGAGAGCGGCGATGGCGAAGATGAACACCTCGTCGAGCACCCGGAGCCACGCGTTGTCACCGAGGAATCGCAGCGGCGGGATCCCGTTGTTGATGATCGGGATGCTCCGCAACACCGGGAGATCGGTGGGCGCCGTGAGCACCGGGATGTCGAACGGGAGCAGCAGCAGGACGAGGATCCCGATGGCCGCCATCACCTTCTTGGTGTAGGTCGGCAGGATCTGGGTTTCGGCCTCGTACGAGGTGTAGAGGTTGGGACGCAGGAACATCGGATCAGACCTCCTGGCGGCCGGACGGGGACGGGAACGACGTGGACTTCATCGGATGCTCCATCAGACCCGGCGCACCTCGGGCGTACCGAACAAGCCGTACGGCCGGACGAGCAGACCGATCACCATCACGACGTACGGCACGATGAGCGGGTAGCCGGATCCGAGCACGCCGGTGTAGCCGGACAGGTACTGCCCGGCGTAGATCTCGGCGACGCCCACGACGAGGCCCCCGACGAGGGCACCCTGCACGGAGTCGAGACCACCGAGGATCACGGCGGGAAGCGCCCGGAAGGCGACCAGTGAGGTCTCCGGGCCGACGGTTCCGGTCTGGCTGATCGGAGGCTGGGTTGCGAACAATCCGCCGATCGCGGCGAGCACGGCGCCCGCCCCCCAGGCGATCGCGAACACCCGACCGATGTTGATGCCCTGCGCCATCGCTGCCTCCTGGTCGTGGGCGACGGCACGCATCGCGATGCCCATCCGGGAGCGGTAGAAGACGTTGACCGCGACGAACGCCACCGCGGCCAGGATGATCGCTGCGACGTAGGACCAGTTGACGAACCCGGCACCGATGTTGAACCCTCCCGTACCCCACGGGGCGGAAACGCTTCGGAACTGGATCTTCACGGTGTCGTTGGCGAGGGCCCGGAGGGCGATCTCGAGGCCGAGTGTGATCACGGCGACGGAGAACAGCGGTTCACCGATCATCGGACGGATCGCGACCCGCTCGAGCACGAGGCCCAGTCCGGCAGCGAACACCAGGGCGACGAGCACGCTCAACGACCATCGGATCCACTCCGGGCCACCGAGGAGGTAGATCGGGTTCTTGATCTCGGTGAAGAAGCCGATGATCGGCAGGTTCTCGTCGACGACCATGAACGAGATGAACAGTGCACCGATCATCGCCAGAGCACCCTGGGCGAAGTTGACGACCTCGGTCGCTTTGAAGATCAGGACGAACCCGAGTGCGATCAGTGCGTACACCGAGCCGAGCGCGACGGCCTTGAAGGAGGTGGTTGCCAGGATGTCGGGATCGCTGATCACCTCGGAGACGAGGAACAGCCCGAACAGGGCAGCGGCGACCGCCCCGAGCCAATGGCTCGGCTTGGCAGCGTTGAAGGTGATGCCGGCCATCAGTACATCGACTCCACGAGATCGCCGAACAGGTCCATCATGGCGCTCCTCTTGAGTTTCTGGGTGGCGGTGAGCTCACCGTCTTCGTGATCCAGCTCCTTGGGGAGCAGGGCGAACTTGCGGATGTTCTCGACCCGGGCGAACTTCTCGTTCGTCTGATCCACGACACCCTGGATGAGTTCGATCACCTCGGGCTTCTCGGTGAGGTCCCGGTAGGTGGTGAACGGGATGTTGCGACGCAACGCCCAGTCGCCGACGGTGTCGAGTTCGATCCCGACCAATGCCGTGAGGTACTTGCGGCCCTCGCCGATCACCATCGCTTCCTTGACGAACGGGGAGGTCTTGAGGCTGTTTTCGATCTCGGACGGCGAGATGTTCTTGCCGCCCGAGGTGATGATGATGTGCTTGATACGGTCGACGATCCGGACGTGGGTGCCGTCGACCCACTCCCCGACGTCGCCGGTCATCAACCAGCCGTCCTCGGTGAAGGTCTCGGCGGTCTTGTCCGGCTTGTTCCAGTACCCCTTGAACACGCCGCCGTGCTTGCACTGGATCTCGTTGGTGTCCGGCGCGAGGCGGAACTCGGTACCGGGGTAGGGCTCGCCGACGGTGCCGAGCTTCATCCGGCCGACGAAGTTGGCGGTTGCGACGGCGGAGTTCTCCGTCATGCCGTAGAGCTCGTACACCGGAACACCGAGACCGATGAAGAACTCGAGCACCTCGGGAGCGATCGGTGCCGCACCCGACGAGGCGTAGCGGGCCCGCCGGAGTCCGAGGCGTTCGCGCATCGGACGGAACACCAGCAACCAGCCGATCGCCGCCAACAGGCGCGAGACGATCGTGTGATCGCCACCGTTCGCGACCTTGATCTTGCCGATCCGGGCGGCGAGCGACAGCCCGAACTTCAAGACGATCTTCTTGAACCGGGTCGCGTCGTTGCCCTTGATGAGCGACATCGCGTGCAGCTTCTCCCAGATGCGCGGCACGGCGAAGAAGATCGTCGGCTGGATCTCGCGGAGGTTCTCGTTGACCGTCTCGATCGACTCGGCGAAGTTGAGCACCGGCCCGGCGCCGACGAGCGTCCACGTGGAGAAGATGCGCTCGGCGACGTGACAGAGCGGGAGGTAGGTGACGATCTGGTCCTTCGGCGACGGCCGACCACCGGGCACGCGGTCGGCGGAGTTGACGATCGCGTCGATGCAGAACGCCGTGTTCGAGTTCGTGAGCATGGCCCCCTTCGGAGGACCGGTGGTGCCCGAGGTGTAGACGAGCGTCATCACGTCGTCGGGCAACGCGGCGGCCATCCGGTCGGCGACGGCCGTCGGGTGCTCGGCCTTGTGCTGGCGTCCGAGTTCGAGGAAGTTGTCCCAGAACATCAGCCGGTCGTCGTCCTTACCGACCATGCCGCGGGGCTCGACGAACAGGATCTTGCGGAGGTCGGGGAGTGCCGACCGGTCGATCGCAGAGACCTTGTCGAACTGCTCCTCGTCCTCGGCGAAGTGGATGCACGCACCGCAGTCCTGGAGGAGGTACTCGACCTCCGCCGCCGGGTTGGTCGGGTAGAAGCCGACCGTGATGCCGCGAACCGCCACCGTGGCGAGGTCGAGGATGATCCATTCGGGTCGGTCCTCGGCGTGGATCGACACGCGGTCACCGGGTTCGACACCGAGGGCGAGCAGGGCGTGGGCAGCGTCCTCGATCAGGCCCCAGGTGGTACGCCAGTCGTACTCCTTCCACACGCCGAAGTCCTTTTCGCGCATGGCCACCTGGCTCGGCGCCTTGGCCGCCCAGTCCCGGGCGAGCGAGGCGACCGTGGTCGTCACGGTGGCTCCTCCGGATGCGGCGGGCGCTTGGTCGGTCAGCGTCATGTTCTCCCCCAACTGGTCCGTTCGGTCGGCGTGCGACTCGTCATTCGACTCGTCGCCACATCGAGCGTGCTGTTGCAGATCCACCGGGCCGGCGTGACCGAAGACACACCGGACCGTCCCGGCAAGTTAGCAGGGCACCATCACCCGGCCGCAAACCGGTGACCGCTGCGCGGACACCGTGTCCGCATCGTGAGACAGCTCTCCGAGTGGTCTTGATTCCAGCGAGCGGTCGGGACGACCCGATCCGAGGAGTTGTCCTACGCTGGTGGCGTGACCGACTACCGCCCTCCGCTGCAGGACATCCGCTTCGTCATGGACGAGGTCGCCGATCTCGGTGCGATCACCGGCACCGAACGATTCGGCCACGTCGACGCCGACACGATCCACGAGGTGATCGCCGAAGTCGGACGATTCATGGCCGAAGTGGTGGCACCGACGAACCGCGACGGTGACACGATCGGCTCGCAGTGGCGGACCGACGGCTCGGTCGTCACGCCGGACAGCTTCAAACCGGCATACGCCAAATGGGTCGAGTCGGGCTTCGGGGCGATGCCGTTCGATGCCGAGTTCGGCGGGGCCGGGTTCCCGTGGGTGTCGGCCATCGCCGTCCAGGAGTTGCTGACGAGCGCCAACATGGCACTGTCCCTGTGCCCGCTCCTGACCCAGGGAGCCATCGACGCCATCCACGCCCATGGATCCGACGAGCAGAAGGCGACCTACCTCCCGAAGATGTTGACCGGAGAGTGGTCGGGCACCATGAACCTCACCGAGCCCCAGGCCGGGTCGGATGTCGGTGCGGTGACCACCAAGGCCGAGCCGGATCCCGGGGCGTCGGCCCGTTGGGGCGCCGGTGCACATCGGATCACCGGTCAGAAGATCTACATCACCTGGGGTGAGCACGATCTCGTCGACAACATCGTCCATCTGGTCCTCGCCCGTACCCCGGGCTCGCCGCCCGGAACCAAAGGCATCTCGATGTTCGTCGTGCCGAAGTTCCTCCTCGAGGACGACGGTTCACTCAGCGACCGCAATGCGCTCCAGTGCGTGTCGATCGAGCACAAGCTCGGGATCCACGGCTCGCCGACCTGCGTGATGTCGTACGAAGGAGCGATCGGTTGGCTCGTCGGCGGCGAGCACGAGGGCATGCGGAACATGTTCACGATGATGAACAACGCCCGCCTCTCGGTCGGTCTGGAAGGCCTCTGCATCTCGGAGCGGGCGTACCAGCAAGCGCTGCAGTACTCGCAGGACCGCCTGCAGGGCCGAGCGATCGGCGCCGATGCCGGCGTGTCGAGCCCCATCATCGATCATCCGGACGTCCGTCGGATGCTGATGACGCAACGAGCGTGGATCGATGCGATGCGGTGCCTGGTCTATGCCAACGCAGCAGCGCTCGACCTGGCCGATGCCGCCCGATCCTCGGGCGACGCCGACACAGCACGGTTCTGGCAGGAGCGTGCCGATCTGCTGATCCCCCTGACGAAAGGACTGTGCACCGACGTCGGCAACGAGATGACCTCGCTCGCCGTGCAGATCCACGGCGGCATGGGATACGTCGAAGAGACCGGGGTCGCACAGCACTACCGCGACGCCCGCATCGCAGCGATCTACGAGGGCACCAACGGGATCCAGGCCGCCGACCTGGTCGGTCGGAAACTCGCCATGCGCGGCGGCGCAACGGTCGCCGACATGCTCGCGGAGTGCCGCGCGAGCGCCGATGTCGTGGCGACCATCGACGGCTTGTCGGGCTTCGCCGACCGTCTGCGTGACGCCGTCGACGCGGCCTCCGAGGCCACGGCCCACCTGTCGTCGATCGCCTCGACCGATCCGCGGTCACTGCTCGGCGCTTCCGGGCCGTACCTCCGACTCCTCGGGACGACGGTGTGCGGTGGCCTGCTCGCCAAGTCGGCAGCAGCGGCAGCGGCGCGCGACGACGACTTCGGGCGGGCGAAGGTCGTGTCGGCCCGATTCTTCGCCGAGCAGATCCTCCCGACGGTGCACGGGTTGGTTCCGGCGGCGCACGCGTCGGCCGACGACCTGTATGCGCTGACGGCCGAACAGCTCGCCTGATCCCAGCCGGGAACGGCTGCCCATCGCCGTCGGTGGCCTCCGTTCCTACGATCGGCGACGCCCGACTCCTCCCATCGGTCCATCGGGGCCCCGGACACGGCCCGCTCCTGCGGGTCCGGCAGACCGGAGGTTCGTATGGGTGCGACGACGTGGTTCGGTACCCCGGCCGAAGACGAGCAGCACCGAGCTCGATCGGCATCGGCATTGCGACGGATCGGTGGTGAACTCCGATCCGACGTCGCCCGGCTGATCTCGTCCACGACGCCGGAGTCGTTCCTCGGCGGGCCATCGCTGGCGACGGTTGCGGACGGCATCGACGATGTCGAGCGACTGATCCTGGCCGTCGCCGACGACCTCGACCGAGCGGCCGTCGAGGTGGAGCGCGCCGCTGCACTGGCGGTCCCACTCTGGCTGGACGCCTGACGCCGTGGGCGGAGGGATCTGGATCGACACGCTCGAAGCCCGCCGCGTCCGGTCGGTGTGGTCGACCTGCGCCTTCGGCCTCGACGACCAGGTGGCGCGCATTCGAGCCCTCACCGAGGTCGGTGGTCCGACCGCCGCCCAGGCCGCCCGTCTGCTCCACAGGGCGACCGAGCGATTGCACGACCTGGTCCGCCTCGTCGACGGTCTCGTCGACTCGGTGGAGACCGGTGACGCCGTGGCGACGACCGACCGGTGCCTGGCCGATCTCGGCTCGCCGCTGGGTGGGGACCTCGACGGCCGAGGGGATCGGGAGGTCCGGACGCCGTACCTCGTGGAGGGTGCCGACCCGACCTCCCGGGGCCGGGCCCTCGCCGTTCGGGCTCTCGAGGACACGGCGGACCCCGGTCAGGTGCGCGTCGACGAGTTCCAGGTGGTGCGACTCGACGACCGACGGTGGATCGTCGTCCTCCCTGGTGTCGTGGATCTGTCGAGACCGTCGCTCGGCTGGGATCCGCACCATCGATCGGTGCGCGATCTGGATCGGGCGGCGCTGCCGTCGTCGGGGTCGACGAGCACCTCCCGGAACCCGTACGCACGTGCGGTGCACCGGGCGCTCGTCGCCACCGGTGTGCCGCGGGGCGCCGAGTTGCTGGTGGTCGGTCATTCGTTCGGCGCCGACACCGCCCTCGACCTGGCGGCCGACCCGCGGTTCAATGCACTCGCCGCCCCGCACCGGACGACCGGTGAGGACGGGTATCGGGTCACCCATGTGATCGCTGCCGCGTACCACTCGCAGCCGCAGTTGGCCCGGGTGCCCACCTCGACCGAGGTGCTCGTCGTCCAGAACCGCCGCGACCGGGTGGTGGTCGCCGAAGCGGCAGCGGCGCCGTTCGTCGGCCTGATGACGTCGTCCGTGGCAACACTCGGCGCGTTGGCACGACTGGATGTGACGGCGGCCAGCGACCACCAACGGTCGGCGCTCGGGAGTGCCTGGGGTGCGCTGACGGGCGGGGTGCGTCACCTCGTCGACCGCGCCGACGACCTGTCGAAGATCGCTCTCGGCATGGCCGGGGGCCGACCCGACGTGGCCTTGCGCGGGCTCGACGGCATCACCTCGCTCGACCCCGGGCTGCGGACACCGGCGCCCGGCCAGGTCGTCAGCGTGTTCGACGGCGGTGGATCGCGAGCGGGTCACGACCAGGTCCACTACGTCGAGCACCTCGCCACGACCGACGAACCGGAGATCGAGGCGTTCCTCGCCTCACTCGACCGCGCCGGATACACCGAACCCGGAGTGGCGATGGCGATCGACGTGTCGGTGCCGTGATCGGGTCCGACCGTGACGTCCTGCGATCGCCCGAGCAGCACCGATGACCGGTGGCATCTCGAAACAGAAAACTTGAGTCGCTTTGTGTCAGGATCGATCGTGCTGGGTAGCTTGTCCGTATGGCGTTCGACCCCAAGACCTGGACCATCAAGACCCAGGAAGCATTCGCCGCCGCGATCGACCGAGCGACGGCTGCCTCCCATCCCGAACTGACCCCCGACCACCTCCTCGTCGCGATCACCTCACAGGACGGGACGGTGGTCGCGCCGGTCCTCGCCAAACTCGGGCAGTCGCCCGGCATGGTCCGCGACCGGGCACTCGCCGCCGTCGAGCGACTCCCCCGAGCCCACGGTGGTGACGAACCCCGCATGGGTCGCGAACTGAACCAGGTCACCGACCGGGCGACCCAGTTCCGCAAGGATCTGAAGGACGACTACCTCTCCGTCGAGCACCTGCTGCTCGCGATGCACGACCGACTCGGCGTGACGACCGAAGAGATCCTCGGGGTCCTCCGCGACGTCCGTGGCAGCCATCGGGTCACCGACCAGAACCCCGAGGAGAAGTTCGCCGCCCTCGAGAAGTACGGCCAGGACCTCACGGCCCGGGCGGCGGCCGGCAAGATCGATCCGGTCATCGGCCGCGACGACGAGATCCGGCGCGTCATCCAGGTGCTGTCCCGACGCACCAAGAACAACCCGGTGCTCATCGGCGAGCCCGGTGTCGGCAAGACGGCGATCGTCGAAGGCCTCGCACGCCGCATCGCCGACGGCGACGTGCCCGAAGGATTGAAGGGCAAGCGCCTGATCGCACTCGACATCGGGGCGATGCTCGCCGGGGCCAAGTACCGGGGCGAGTTCGAGGAGCGCCTCAAGGCGGTGCTCAAGGAGATCATCGACGCCGAGGGCGAGGTCGTGACCTTCGTCGACGAGATGCACACGATCGTCGGGGCCGGCGGCGCCGAGGGAGCGATGGACGCCGGCAACATGATCAAGCCGATGCTGGCCAGGGGCGAGTTGCGCA
>JBMUCX010000090.1:0-10542 GCA_049458915.1 Ilumatobacteraceae bacterium
CCGAACAGGAACAGCGGCATGATCACGAACCGGTTGATCGTGGGGAACGAGTTGTCCGATTCGCGCGATGCCGACCACGCCGTGATCGGGGCGGCGAACGCCATGCCGGTGAGCACGCCGAACGGGACGGCGAGCAGGAGACCCCATCCCCGGGTTCCGTCGAACAGCACGAGCACACTCGTCACGCCGGTCACCGCGATCAGCGCCTTCGTCGCCTGCCAGAGCGCGACCCCGCCGGCGATCTGCCGCGGCGACAGCGGAGAGGCCGCTTGGGCGTGGAAACCGCGCATCCATTTGAAGCCGCCGAGCACCGGCCACATCGCTTCCCCCGACGAGATCATCATCGCAGTCGTCGCGATCAGACCGGGAGCGAGGAACTCGAAGTACGTCAGGCCGTCGAGCAAGGTGTCGGCACGGTCACCGCGATCGACCAGTGCGCCCACGCCGAGCCCCATACCGACGAGGTACAGCAGTGGTTGGACGAACGAGCCGAGCACGTTCGACTTCCACACCGCTCGGTAGAGCGCGAGGTGGCCCTCCCATGCGCGGACGATCGGCGGGGTACGAACCTGCATCTTCGTGTCCGTCAGTCGGCCAACGACCGGCCGGTGAGTCGGAGGAACACGTCCTCGAGGGAACTCCGCCGGACCAGCGCCGACTCGGGCCGGCTGCCGCGGGCGTGGACCTCGCCGAGGGCGGCTTCGCCGTCGTTCGCATAGACCAGGATGCGGTCCGGCAGTATCTCCTGACGCTCGCCGATGCCGGCGACGTCCGTGGCGTTCGCCTCGTTGGTACCGGCCGGGTAGCGCAACTCGAGGACCTCTCGGGTCGAGTGACTCCGGATCAGCTCGGAGGGCGAACCCTCGGCGACGATCCGTCCGCCGTCCATCACGACGAGACGGTCGCAGAGTTGCTCGGCCTCGTCCATGTAGTGCGTCGTCAACACCAGGGTGACGCCTTGTTGCTTGAGTCGGTAGAGGCGATCCCAGAGGACGTGCCGGGCCTGCGGGTCGAGACCGGTCGTCGGCTCGTCGAGCAGGAGCAGTTCGGGCCGATTGATGAGCGATCTGGCGATGGTGACCCGCCGCTTCATCCCGCCCGACAGCGGCTCGATCTTGCTGTTCGCACGTTCGCCGAGTTGCGCGAACTCGAGGAGTTCGGCGGCGCGGCGTCGGCACTCGGCTCGCGGGATGTCGAAGTAGCGACCGTAGAGGACCATGTTGTCGAGGACGGTGAGTTGCTCGTCGAGTTGGTCCATCTGCGGTACGACGCCCATCCGTGCCCGGATGGCCCGACCGTCCCGAGCCGGATCGAGACCGAAGATCCTCAGCGTCCCGGTGCTCACGGGGGAGACGCAGCCGATCATCCGCATCGTCGACGACTTGCCCGCACCGTTCGGGCCGAGGAATCCGAACGACTCACCTCGGCGAACCTCGACGTCGATGCCGTCGACCGCGACGAACTCACCGAACCGTTTGGTCAGTCCGTTGGCCACGATGAGCGGCTCGCCGGTCGTCGGCGCTGTGGCGGGGGCGGCGGAGCGGTCGTCCATGCGTCGAGCGACGCTACCGGGGTGCGCGCGTAACCTCTCGGCATGCACCTGCGTGACTATCGACCGTCCGATCTCGAGTCGGTCCACGTCATCAACCAGGGCGAGGTGCCAGCGGTCGGGTCGGAGGAGATCGCCGATCTCGCGCACATCGCAGCGGAGTCGGTGATCGCGCTCGTGGCCGAGGTCGACGATGCGATGGCGGGGTTCTGCATGGTGCTGGCACCGGGTGCCGACTACGACTCCGGGAACTACCAGTGGTTCTCCGAGCGATACGACGACTTCGTGTATCTGGATCGCATCGCGATTCCGTCGTCGTACCAGCGACTCGGTATCGGCCGTGCCATGTACGCCGAGGTCGAGCAGCGGACGGGCCGCGTGAGGCCGACGGCGACGTGGTTCACGTTGGAGGTCAATCTCGAGCCTCGCAACGACCGCTCGCTCGCCTTCCACGCAGCCATGGGGTTCGTCGAGGTCGGTCAGCGGGCGACCGAGTACGGGTCGTTCGTCAGCCTCATGGCCAAGCCGTTGACCAACCGGCCGGCCTGACCGGCGGCGTCACGGACTCGACGACGGAGGAGCGGCGGTCGTCGTCGTGGTCGTGGTGGTCGTCGTCGACCCCGGTGCGACGGTCGTCGTGGTCGTCGACGTGGTCGTCGTGGTCGACTCCGGTGCCGTGGCCTGTCCGATGATGACGGCGACGATCGTGCCGCGATCGACTTCGGTGCCGGGCGGGACGCTCTGCGACAGCACCGTGCCGTCCTGCGCGTCACCCGGCGCGAGTTCTTCGTAGGTGCGTTGGAGGGTGAGGCCGAGTTCGGCGAGTTGGTTGAGCGCCGATGCTTCCGTCTGCCCGACGAGCGGTGGGACGAGGACCTGTCCGGGCCCGGAACTGACCACGAGTTCGACCGTCGACCCACGAGCGACGAGGTTGTTCGGGCCGGGGGTCGATGCGATCACGACGCCGATCGGGATGAGTTCGTCGACCTGCTCCCTGACGGTCACGACCATCCGGTACTGGTCGCTCTCGAGCAGTGAGCGTGCCTGCTCGACGGGGACACCGATGATGATCGCCGGGATCGACACCTCGTCCGGGCCGCCGGAGACGATGACGGTGATGACGGTGTCCTGTGGAACAGCGGTGCCCGCGGGCGGGTCGGTGCGGATCACGGTGCCGGGCGTCTGGTCGCTGAGTTCGCTCTCTTCGTCGACCTCGAAGCCTTCGGCGAACAGGGTCGCCCGAGCGTCTTCGAGTGTTCGTCCCGCCACGTTCGGGATCGGGACGAGCGACTGCGTCGGGTTGTAGAAGAGGAGGATCTCGGTGCCCTCGGGGATCACGGTGCCGGGACTCGGGTCGGTCCGGTGGATGAAGTTCTCCGGCACCGTCGCGTTGTCTTCGGGGATCGGTCGATACGCGAGACCGAGCACGTCGAGCGCGGCGGTGACCGACTTCAGATCCTGGTTGATGTAGTTGTCGAGTGTCCGGGCGGTGGTCGTGGACTCGGTCTGTCGGGTGAGGCCCTGGTAGAGCAGGACACCACCGGCGACGAGCGCGACGAGTGCCACGAAGGCGGCGAGTGCGTACCACCCGGTTCGGGAGTTGTTGTCCTGGTAGTAGCGAGCTTCGCTCGATGCTCCCGGTGGGTACGCCGATAGGTCGATGTCGTTCCGATACGAGATCGTCGTGGTCGGCATGCCCGGGATCGTCGGCACGGTCGGCGTGACGGGCGCGACCGTGGTCGGTGCGGTGTCGACGGTGCGGATGTCGCCGGTCGGTCGGGCAGCGCCGGCGGCCGGTGTCCCTGCCGGTTGATCACCGTCGGGGTTCGGTGAGGGGCGAGCCGCAGCGGCGACGAGGGCCTGCACCTGTTCGCCGTTTCGGAACCGGCGGAGATCGTCGCGGAGTGCGAACGCGCTCGGATACCGCAGTTTCGGATCCTTGGCGAGGAGCTTGGCGACGATCGCTTCGAACGGTCGGGGGACCCCTTCGACGAGCCGGTTGAGTGGGGTGGGTTGATCGTGGACCTGCTTGTACGCGATGGAGACCGGGTTCTCTCCGGTGAACGGTGGCTTGCCAGCGACCATCTCGTACATGACGATCCCGAGCGAGTAGAGGTCGCTCCTGGGGTCGGGCAGTGCACCCTGGGCCTGCTCCGGAGAGAAGTAGCTCGCTGTTCCCATCACGGATCCGGCCTGCGTGAGGTTGGACTCGGTCGCGGAGTTCATCGCCCGAGCGATGCCGAAGTCGGCGACCGTCACCTGGCCGTTGAAGCCGATGAGGATGTTGGCGGGCTTGATGTCGCGGTGGGCGAGACCCGCCTCGTGGGCGAACCCGAGCGCGGCGGCGACCTCGGAGGCGATCTCAGCCGCCTGCTTGGAGGAGAGCTGCTTGGTCCCCTTGAGGATCTCGGCGAGGGTGCGACCCTCGATGTACTCCATCGCGATGAAGTAGGTGCCTTCGTACTTACCCCAGTCGAACACGCTCACGATGTTCGGATGGTTGAGGTTGGCGGCTGCCTGGGCCTCGCGGCGGAATCGTTCGACGAAGTTGGGGTCGACGGCGAATTCGGGGAACAGCACCTTGATCGCGACCTGACGCCCGAGCAGTCGGTCGGTCGCGAGGAACACGTCGGCCATGCCGCCGCGACCGACGCGTTTGTGGATCTCGTAGCGGTCATTGATGACCGTTGCATCGCCGCTGGTGCTCATCGTCTCGAATCGCCGGCGCCACGGGTGTGGTGTCCGGACCGTGGCGCGAGGTTATCCACCTGCTGGCCCATCCCGACTTCAGGTGGTGCCGCTCGGCACTGGCGGATCGATCCGGAACACGGCGTCCAGCATCGCCTTCGCAATCGGTCCGGCGAGCCGACCCCCGGTGCTCGCCGAGATCTCGGCGTTGGTGCCCTTGAGCATCACGGCGACCGCGTACTTCGGTTGGTCGGTGGGCGCGTAGGCGACGATCCAGGCGTGGGAACGTTCTGGCTCACCGGGGCCGTTGAGCTGAGCGGTACCGGTCTTGGCGGCGACGCCGATCCCGCCGTCGAGGGCGATGCAGCAACTCGCCGTGCCCGACTCGGCCACCCCGATCATGAGTTCGTGGAGGGTCGCCGCTGTGACGCGGCTGATCGGTCGGCGCCAGACCGTCGGGCGCGTCTGGCCCATGACGCGACCGTTGTGGTCGAGTTCGGCGGCGACGACGAAGGGCTCCATCATCTCGCCGTCGTTCGCCACGGTGGCGGCGACCATCGCCATGTGGAGTGGCACCATCTGGTCGTCGTTCTGCCCGAAGCCGCGGATGGCGAGGAGCGGGAGGTTCTGATCGATGTCGTCGAAGTCGCCGATGGATGACGCCGCTGCCCCGGGAAGGTCGATCGGGATCGGCTCGCCGATGCCCCATCGGGCCATCGCATCCTGGAACCGGTCACCGCCGAGATCGATGGCGATCCGGGCGAAGGGGGTGTTGCACGATCTCCTGAACACTTCGCCGAGGTCGCCACCACACGTCGTCCCCGCGTAGTTCTCGATCGGATCGGTCGTTTGGGGTGGTGTGTAGGACGTTTCGTCCGGCCAGGCGGATGTCGTCGTGACGACGCCGAAGTCGAGGGCGGCCCCGGTGGTGAGCACCTTGAAGGTGGAGCCGGGCATGTAGCGCTGCTGGTACGTGTTGGCGAGGAGTGGATCCCGAGGGTCGTCCTGGAGTTCGGTGAGGTAGGTGAAGGCGTCGTCGTAGTCGGGGTCGGCGACGAGATTCGGGTCGAAGGCGGGCCAACTCCACATGGCGACGACCGCTCCCGTCTCGATCTCCATGAGAACGATCGATCCCTCTCGTTCACCGAGGAGGTCCTTGGCGACGGTTTGCATGTCGTGCCGCAGTGTCAATCGGATCTGGCCGGAGTTGTCGTTGGTCCGACCGAGGAGGTCCTCGACGGCGAGCACCTGCTGGGTGAAGGTGTCCCCCGTGAGGACGTCGGACCTCGTTCGTTCGAGTTGTGTCGAGCCGAGTCCGAACGTGTGGTAGCCGGTGATGTGCGCGAACAGATCGCCGGTGGGGTACTGACGTTGATAGCGGACGTCGCTGTCGCCGGGCGCCTGGACCGACCGGGCGGTGACGACGCCGTCGGCGGTGACGATCGGTCCGCGTGGCGTGTTGAAGCGTCGGATGAGCGCACGGGTGTTGCCCGGCTGTGAGGCGAGTTCCTCGGTCCGATCGACCTGCCAGAAGTTCAGTGCGGCGAACAGCATCACGTACAGGGCGATCATCGCGACCGCGAGTCGGCGGATCTGACGGTTCATGTGATCGGCCCCGCCACGTCGGTGGCGCCCGCACGGCGCAGTCGCCAGGCCTGCCATCGTTCGCCGGGCGTCGGTTCGTCGGGGAGCTCACCGAGTCGGCGGGCTCCGGTGTCGCTGAGTCGGATGAGCAGTGCGAGCAGGATGTAGTTGGACAGGAGCGACGAGCCGCCGTAGCTCATGAACGGCAAGGTGATGCCGGTGAGCGGTACGACCTTGATGACGCCGCCGATGATGATGAACGCCTGGATCCCGAGGATCGTGGTCAGGCCGGCGGCGAGAAGTTTCTCGAAGGGCCGTTCGGTCCGGAGTGCGGTTCGCAGACCTGCTCCGATGAGGAGCAGGAAGGCGATCAGGACACCGGTCGCTCCGACGAGCCCGAGTTCTTCCCCGATGGCGGCGAAGATGAAGTCGCTCTCCGCATAGGGGATGTTGTCGGGGCTGCCTCGTCCGAGGCCGGTTCCGGTGATCCCGCCGTCGCCGATGCCGTAGAGGGACTGCACGATCTGCCATCCCTTGCCGTATTCGTCGGCCCATGGGTCGAGCCAGATGTCGACGCGGGTCCGGACGTGTCCGAACAGCCGCCACGAGGCTGCGGCGGCACCGGTGAACAGGACGAGTCCGGTGGCCACGTAGGCGACGCGTTCGGTGGCGATCCACATCATGACGACGAAGAGCGTGAAGAACATCAGCGACGACCCGAGATCGCGCTGGCCGACCATGACGATGACGGCGAATCCCCATGCGACGACGATCGGCGCCAGGTACGCCGGGTCGGGGAGCCGGAGCCGGCCGATTCGCCAGGTCGACGCGGCGATGAGCTCGCGGCGTTCGGCGAGGTAGGCGGCGAAGAAGATCGCGAGGGCGAGCTTGGCGAACTCACCGGGCTGGAAGCCGAGCGGGCCGAGTCCGACCCAGATCCGGGCGCCGTTGATGTTCCGGCCGATGCCGGGTGCGAGTGGGAGCAGCAGCAGGACCGCCCCGGCGACGAACAGTGTCCAGCGGTAGCGGGCGAGGTCGAGCGGTCGTTGGACGACGAGGAGGGTGCCGACGAACGCACCGACGGCGACGAGGCTCCACAGCGACTGTTGAGCCGCGAGCTGTGTGTCGAGGCGAGAGATCATCACGAAGCCGAGCCCGTGGAGCAGGACCGCCAGCGGGAGGATCGTCGGATCGGCGCCTCGTGCGAGGAGTCGAACGGCGATGTGGGCGGCGACGACGAGGATCAGGACGAGCCCGAGGAACGGGCCGATGCGAGCAGGGATGACGGCGTTGGCGCCGAGCGATGCCAGGGTGTAGGCGACGCCGGTGATGAGTCCGGCCATCACGATGAGGGTGAGTTCGGCCGAGCGCCGACGTGCGGCGATCACCGTCATCCTTCGCTGCTGGAGCCGTCGCCGGGGGTGGTCGTCGAAGGACTCGAGGTGCTGGTGGTCGTGCTCGTCGAGGGACTGGTGGTGGTCGGCGGGCTGGTCGTGGTGGTGGTGGTCGTCGTGAGTCGGAAGGCGACGAAGTCCGCAGCGCTCGCCTGCGTTTCGAACTCGGGACGGGCCTCGACGAGGCCGATCGATTCGTCGTCGAGTTCGTTCCGGCCGTACTTGCCCGGTGCTTCGGCGGTCGGCTGGAACCAGAGCAGTTCGCGTCCTTGGTAGATGACGACGTTGTCGTCGTCGTCGAACGCGACGAAGTAGCCCTGTCGTGCCCAGGCGGCGACGACGGCGAAGGTCACGACGAAGACGGCACCGACCCCGATCGCGATCATGAATCCGCGGACGTGGGTGCCTCGCGACCGATGTCGTGACGGGCGACCCGGTCGTTCGGTGCCGCGTCGTCGAGCGTCGCCTCGCTCGGCGTCGCCTCGTTCGGCACCGGTTCGTTCGGGGTCGATCACTGCCGCCGAGTCGTCGTCGGCGACGGAGCCGCTCGCGGCATCAGCGGTGCCGGTGGATCCATCCGATGGATCGGCGTCGTCGTTCCACGTCGGGACGACGTCGATCTCCTCGGTCGGTTCGGGCGGCTCGTCGCCGTCCAGGATGTCGAGGACGACGACGGTGGTGTTGTCGCGGCCGCCCGCTTCGTTCGCGGCGTCGACGAGCGCCTCGGCGGCGCCTTGCGGGTCGTCGGCGTGGGCGAGGAGGATCTCGAGGATCGTGTCGTCGTGGACCTCGTCGACGAGACCGTCGCTGCAGAGTACGAGTCGGTCACCTCGGATGATCGGCATCGACCAGGCGTCGATCGGTACGACCGGCTCGATTCCGAGTGCCCTGGTCACGATGTTTCGACGCGGGTGATCACGCGCTTCGTCCCGGGTGATCGCTCCCTCGGCGACGAGCTCTTGAACGTAGCTGTGGTCGATGGTGAGTTGCCGGAGTCGACCGTGACGGACCAGATACGTGCGGGAGTCACCGACGTTCGCGATGCCGAGTTCCTCACCGTCGTTCGAATCGCTGATCACGGCGACGGCGGTGACCGTCGTGCCCATGCCGGTCCGGTTCGGGTCGTCGATCGAGTCGTGGTAGATGGCGAGGTTCGCCTCGGCGATGGCGTCGACGAGGTCGGTGAGACGGTTCGAGCGATCTGCGGTGAGCCGGCTCCGCAGCGTGTCGACGGCCATCTCACTCGCGATCTCACCGGCGAGATGGCCGCCCATGCCGTCGGCGACGATGAACAGGCCATCGCCGGAATGGGCGTGGTCCTCGTTCTGCGTGCGCAGGCGACCCTCGTGGGTGCACGAACCGGAGCGGATCTCAGCCACGTTCCACGACTCCGACGGGCGCGGTCATCGCGCCTCCAGGATGGTGTAGCCGATCTGGACCCGGTCGCCGATCTCGAGACGATGTGACCGCGTGAGGCGGCTGCCGTTGACGATGGTGCCGTTGCGCGATCCGAGGTCGTCGACGATGATCCGGTCATCTCGGATCGTGACGACCGCATGGTGTCGGGAGACGGAGTCGTCGCCGGTGATGACGACCGTGTTGTCGGCGTCGCGGCCGATGCCGAGGCCGTCGGTGACACCGAATGTCGTCCCTCGACGCTCTCGTGGTTCGAGTACGACGAGTCGGGTCGGGCGTTTGCTGCGCCGGTGGCGAGGTGGCCGATGGCCGGCGTCGGGCTGTGGCGGACGCGCGCCGAGGGCGCCTCGTCCCGTGTCGGTCACCGAGTCGGGCTCCAACGGTGCCTGGACCTCGCGCCACACGGCCCACAGCACCCGAGCGAAAAAGAGGTACAGGAGAAGGAGCAGAGCCAGTTTGAGGATGTCGAGGGCCTGGTCGGTCACGGTCGGCTGTGGTCGGACGCGGCTCAGGAGGCTTCGAACCGGAGGTGGACGGGACCGACGGCGATGATGTCGCCGTCCGTCAGTCGATGTTCCGCAGTGAGGCGTTCACTATTGAGGAACGTGCCATTGGTGGAACCGAGGTCGGAGATGGTGAAGACGTTGCCCGCCCGCTGGATCTGCGCGTGGCGGCGGCTGACGTTGCCGTCATGGATGGTGATGGCACACTCGGTGAGTCGTCCGATCACGTTGGTGTCACTCGTCAGCGCGATGCGTTCCCCGGACGGGAGGACGATCGCCCCGGGTCGGACCACGGGATCGCCCTGCCGGATGCTCGAGGCGATCCCGAAGCGACCGCGTTTGAGGCCGTTGTCGACACGGAGTTCGATCTTGACCGGCCCCATGAAGCGATACCCCTCGTCGCGGGCGTACTCGCGGCAGGCTTCGGCGAGTTCGGTGGTGAGTGCGGTCGCCATGTCGGCGAAGCCGGCGTGGTCGTCCGCCGACAGGAGGACGATGAAGTCGTTGGGGGCGACTCGTTCACCTCGGACGTCGACGTTTCGTTGGTCGTCCATCTCGCGGAGGAGACGACGGCCGAGTTCGATCGGACGGATGTTGCTTCGGGATCGTCTGAACACACTGTCGACCATACGCTCCAGACGCCGCTCCAATGCTTGCATCCCCATGGTCGTTGCAAGACTACTGCCATGACCGGTGGGGTCCGCGACGGTGGCGGTGTACCGGCACGGTGACGCTCGGGGAGTGCTCCCCTCGCAGGATTCGACGACGTCCACTATTTTGGCGCGATGTTCTTGCGGGGTGCAGGAATCGGTGTGGTGGTCCGGTTGCGAATCCGGTTGCGAACGAGCGAGAGGTCGGGTTCCGGTGCTCGTTTCGATCCGGTGCTCGGGGTGGCCTCCGTCGTGGTGACACTGGTGTCGTCGACCGTGCTCGCTGCGTGTGCCGGCTCGGACGACTCGTCGCTGATCGTGACGAACGGCATGACGACGGTCGACGTCGTCACGGCGTCGCCTCCCACGAGCGAGTCGGTGGTGGCTCCGGACGAGGTTCCGGACGATCAGTCCGCCGGGACCACCGTCGTGGTCGGATCTGCTCCTGCCTCGTCACCGCAGGCCTCGGCACCGGAGGCGACGGTCGAGCCAGCCGCTGGCGCACTCGGTCCACCTCGCGTCGAGTTCGTCGACGACCCCGAACGGCAAGCGGTGGTGGACGCGGCGTACGCATTTTTCGATGCCGCTCGTGCGGCGCAGGCCGACCCGGACGACGAGGACCTTCGGGACGCGCTCGCAGCCACGATGACCGAGCCGATCGCCGAGCGGATGACGGCGTTCCTCGACGGACTCGTCCTCGACGGCGTGCGGATCATCGCCAACCCCGACTCCCCCACCTACCTCCAAGTCTTCGTGCC
>JBMUCX010000091.1:0-10445 GCA_049458915.1 Ilumatobacteraceae bacterium
GGCGGGCCGCGGTCCGGGCGGTCACCATGTTGAGCACCATTCGGGCGGCGGTCCCGGCGATCCGGACGGCGCGTGGACCGAAGGCCGCCACCGTCAGCGACGGCCGGGGGTCGGGCGGTTCGGACAGGCGGAAACCCTCGACGCGGCCGCCGGCGAGGAGTTCCGCCACCTCGCTCGTCGTGGTGGCGAGGAGATCGGCAGCACCGGTACGACGGCGACGGTGCCAGCGGGCGACGACGGTGCTCGACGTGCCGAAGGCGAGATGGATCGGTCGTCCTGCTGCGGCGACGGTCTGGGCGGCGATCGCGATCTGCACGGCCGAGCGGACGGTCACGGCGAGCGGGCCGAGCACCGGTTCGATCCGGTCGGTGTGAGCGATGATCCGTGCGGCCATCGCCGGCGCATCGGCTTTGGCCATCTCCGGCACCCAGACCTGGCGGTACCCGAGTCGATCGGCGAGGACGGCGGTCTCGAGATCCGCGGCCAGCGGTCGGTCGAGCCACTGTCCGAGCACCACCGAGAACCGCACGATCGCGACTGTAGACACACCGCCCGGGTCGGATCGGCGCCGATGTCGTACGGTCTGGGTCGATGGACACGATCGAAGCGATCATGACGACGAGGGCGATCCGCCGGTTCCAGGACCGGGAGGTGGGCCTGGACGACCTCGAGACCTGCTTGCGCGCCGCTCAGCAGGCGCCGTCCGGCGGCAACGTGCAGCCCCAGCAGTACCTCGTGTTGACCGACCCGGTCCGACGAGCGATCGCGGCCCGGTGGTACCGACTGGCGTACGACCGCTACGAGGCGACGCTGGGCACGCCGACGTTCCGCGATGACGACGCCGAGGCGTCGTGGCGCCGAACCACGGCGGCGTCACGGCACCTCGCCGAGCATCTCGATCACGCCCCGGTCCTGGTGCTGTTCCTGCAGCCGCTCATCCCGTGGGGCGGGCACGATGCCGAGGGACCGCTCGACATCGGCCGCCTGGACGCCTCGGTGTATCCGGCCGTTCAGAACTTCTGCGTCGCCGCACGTTCGCTCGGCCTCGGAACGGCGCTGACGACGGTGATCCGGATCCACGGCGACGAGGTGCTCGCCGAACTCGGCGTACCGGCCGGAAAGTACGAGATCGCCGCCCTCGTCCCTGTCGGTCATCCCGTCGGATCGTTCGGGATCGCCCCGCGCAAGCCCGCATCGGCGGTCACCCACTGGGACGAGTGGGGCTCGAAGCGTCGCTGAACGGTGCCCTCGACGATGGATCCCCGCCGGGACCTCATCGCGGTGCGGCACGCCGGCCACCGCTTCGGACCGCTCGCGCTCCCGTCCTTCGAGGACGTCGATCTCACGATTCGTCGGGGCGAGTTCGTCGCCGTCGTCGGTCCGAGTGGCGGAGGGAAGACCACACTCCTCAGGACGATGCTCGGCCTGGTGGAGCCGACGTACGGCTCCGTCGTTCGAGCTCCGGGCCTGCGGGTGGGATTCGTCCCCCGAGTGCGGGCGATGGATGCCGCACTCCCGCTCACCGTGTTCCAGACCGTCGCCCTGTCGTGTCCGGGTGTCGGCAGGACCGCTCGCCGCGATCGGCACCGGATCGCCGAACTGCTCGAGCGCCTCGGTATCGGTGGACTCGCTGCTCGTCACCTCGCGTCGCTGTCGGGCGGTGAGCGGCAACGGGTCGACGTCGCCCGGGCACTGTGCGGACGTCCCGACCTCGTGGTCCTCGACGAGCCGGCATCCGCGGTCGACGTGGCGACGCGTCGGGATCTCGTGCAGCTGTTCCGCGAGATCGTCCACGACGGCGACGGCCCGACGGTGTTGGTCACGACGCACGACGTCAACGGTGTCGCCGCTCACGTGTCGCGACTGGTCGCGTTCCATCGAACGGTCGTGGCGGACGGGCCACCGCTGGAGGTCCTGCACCCCTATGTGCTCGAGCGGACCTTCGGCGTGTCGATGCGGGTCGTCCGACGGGCCGGTGTACCGATCGTCGCCGAGTCGCGGGGAGTCGGTTCCGGGGTCGATGGCTCGGGGGCCGATAGCGTGGTCGGGCCATGCCCCCCACAACCATCAGCGACCTCTCCGGCCAGGACGTCTCCGGCCATGACATCGTCTCGCCGGGCGGACCCGCCCGGCGCGACGACCTCCGCAACCTCGCCATCGTCGCGCACGTCGACCACGGCAAGACCACACTCGTCGACTCCCTGCTCCGACAGGCCGGGGCCTTCCGCTCCAACGAAGAACTCACCGATCGGGTGATGGATTCGAACGACCTCGAGCGAGAGAAGGGCATCACCATTCTCGCCAAGAACACGTCGGTCCGCTGGGGAGGTGTGACGCTGAACATCGTCGACACCCCCGGCCACGCCGATTTCGGCGGCGAAGTCGAGCGGGCACTCACCATGGTGGACGGGATCGTGTTGCTGGTCGACGCCGCCGAGGGCCCGCTCCCGCAGACGAGATTCGTCCTGCGCAAAGCGCTCAACCACGACATGCCGGTGATCCTCGTGATCAACAAGATCGATCGCCCCGACGCTCGCGTCGCCGAGGTCGTCGACGAGGCGTACGAACTGTTCATGGACCTCGACGCGAACGATGCGCAGCTCGATTTCCCGATCGTCTACTGCTCGGGTCGCGACGGCTGGGCGAGCACCGACGAGGCGGCGATCAACGACCCTTCGGTACGCGGCGAGTCGCTCGGACCACTGTGCGACGTCATTCTCGAAACGATCCCCGCCCCCTCCTACACCCCGGGCAAGCCGCTCCAGGCCTGGGTGACGAACCTCGATGCCAATCCGTACCTCGGGCGATTGGCGCTCTGCCGCGTCGTCGAGGGAACGATCGACAAGGGCAAGCAGGTCGCCTGGTGCCGACTCGACGGGTCGATCCAGCGGACCAAGGTCGTCGAGCTGTTCCTGACGGAGCAGTTGACCAGGGTTCCCGTCGATTCGGCGGGGCCCGGGGACCTCGTCGCGGTCGCCGGTATCGACGACATCACCATCGGCGAGACCCTCGCCGATCCGGATGATCCGGTGCCGCTCCCGAGGATCACCGTCGACGAGCCGGCGCTGTCGATGACGATCGGGATCAACACGTCGCCACTCGCGGGTCGTGACGGAACGAAGATGACGGCGCGGTTGGTCAAGAACCGGCTCGACGCAGAGTTGGTCGGCAACGTCAGCATCCGGGTCAACCCGACCGATCGTCCCGATGCGTGGGAGGTCCAGGCGCGAGGTGAACTGCAGTTGGCCATCCTGGTGGAGAACATGCGTCGCGAGGGGTTCGAACTGACCGTCGGCAAACCCGAGGTGGTGACCAAGATCATCGACGGCACGAAGCACGAACCGGTCGAGCGGGTCACGATCGACACCCCCGACGAACACCTCGGTGCCGTCACCCAACTCCTGGCGGCCCGAAAGGGCCGGATGGAGAACATGATCAACCACGGTCTCGGCTGGGTCCGGCTCGAATACCTCGTTCCCGCGCGGGGTCTGATCGGGTTCCGGACCGAGTTCCTCACCGAGACACGAGGAACCGGCGTCGTGAGCCACATCTTCGAGGGCCACGAACCCTGGTTCGGCGAGATCCGGGCTCGCGACCGCGGGTCACTGGTCGCCGACCGGACGGGCCCGGCGACGACCTACGCCATGACCAACCTCCAGGACCGCGCGTCGATGATGGTCGGTCCCGGCACCGAGGTCTACCAGGGCATGATCGTCGGCGAGAACAGCCGAGCCGGGGACATGGACGTGAACATCTGCCGTGAGAAGAAGCTCACGAACATGCGTGCCTCGTCCTCCGACGAGACCGTGAGGCTCACACCGCACAAGGTGCTCTCGCTCGAACACGCCCTCGAGTTCATCGCCGTGGACGAGTGCGTCGAGGTGACCCCGAAGCACATCCGACTCCGCAAGGTGCATCTCGACCCGCAGGACCGCATCCGGGCGGCGAAGCAGTTCGCGTCGACCAACGGCTGACGACCGTCATCGGCCGAACGACGGGTCCCCGGCTGCATCAGCGCTGCCGGAGCGATTCGTGTCGCCGAACGCCGTGCCGTAGATGGCGGCGAAGTCACTCATGATCTCGTCCAGCGGCAGGTCGTCGTAACTGCCGCGCTGGCGGACGTACTCCATGTGTCGGTGACCAGAGCGGTCGTAGGGGTGCATCAGCGCATCCTGGGTTCCGTCGAATTCGAGCACCTGCACGCCGAATCGTTCGCACAGTTCGATGTTGAAGGCGGTCGACAGCTTGAACCAGCGGGTGGTTCCCGATCGGTCGGGCACCGACAACTCGGCATATCCGTGCCAGGCGAACAGGTCGGTCCCCATCGTGGCCGACAGTTTCTCGCTCGTCAGGTGGTTCCTGACATCGGCGAACCCCAGCCGTGCCGGGATGCCGAGGCTCCGCGCAGCGGCCGCGAGGAGCACCGATTTGGGGACGCACCAGTTGCTCGGGGCGGCCACGACGGAACTGGCACGGAACGCTCCGGGTTCGTACGAGATGTTGTACGGGTCGTACCTGATGCCGTCCCGAACCGCGTGGAACAACGCGATCGCTCGATCGAGTGGCCCCTCGGCGCCGCCCACGGCGTTGGCCGCGAACTCCGAGACGGCCGGGGAGTCCGAGTCGAGGAACCACGTGGGGGCGAGCCAGGCGTCTCGCGTGGCGGTGTCCTGCGTGGCGGTCATGGCACGACGTTAGGGAGTCGACCGTGTCGGCGACGTGCCGGACGACGAGTTGGTGTCACGGTCCGGTGACGACAGCGCCATCTGCATCGCCGAGGTCGATGCAGTCGTTGTCGTGGTGCCGCACGACGCCAGCGCCCCAGGCGATGAGTCCGACTCTGGTCCGCTCCCAGCGGTTGCCGGCCACCACGCAGTCCGTCGCGCCGTCACGGAGGACGGTGCCGCTGTCGCCCGCTGACACCAGGTTCCCCGCCACTTCGGCGGTCGATCCTCCGCTCATGTCGATGGCGCGGACGACCCGCTCGAACGAGTTGGCGAGCACGGCGGAGTCCTGGGTGTCGACGAGTTCGATCCCCGTCCAACGGGAACGGAATCGGTTGCCGCGCACGACGACACCGATCGAGCGCGAGATCCGAACGCCGGTGGAACCGGTGCCGATCCGGCAACTGTCGACGAGATGACCGGTGCCGCCCTCGATCGAGATGCCGGCCGGGCCGTCGCCGGTGTCGACGATCGTGCTCCGCAGGATCGAGAGGTGGTCGACGCCTGCACCGTGGATCGACCGAACCGTCACCGAGACGAGTCGGACGTGGGACCCGCTCACCTCGATCGAACCGTCGACCGAGCAGCCGACGACGACCGAGGCGTCCCCCACGACGGAGATCGAGGGCGTCGAGGTCGACGTGGCCACGACCGAACAGTGCTCCAGTCGCGCCCCCGATCGGAGTCGGAGGACGTCGTCGGACGGCATGCGGATCTCGGTGCGGTCACTCCCCAGGCCCCGGACGGTGACTCCGCTCGGAATGGACGCCGGTCCGAGGTACACGCCGTCACCGAGTTGCACGATCGCTCCACGGGTCGCCGTGTCGACGAGCGGTGCGAGGTCGACGGGTCGGCGGATCGGTGCGTCGAACAGTCGGATCGGCGGTTCGGGGGCCGGGCCGAGCCGGACCCGGTACACCTGGGGCAGACGACGTTCCTTCCGGGGTGGGCGGTCGAGGGTGACGCCGAGGTCGTCCTGGGCGAATCCGACCCTGGCACCGTCGAGGGTTTCGATCTGCTCGACGCGCCCGGCCGTCGGGTCGAGCGTGGTGAATCGACCGCGGCCGCCGACGTCGATCACGTGGAGGACGTCGTCGAGGACGAGGTGGCGGCACTCGCCGTCACCCCATCGGTGCCACGGTTGGCCGCGGTCGACGAGATCCCGATGGCGACGGACCCAGCCGCCGACGGCTCGGCAGCGATCGGCGAGAGGGTCGGGGACGCACCCACGGGCATCGGCGCCGAGTGTCAGGACCGCATGACCCCCCTTGGCGATCACCTCGGTCAGGGCCGACACCAGTTCGACCGGTGTGGCGAGGTGATCGTCTCGTTCGGACCGGTTGAAGACCCGACCGGCGCTGATCGGGATGCGCACCTCCCAGTGTCCGTCGATCGGGGTCCGTGGTGGCCGATCGTCGTACACCCTGATGGCCGACACGCCGTCGATCAGTCGATCGTCGACGACCACCTCCGGATCGTCCACCGCCACGGTCGCAGCGTGCTCGATCCTGACCGACCCCTCGTCGCCACCGCCCAGTCGCCGAATCCCGTAGTCGGCGACGAGGCTCCGGAGATGTCGGTCGACGACGGCACCGGCCACCGCCGTGTCGCGGGTCGCACCCGTCCAGTAGGTCGCTCCGATGATCAGGTCGTCGCGTTCACACGCGGTGGCGAGCCGTGCGAGGACGTCGTACCCCGGACCGCACCGCAGCACATCACGCCCGTCGGGGTCGGTCGTCGCGGCATCGAACCAGCAGAGGCCGTATCGATCGCGGGCCGTCACCACGAGGGTGCCTGCTCCGGTGTCCCGGGCGAGTGAACTCCACTCGTCGGCGTCGAAGGCGTCGAAGGTCAGGAGGTCCACGAACTCGTCGTGCGAGGCGACGTGATGCCAGCGGTCCCGATGGTGGGCCAGGGTCTCGACGAGCGGGGCGCTCGTGGCGCTGCCATCGTGATCGAGTCGGTAGCGATCGGCGGGTCGACCGACGGGAGCCCACGACGGAACCGAATCGATCGACATCTGCACGAGCAGGCCGACTCGGCGGCGAGACCACCAGTCGGGCGTGGACGAGACGAATGGTGATGGCATACCCGCCGCCATGTTCGCACGTGAAGGGCGATCCACCCGGATCGCGACACTACGGTGAGCGTCGTGGCACTCGCATCGACCGGACGCCGGTGGCGGCGACGACTCGTCAGCGTCGGCTCCCTCTCCGCTGGTGCCGTCGTGCTGACGGCCGCGGCACCGGTGTGGCTCCCGGTCCTCGTCGCCGCTGATCTCGTGCGCGGTCGGCGTCGGCTGCCGCTCGCTCGACTCCTCACGTTCGGTGTGTGCTGGTCGTGGATCGAGTTGGCCGGTGTCGCTCGGGCATTCGGCACGTTCTGTGTCGGCCGGGCTCACGACGAGGTCTCGCAGTACCGGCTGATGAAGTGGTGGGCCGGCGTCCTGATGCGAGCCCTCGAGCGCACCATCGGATTCCGAGCGGAGGTGGAGGGGCTCGACGACCTGCGCGGTGGCGATGCCATCGTGCTCTGCCGTCACGCGAGCCTCGCCGACTCGCTCCTGTCCGCGTGGGCGGTGCGGTGCCGCGCCGACGTCTGGCCCCGGTACGTCCTCAAGCGCGAGCTCCTCGCCGATCCCTGCCTCGACATCGTCGGGAACAGGATCCCGAACCATTTCCTCGATCGTGAGGCGGTGGACGGCTCGGCGGAACTCGAGGCGGTTCGGGCGCTCGGAGCGGGCGTCGGTCAGGGTGTGGTCGCCGTGATCTTTCCCGAGGGAACCCGGTCGAACGCTCGCAAACGCGAGCGGGCACTCGCGAAGATCGCAGAACGCGACCCGGACCGGGCTGCACGGATGTCCGGCCTCGTCCATCTCCTCCCACCGCGACCGGCGGGCGCTTCGGCCTTGCTCGCCGGTGCTCCGACGGCGGATGTCGTGCTCGCCTGGCACACCGGTTTCGACGGACTGGACACCTTCGGCGGCATGATCCGACGGTTGTCGGCACCATTGCCGCCCGTTCGGTTCGTCGCTCGGCGGGTCGCTCGTCGCGACGTCCCTGCCGGGGAGGCGTTCGTCGAGTGGCTGGACGAACAGTGGCTCCGGATGGACACCGAGGTCGCCGAGGCGCTACGACACGGGATGTGACCACCGGTTCGGCTCTGCTCGCCGCAGCGATCGCGATCGCTGTGCTCATGTTCGGAACGTGGCTCCTGAGCCTCGTGCTCCGGAACGCCTCGATCGTCGACATCGTCTGGGGCCTCGGCTTCGTCGTCGTCGCATGGGTGGTCCGGCTGCAGGGTGACACCGAGACGAGTCGGCAGTGGCTGCTCGTCGTCCTGGTGACCGTGTGGGGTCTGCGGCTCGCCGGCTACCTGTTCTGGCGGAACCACGGCGAACCGGAGGACTACCGCTACCGGGCGATGCGCAAACGATGGGGGAACCGCTTCCCGATCGTGAGCTTGCTCACGGTGTTCGCACTGCAGGGTGCGCTCATGTGGATCGTGTCGCTCCCGGTGCAGTTGGGGCAGGTGCCCACGGACCCCGGACCGGGCCTGCTCGCCGTGGTCGGCACGATCGTGTTCCTGGTGGGTTTCGTGTTCGAGGCCGGTGGCGATCTCCAACTCGCGCGATTCAAAGCCGACCCGGCCAACGAGGGCAAGGTGATGGACCGCGGGTTCTGGCGGTACACCCGGCATCCCAACTACTTCGGTGACGCCTGTGCCTGGTGGGGCATCGCGCTCGTCGCTGCCGAGTCCGGTCTCGGCGCCTGGGGCCTCATCGGAGCGTTCGTGATGAACGTCCTGCTGCTCAAGGTGTCGGGTGTGGCGCTCCTGGAGAAGTCGTTGAAGAAGCGCAAACCCGAATATCAGGCGTACGTCGAGCGGACGAGTTCGTTCTTCCCGCGTCCGCCGCGCCGCACCTGACGGACGCCGCTCGACCGGGCCCGGGTCGCTCGGTCGGCCTAGTGTCGAGAGCGTGAAGCTCTCGATGATGATCAACTACTCCGGCGACTTCCACGCCGACGTCCGCCGGGTGCAGGAACTCGAAGCAGCCGGGCTCGATCTGGTCTGGGTCCCCGAGGCCTACAGCTTCGATGCCGTCAGCCAGATGGGCTTCCTGGCAGCGAAGACGAGCACGATCCAGATCGGCTCGGGCATCCTCAACGTGTACTCGCGGACGGCGACGTGCATCGCCCAGACGGCGGCAGGGCTCGACTACGTCAGTGATGGTCGCTTCGTGCTCGGTCTCGGAGCATCCGGACCACAGGTGGTCGAGGGCTTCCACGGTGTCCCGTACGACAAGCCGATGGCACGGATCCGCGACTACATCGAGGTGTGTCGCATGACGTGGCGTCGCGAGCGGGTCGTCCACGACGGGTCGGCGGTGAAGATCCCGCTTCCCGATGGCGAGGGCACCGGCCTCGGCAAGCCGCTCAAGCTCATCAATCATCCGGTTCGCGCCGACATCCCGATCTATTGGGCGTCGTTGATGGGCCTGTCGGTGACGGCCACGGCGGAGTACGCCGACGGATGGTTGCCGATCTTCTTCGACCCGGAGAAGTTCCGTGACGTGTGGGGTGACGAACTCGACAAGGGCGCAACCCGTCGCGATCCCGCGCTCGGGCCGCTGCAGATCTCGGCCGGGGGAATGGTCGCGATCGGAGACGAATACGCCGGCGATGCGGCTGATCGGGTACTCGACATGGCACGCCCGAACGTCGCCCTCTACGTGGGGGGAATGGGTGCCCGCGACAAGAACTTCTACAACACGATCTGCCAGAAGTACGGCTACGTCGACGAGGCGATCGAGATCCAAGACCTCTACCTGAGCGGCAAGAAGGACGAGGCGGCGGCGAAGGTGCCCTCGGACATGCTGAGGAACACGAACCTCGTCGGTCCGGCCGGGCACGTTCGGGAGCGGATCGCGGCGTATCGGGAGGCCGGGGTCACCCATCTGTCCATCACCCCGGTCGGCGGTGATCCGGTCGCCACGGTGGAACGACTCCGAGCCCTCATCGATTGAGCGGGAGCGACCTGACGCGGTGACCGCCGACCCTGCCGAACAGAACGCCGAACGACGTCGGAGCGCGATCGAAGCCGGTCGGCGAAAGGGGGGTGTCGCCGGTGCGGCACTCGCGGGCGCCATGCTCGTCGTGTCCGACATCGTGGAGGGACCGCGACGCGACGAAGCGCCGGTCGTCGTCGAAGCCTCCGGCGATCCTCACGACATCGATCGGGACGGGGTCTCGGTCGAGGTCGACGGAGTCAGGATCGGGTCGCCACCGCTCCCGAGGCCCGATAGGCACCGGGCCGCCGGAGCACCCGACGGTGCCACCGACTCGGAGTGACGGCGATCGCCCGGGGTTCGTCTTCGAACATCCACCGAGCGAAGTTCCGTCGGCCCCAGTTCCCCGACGAGGCCACGATGCGCAGGGCCGCCTCGGCGCCTCGCTGCGATGCCAGCACTCGACCGAGACGTCGCGACATGCGGTGGTCGGCGAACAACTCGTGCTCGACGGCCGATCGGTAGGCCGCCGCCACCTCGTCGGGTCGATCGACTCCGGTGGTGCTGATCGCCGCTGCTGCGAGGCGCCCGGTCAGCAGTGCCTGACCGATGCCTTCTCCGGTCATCACGTCGGTCGCCGCCGCCGCATCCCCGACGAACAGGACCCGGCCGGCGGTCAACTCGATCTCGTCGACCCGGGCCGGGATGGGCCA
>JBMUCX010000092.1:0-10396 GCA_049458915.1 Ilumatobacteraceae bacterium
ATGTCGACCACGCCGTGATCGAGGCTCCAGCAACCGAACGGATCGTTCGAGCAGTTCCAGTCCGTTCCGTCGAGTCCACCGTCGTCCTGGTTCGGGATGAACAGTGCATTCGTGGCGAATGCCTTGGCGACGTCGTCATAGATGCAGTGGGCAGCGGTGAGCACGATCGATCGACCGGTGACGCCATCGGTCACCGTCGTTCCGGAGCAGACGTAGTTGCTGCCTCCCATCGTGAACAGGATCCGGCCTGCCGCACTCTGGACCGGCCCTCCACCCGTCCATCGTGCGCCGCTGGTGTCGCCTCCGCCGCCACCTCCACCGCCTCCGCCCTCGACGGTGAACGGTACGAGTGCGGACACGGTGGTGAGTCCACCTCGCTTCGACCGGTCACGGGCTTCGACCTGCCAGTTCCACTCGCCCGGTGCGAAGCCGGAGACGGTCACTTCCCACACATCGGAGCCGGTGTTCGACATCGAGAATCGTTGGAGCGAACCGTTGACCGGTCCGACGAGCGCACTTGCAGAACGCACCCCGTTGCTCGAGGTGATGCGGGCACTGAAGGTGACGGTGGTCCCCGTGGTCTCGCTCGCCGGTGACATGGATTCGATCACGGGAGCGTTCGTGACGGACGGAGCTCCGGCAGGACCCGATGAGGTCTGCAGCGGCCGGATGGACGTCTCGGATGCGGGAACGGCGTGGCCGTACGGCCGGAGGGCTCCATCCGGAGCACGCAGGTACCCGAGGCCGCGGTGGTCGATCCGGAGGTCGCGCGGTACGGCGGTGGAGATGCGTGCCGGGGTCCAGTAGCCGATCGCATCCGGTGGTGGGACGTCCGCCGACGAGATCGACGACACGGTGAGCGACCCCAGAAGGACCGCTGCGACGATGGAAATACGACGAATGATCATGGGTCGACCTCGACTCGGAGGGGTGATGGAGAACTCGTTCCGGCGAACGTCGAAGCTAGCACGATCGTCCTGAGATCGAACAGGTCGGTGATCAGTTGTTCGCCAGGTCGACGAGGCGAGCCAGGACGTCGAGTCGGTCCGGTCCGGCGACCTTTGCTTGGAGCATGGTGATCCCGGCATCGCGGTACCGCCTGATCCGCTGCCGGATGATGTCGTCGTCACCCAGCAGGTTGGTCTTGAATCCGATGTCGAACGGCACTCGTGCTGCGGCTTCGTCCCGCCTGCCCGCCTGCCACAGGTCGTACACCGCTGCGACGTCATCGCCGTAGCCCTGGGCGGAGAACGCCCGGTTGTAGAAGTTCTTGCCGGGTGCTCCCATCGCCCCGATCGTGAACGCGTACCCGCCCGCATGACGGCGTCCGGCTTCTTCGACGTCGTCGGTGAACTCGACGGCGACCGGCATCACCAGGTCGAGGTCGGACAGGGTTCTCCCGGAGCGCTCGCACCCGACCCGGATCGGATCGAGGAACACGTCGGCGTGCTCGGGCATGAAGGCGTTGCCCAGCCATCCGTCGGCGATCTCGCCGGTCAGTTCGAGATTGCGTGGCCCGAGGGCGGCGATCACCATCGGGATCGGCGGGACCGCCGGGGCCATGGATCGGATTCCCTTGCCGCCCCCAGTGGGCGGGAGGTCGTAGATCTCGCCGTGGTGCTCGAGGCGTTCGCCGCTGGCGATCTGCCGGACGATCTCGATCGTCTCGCGCATCGACTCGACCGGCTTGCGGAACGGCACTCCGTGCCAGGCCTCCATGATCCGAGGCCCACTCGAACCGAGTCCGAGCACCAGGCGTCCGCCGGAGAGTTGCTGGACCGACATCGCCTGCATGGCGAGCATCGCCGGTGTCCGGGCGCCCACTTGGACGATGCCGGTCGCCAGTCGGATCGTGTCGGTCACGGCGGCGAGGTGCGCGAGGGGGGTCAACGCATCGTGCCCCCACGCCTCGGGGATCCAGACCGTGTGGACGCCGATCCGTTCGCAGTCCCGGACGAAGGCGACGTCCTCAGGCGAGGACACCACGACGCCGACGCCGATCTGCATACGATCGACACTAGGCGGCGTGCACCGGTGTGGTCGCCAGTGGAGGAGAGCCACCATGACCCGTTTACGTCTCGCCGATGCACCCACGACCGAGGTGTCGATGGTGATCGCCGCCACTCCGGGCCAACTGTGGCCGCTCGTGTCCGACATCGAGTTGCCGGCCCGCTTCTCGCCGGAGTTCCAGGGGGCGGAGTGGCTGGACGGTGCGACGGGGCCGTCGGTCGGGGCCCGGTTCCGGGGTCGGAACCAGCACGATCGGATCGGCGAGTGGCAGGTGACCTGCACGATCGTCGAGTGCGAGACGGAACGGGTCGTCGCGTGGGCGGTGGAAGACGTCGACGCACCGGCCGCCATGTGGCGGTTCACCCTGGAACCGGTCGACGGTGGTACGGAGGTGACCCAGTGGTGTCAGATGGGACCGGGGCGGAGCGCTCTGTCGAGGGTCATCGAGCAGATGCCCGACCGTGAGCACGACATCATCACCCGTCGACTCGCCGAACACGCCGCGAACATGCAGAAGAACCTCGAGGGCCTCGCCTCCCTCGTGTGACGGTGTGTGACGAGTCGAGCCTGGCTCGACTCGTCATGGCTCGACTCGTCACACGGCGTGTTCGATGGTGGTGACGGCCTCGGCGGTGGCGGCGACGAGGCGGTCGCAGTCGTCGTCGGTGATCGCCACCGACAGTGCGATGAACCCTCGGGCAGCGAGGTAGCAACCACGGTCCAGCAGTTCGTGGAACAGCAGTTGCTTCAGTTCGGTGTCGGCCCCCGCCAGGTCGTCGGGCGATCGGACGGGGCCGGGCACCGTGTGGATGTTCATCATCGAACCCAACCCGCTCACGCAGAGGGGAAGCGTCGATTCCGCGAACACCGCCGCCAGTCGTCGTCGTAGCTCCTCACCGCGGGCGAACAGACCGTCGAGGACCTCGGCCGACAGGAGTTCGCGCATCGCCGCCGCACCTGCCGCCATCGTGACCACGTTGTTGTTGAAGGTGCCGCCGTGGGTGAGCGTGCCACCCCGGGCCGGGTCGAAGGCGGCCATGACGTCGGCCCGACCACCGAACGCCCCGAAGGTCATCCCCCCGGCGAGGTACTTCCCGAGGGTGGTCAGGTCCGGTAGCACACCACAGCGCGCCTGTTGGCCTCCGGCACTCATCCGAGACGTCATGACCTCGTCGTAGATCAACACGGCACCGATCTCGTCGCATCGGGATCGCAAGGCGGCGAGGAACTCGACCGTCGCCGGGATGCAACCCGCCGAGCCCATCATCGGCTCCACCAGGACGGCCGCGACATCGGACCCGATCGCCGTGACCCCGTCGACGTCGTTGTAGCGGATCCGCTGGAAGTCGAACGGTGCCAGCAGGGCCTCGCCGCCGTGACCGAAGTACAGCAGACCGCCGTGGTAGGCGGCGTCACACACCACGATGCGGTCCCGACCCGTGTGGTGTCGCGCGAGTTGGACCGCCATCAGGTTCGCTTCGGTCCCCGAGTTGGTGAACCGGACCTGTTCGATCGACGGGAACCGTTCGACCACGGCCTCGGCGAATCGGATCTCGTCGGTGTGCACCCCGCCGTAGCTCCACCCTCGTTCGAGTGCCGCCGTGACGGCAGCTTCCACCGGGCCGGGGTCGTGGCCGAGCAAGCCGGCCGAATAGTCACCGAGGAAGTCGACGTACTCGTGGCCGTCGACGTCGACGAGTCGGGCGCCGGTCGCCGACGCCACCCGGAACGGGAACGGCCGGACGTCGAGCACGGAGCGGGTCGAACCACCGGGCATCACGGCCGAGGCCCGTTCGAAGAGTTCCTTCGACAACGGCCTTTTCGCGGCGTAGCGCTGCTCGGCCCTGCTGATCGCTGTGGTGGACATCCCCACAGTGTGACGGGTCGTGCCCGGCACGACTCGTCAGACGGGGGACTTCCGACCCTGGGGTTCGATGTCCGGCCGTCGGCATCCTGGGGCGATGCGCTCGTTCGTCCTGGTCCTCGTGGTCGGCCTGCTCGCCGCCTGTGCCACCGACCCCGACCCGTCATCGCTGGTGCCGTCGTCGCTGGTGCCGTCGTCGCCGGTCTCGTTGCCGGCGTCGTTCCCAGCCGAGGTGCCGATGCCGGTCGGGGTCGAACTCGCCGGCGCCGAGACCCATGTCGGCGAGGTGAGCACGATCCACGAGATCACCGGTTGGTTCGACGGTGATCCGGTTCGCGCGGCCCGCGACTACCTGGCGGCACTGGAGGTTCTCGGGTTCGACATCACCGGTCGGACGGAGTCGCCCGACAACCTCTACTTCGTCGCGCAGAGCGACGAGTGGTACCTGAGTGCCGGGTTCTACCCCGATCCGGTGCGCAATGTGGGAAGCAGCGTCGGGATCACCGTCGCTCCGGCCGGCTGAGTGACGCCAGACGGATCGGCCGGCGCGGGACCGGTGAGCTGGTGACGATGTTCGTGACCGAGTCGCCGTGGACCCAGAGTCGGTCGAGGAGTTCTTCGAGGTGCGCGGTGTTGCGGACCTGGGCCCGGATCACGTGTGACTCCGATCCGGTCACCCGGTTGGCCTCGATCACCTCGGGCAGTTCGGCGATGAGTTCGTCCACACCGACTCCACCCCGTGGGGAGTTCAGTCGGATGATGCACAGCAACGGGAGCCCGATCATGTCCGGATCGATGTCCGCTCGGTACCCCCGGATCACGCCGGCTTCTTCCAGTTTGCGGATGCGCTCGGTGACGGCCGGTGGTGTGAGCCCGACCCGTTCGCCGAGCTCACGGTACGACATCCGTCCGTCGGTTTGGAGGAGGTCGATGAGGTCACGGTTGATGTCGTCGAGTTCGGTCATGGCGGCACTCCGATCGCTATCTGATGTTTCAAAGGTGATTCTACCTTGTGGGCTTTGTTTCCATATCTTCTTGGCCGATCGACACCGAAGTTCCGTTGTTCCGAAATTGGTGATCCCGCCCTGCTTCCGTACCGTGATGTCCATGAACGCACTGCAACACCACGCCTTTTCGCAACTGCTCGCGGCCTGGCGCCGGCGTGACGACGCCCGTCGCCGCGATGACATCGGCGAACTCGCCGACGCACGGATCCGACTCGACTCGGCTCGCGCCCAGATGCGGGCGACCCTCGATCACGTCCGCTGATCCGCGATGCTGTCGGCGTGACGCCGACCGATCACCTCACCGGCCCGATCGCTCACCGTGAATGCGGTGACGGCTCGCCCGTGCTGTTCCTGCACGGTCTCGGTGGCACCCGGTACGCCTGGGAGCCGCAACTCGAGGACCTCTCGGCGTCGCATCGTTGCATCGCCTGGGACCTCCCCGGCTACGGCGACTCGGCGCCCATCCGACCGCTCACCTTCCCGGCGATCGTGGACGCGATCGTCGGACTGCTCGACCAGTTGGCGATCGATCGGGTCGACGTGGTCGGGTTGTCGTTCGGTGGACAGCAGGCGCTCCATCTCGCCCTCACCCATCCCGACCGCGTCGGTCGACTCGTCCTCGCCGACACCAGCGCCCGGTTCGGTGCCGACGGGACCGACCCGGAGGCGTGGATGCGGCTCCGCCTCGATCCGCTCGACGCCGGGGTGACCCCGGCCGAGATGGCACCGATGGTGATCGATTCGATCACGGCCCCGGACTTCGCCGGCCTCGAACGCGACCGGACGATCGCAGCGTTCACCCGGATCCCCGCCGCGGGTCTCCGGGCGGCGGTCGAGTGCTTGCCGAGCCATGACGTCACCGCTCGTCTGGGTGAGATCGCCGCCCCGACGCTGGTGATCGTCGGTGAACTCGACGACGAGACACCACTCGCCTACGCCGAGACCCTGGCGACGGCGATCCCCGATGCGACCCTCGTGGTCGTGCCCGGCGTCGGGCATCTCACCCCTGCCGAGGCACCCGCCGAGTTCAACCGGCTGGTCGCAGCGTTCCTCGCCGCCACCGACTGATCGGGTCGTCGACACCCTCCGCAACGGCGGTTTCGGCGATCACCGTCGAGAACCTTCCACGGGCAGTGAGCACCATGCCGGCCCGGATCCGACTGGCCCGGCCGATGCCGAATCGCGCTGAGCCCAGCGCACGATCAGTGGAACGGGAAGTACCAGGCGCGTTCCCAGTCGGTGATCCGGTCGTGGTTGGTCGACCACTCACCTTCCGCCGCCAGGTAACTGGCCCACTCGTGGCGCTTGACGGCGACGAGGTTGGCGACGAGGTCCGGGCCGATGGCCCCGACGAGCTGCGTGTCCGCTTCCAGGTCGTCGAGCGCTGCCCCGAGGTGCTCACCGACGCGGACGTCGGTGTTGATCGACTCGATGCCGTCACCCGTCTCGGGTGGTGGTGGCACGAGCTCGCCGATCACGCCGAGGCGGGCCGCTTGCAGTACCGCAGCCGCTGCGATGTACGGGTTGGCGGCGCCATCGGGCATCCGGTGCTCGACCCGGGTGAGCGTGCCGCGGTGGGCCGGGACCCGGACGGTCGCGCACCGGTGGTCGTACCCCCAGTTGGCGTACACCCCCGACAGGGTCGCGATCTGGAGTCGCTTGTAGGCGTTGACGGTCGGGGCGCACAGGGCGGCGAGGCCGCGGTGGTGCTCGACGAGGCCGGCGATGCACTGGCGGGCGAGGGTCGAGATCCCGTCGTCCGATTCGGGATCGGCGAGGGCGTTGTCACCGTGTGCGTCGGTGAGGCTGAGATTGACGTGGAGTCCGCTCCCCGCCTTCTCGGCGATCGGCTTGCCCATGAAGGTGAGCCGCAGACCGAACTCGAACGCCGTCTCACGAGCCAGTTGTTGGAACAGGAAGATGTCGTCGACGGCGGCGAGTGCATCGCCGTACTCCAGGGTGAGTTCCCACTGGGGGAAGTCGAACTCGGAGTTGATCGTCTCGACGGGGAGCCCGCACGCCTCGGCGCGACGCATGATCTCGGCGATCAGCCCGTCGGGGTCGGCCATCACGCCGGTGCCGTAGACGAACGCCGACGGGGTGTCACGTGGCCTCCAGCCCCCGCCGTCGTCGGGCTCGAACACGTAGGCCTCGAGCTCGATGCCGATCTTCGGTCGATATCCGAGTTCGGTCCAGTCGGCGATGGCCCGACGAAGGGCGTGGCGTGCCGAGGTCGTGTAGGGCTCGCCGTGGTACTCGAGGTCGGCGATCACCACACCGGTCCCGTCCTCCCAGCACGGCCGTACGTCGTGGAGGGAGTACACGGCGTCGACGTCGGGGAACCCGGTCGGGTCGATGCCGATCGGGACGTCGAGGATCTCGCGCTGGTAGTCGAGCAACCAGGTGCCGACGCAGAACCCGGTGCCGCGCTCGGCGATCCGCCACGGCAGGTATTTGCCGCGAGCGAGGCCCAAGTGATCGGGAGCGAGGACGCGGAGTCGGTCGTAGCTGGTCATGGTGCCTTTCCTCCTGAGCGGGACGCCGTGTCCGAACGGAGATCGGGGACGAGTTCACCGCCGACGACCACCGGCCGTTCGTCGAGGGTGATGGTGCAGTGCCGCATCGGGAGGTCGAAGTGGCCGCGGCAGAAGCGGCCGGCGACCTCGTTGGCGCCGGTCGAGTACAAGAAGTTGCCGGCGAACGCCCGCAACTCGGTGCCGTTGGTCCGGCTCTTGTCGTCGAGGGGCAGTACGTCCCATCGAGCGGCCGGGTTCATGCCCCAGCCGACGTGGCTCGTGGCGTACGCCTCGGGTTCGTCGAACGCTGCGAGGTACGAGCGGAACAGGTCGGCGTCGACGCCGCCGTCCGGTCCGTCGATCGACACGATGTGGTCGTCGACGATCGTGAGCCGGACCGCACTCCGGACGTACTCCTTGAACGTGAGGTTGACGTCGCCCGGTGCGAGGACGACGGTCCCGTTGACCGTTCCGGCAGCAGGGAAGGCCAGCACGAGCCCGCCGGGCCAGTGGGCGATGTCGCCCGACTCGGTCGTGTAGCCGTGAGATCCGGCCCGGAACGCCCCGGTGAGGTCGATCGTGAGGTCGGTGCCGTGCGGCGAGGTGACGTGCATCGTCGTCGCCCCGGTCATCCAGTGCTTGCCGAGCGCGACCCGCTCGGCGAGGTCGGGGTCGTGGACCATCCGCTCGAAGGTCTCGGGGTGTTCGTTCGAGATCATCAGGATCCGGGTCCCGGCCCCCAGGACCACGCCGAGTTCCGGGGCGTGGAGGAGGCCTTCGACGGTGCAGTCGACGACGAAGTCGGCGGCCTGCAAGGCGGCGATGGTCGGAGCGTGGCCGGCGATGGCGACCGACGCACCGGTCGAGCGGATCGGCACCGGGCCGCGATTCGGCGGGGTCGGCAGCACGATCCGTGCGCAGCCGGCGCCGGATCGCTGCGCCGCGAGCCAGGCGGTCTCGACGAGTTCGGGGCGACTCGCCGACTCGGCGAGCACGACCACCGTCTCCGACGGCGCGAGCCCACAGTGGGAGAACTGTTCGGCGAACCGCTCGACCCAGTGCCACTCGACCCGGGTCACGCGAACGATCCGTCTCCGTCGACGAGTCCGTACTGGCCGAGTCGCTCGAGGCACACTTCGGCGCTCCACGGCAGCATCGTCGCCCCGCACCGGGCATCGCGATAGAGACGCTCGAGGGGGAGCGGCCGGAGCAGCGAACGACCTCCGCACGCCCGGATCGCCAGCGAGGCGAGTTCCGGGGCGCCCTCCATCGTGGCGACCATCGACGACCATGCGAGGCGGACGTCATCGGGGTGGGGGTCCACGGCGACCCGGTCGAGGACGGCGTACGTCAACGATCGGGTGCGGTCGTAGAGCAGGTTCATCTCGGCCCAGACGTGCTGCTTCTGGGGGTGATGGCCCCGGGCCGACCCGTCGATCTCGCCGCGGAGGTACGACCCGGTGATGTCGAGCACCGACTTCATCAGGCCGAGGTAGGCGAACGACAGCGTCATGTAGAACCACGGGTACCTGGCGGCCACCTGGTCGAACACCCCCGGTGGGATCCATTCGTGGTCGGCGGGTACGAACACCTCCTCGAGGATCAGCGTCTTGGAGATCGTGCCGCGCATACCGAGCGGATCCCAGTCGCCGGTGACGGTGAGACCGGGTGAACCGGCGGCGACACCGAGCAGGCGGATCCGGTCGTCGCCGGGGACGAGGCACACGACGTTGTGGACGTCGGCCGCTTCTGACAGCGACGCGAAGATCTTCCGGCCCGACACCAGGTACCCGCCATCGACCGGTGTCGCAACGGTCGCGACGCCGGTGGTGGCTCGGCCGCTCAGGCCTTCGGAGAACGGCTGGGAGTGGATGCGGTGCTGTTCGACGACACCTTCGAACAGTCCGGTCCGGCGCTGTTCGAGCACGTCGGCGTCGTCACCCGTCAACCCGAGTTCGTCGGCGATCGGTCCGGCGATCAGGCAGGTCGCCGTGTGCATGTTGAACGTGAGCGCCGTGGACCCGCAATGACGCCCGATCTCCTCGGCGATCATGGCGTAGGTGACGAAGTCGGCGCCGAGGCCACCGAACCGTTCCGGGACGGCGAGAGTGAGGAAGCCGGCATCGCGCAGGTCGGCGAAGTTCTCGTAGGGGAACGAGGCTTCGCGGTCGTACCGCTCGGCGCGCTTGGCGAATGCCACGCCCAACTCGGCGGCGATCCCGACGAGTTCGCGCTGACGGTCGGTCCGAGGGTCGAACGGGCCGCTCCGGCGGGTGCCACTCATGAGCGCGATCGTACCGCGCCGCCGAGAGGTCGTTCGGAGCCGAACGATCCGTCGGGTCTGCCGTAGTGTGACGCTCATGCGTGCCCTGGTGATCATCCACGACCCCGCTTCCGAGGCCGTTCTGGTCGGTGAACGCTTGGAGCATCACGGGTACGAGCAGGTCGAATTCGAGATCACCACCGAGGTCGGGAACCCGGTCGGGTCGATCGCCGGGATGGGTGAGCCGACCGACTACGACCTGATCGTGCCGATGGGTTCGGTGTACTCCCTCACCGACACTGAGCAGATCTCGACCTGGATCCACGACGAACTCGAGTTCCTCCGCCGAGCCGATGCCGCCGGCGTGCCGGTGCTCGGCATCTGTTTCGGCTCGCAGGCGCTCGCTGCCGCTCATGGTGGCCGTGTCGTGAAGGCCGACCGCCCGCAGGTCGGTTGGCATCCGCTCACCCCGCGGCCCGATGCGCCGCAGTTCGCCGGGCCGTGGATGCAGTGGCACTACGACCGGTTCGAGCCACCGGCCGAGGGGCGGATCCTGGCGGCCGACGATGTCGGGGTGCAGGCGTTCAGTCTTCGTCGGAACCTCGGTGTGCAGTTCCATCCGGAGGTGACGCATGGTCACGTCGCCCGGTGGCTCGAGATCGGTGGGTCGGAGGAAGTCGCGTCGAACGGTGTCGACCCGGAGGCGTTGCTCGCCGAGACGGCGGCGTTGGCCGGT
>JBMUCX010000093.1:0-10193 GCA_049458915.1 Ilumatobacteraceae bacterium
CGGACACCCGGCGTCACGCGGGTTCGACGGTCACCGGCACGCCGTTGAGGGCGATGTTGCCGCTCGGCTCGTCGTAGAACAGTTCGTCGGTCAGGAGGTTGGTGTTGACCCCTCGGTACTCGCTGGCCACCTGCAGTCGAACGCCGGGAAGATCCTGCCCGAACCCGTGCGGAATGCTCACGACACCCGGTCGGATGCCGTCCGTCACCTCGGCGGCGATGACGACCTCACCGACCCGTGACCGGACCCGGGTCGGGGTCCCGTCGGCGAGTCCGAGCCGCTCGGCATCGTCCGGGTGCACCTGGAGCGTGCAGCGATTGCGACCCTTGGTGAGGACCCGGACGTTGTGCATCCACGAGTTGTTCGACCGGACGTGCCGACGGCCGACGAGGACGATCGAGTCGTCCCGGTCGCGTTCGAGCGACGCCGCCAGGCGGTCGAGGTCGGATCGCAGGAGGTCGGGGAGCGCCTCGATCCTTCCCGACGGGGTCCGGAGCACGGCCGGGATCCGATCCGGCTTGAGCGGTCCGAGATCGACGCCGTGCGGCGCTGCCTCGAGTCGAGCGAGGGTCAGACCGTCCGGGTCCGCCCCGAACCCGTCGCCGTACGGCCCGGTTCGCAACATGATGTCGAGCAACCGCTCGGGGCCGATCCGGTCGCCGAGCATCGTGCGGAGTTCGTCCAGGTCGCGTTCGTGCACCTTGCCGTGCTCGTCGCGGACCGCCGAACGCAGGAACGCTTCGGCGATCTGGTCGTCGAGGGCGCCGATGTCGGCCGTCGCCCCGGCGCCGCCGGCGATCGCCGCCAAGCGCAGCAGGATCTCCCACTCCTCGGGCTGATCGGCCGGCCGGTCGATCACGGGCGCCGAGTAATTGGCGACGTCGTGGACGGCGAAGTTCAGGAGCGCCACGTCGTAGTGCGACTTCTCGAGTGCCGACGGCGGCGGCAGGATCACGTCGGCGTGACGGGTCGTCTCGTTGACGTACGGGTCGACCGCGACCATGAAGTCGAGGGAGGCGAGCGCTGCGTCGAGCCGCGCCGAGTTCGGGTTGGACGACACCGGGTTACCGCCGACCGTGACGAGCGCCCGGACCCGACCCTCGCCGGGCGTTTCGATCTCCTCGGGGAGCGCCGTCACCGGGAACTCGCCGAACGACTCGGGACGCCCCGCCACCCGACTCCTGGCTCGTCCGACACGGATCCCGCGACCGACACCGGGTGCACCCTTCGTCGACGGTTGACCGACCGCTCCCGTGGAGAACATCGCGCCGCCCGCCCGGTCGAGATTTCCGGTCAGCAGGTTGACCACGTCGACCAGCCACGACGCCAGGGTCCCGAACTCCTGGGTGCAGGTGCCGATCCGACCGTAGACGGCGGCCGTCGGGGCGGCGGCGAGATCGCGAGCGAGCGCCGTGATCTCCTCGGCGGCGATGCCGCACACGGCGGCGACCGCATCGGGTGTGTACGGATCGAGCACGATCGGCAACTCGTCGAGCCCAGCGGTGTGATCGGCGAGTCGGCCGGGTGCGGCGAGCCCCTCGGTGATCAACACGCGGGCGATGGCAGCGAGCAGGTGGGCATCGGTCCCGGGTCGGATGGCGAGGTGACGATCGGCCCGCGCTGCGGTCTCGCTACGACGGGGGTCGACGACCACGATGGTGCCGCCACGCTCCTGGATCCGGTCGAGCCGGCCCGGGAAGTCGGGTGCGGTGCACAGCGAGCCGTTCGAGGCGTGCGGATTGGCACCGAGCATCACCAGGAAGTCGGTGCGGTCCAGATCGGGGACCGGGACCGTGACCGAGCCGAACATCAGGCCCGCCGACAGTTCCTTCGGTCGTTGGTCGACCGTCGATGCCGAGAACCGGTTGCCGGTGCCCAGCGCCTGGATCAGCGTGCGGTTGTAGAGCAGCGGACCGAGGGAGTGCGCACCGGGGTTCCCGAGGTAGATCGCACACGCATCTCGGCCGTGCTCGGCCAAGATCGGCATCAGGCCGGCCTCGACGGTCGCGAACGCCTCGTCCCAGTCCACCTCGACGAACTCGCCGTCGCGTCGAACGACCGGACGCCGGAGTCGATCGGGGTCGTCGTGGAGGTGCCCGAGCGTCGACCCCTTCGGACAGATGAAGCCCTGCGAGAGCACGTCGTCCTGGTCGCCGCGGATCCGCTTGACCTGCTCGGACCCGTCGGGGTTGCGGGTCAGCGTGATCTCGAGTCCGCATCCGGCCTCACAGAGCGGACAGGTGCGGTGGGCGATGCGCTGGGTCTCGGCCGTCATCGGCTCATGCTGCCACAGGGCGTGGCGACTCGGCGCTGGCGGCGGGTATCAGGCCGCCGGGTGAGCGCGACGCTCGGACCGAGTGGCGACCAGTTCGACGATCACCACCACGGCGAACCCCGCCACTGCTGCGAGCACCGGGATCGCCACGTCGCCGCCACCTGGCCAGGCCAGGCGCGTGGTGGCGGTACCACCGGGCCAGGGCCACAACACCCGCAGCGATCCGAGCATCAGTCCGACCATCGCAGCCATCATCAGGTCGTGGTGGTGCTCGAGCGCCCAGTTCAGCACGGTGGAGAACAGCGCCAGTCCGACGATGCAGCCGACCGCCGTCGCCGAGAGTGCGACGAGGTCGCGGTCGTTCACGGCGCCGATCACCTCGGGGTACATACCGATCATGACGAGGATGAACGATCCGGAGATGCCGGGCAGGATCATGGCGCAGATCGCGAGCGCGCCCGACAGCAGGAAGATCCACCAGGCCCTCGTGACGACCTCGGCCGTCCCCTCGGCGACCTCGGTGTCGGCTCGGAGGCCGAGCAGGACGAACAGGGCGATGGCGGTGACGGCCATGACAGCGAGTTCTCGGCGGCCGATCGCTCGGATGAGTCGCCAGGCGACGGTGAGCGAGCCGGCGACGAGACCGAAGAACAGGCCGGACATCCGGACCGGATGATCGCGGAGAAGGCCTTCGAGTACCGACGACAGCACGGCGACGGCGAGGAGGATGCCGACGAGGAGCGAGACGAGCCAGACCCACTCGACCCGTCGGATCGTCGACCAGGCGTCGTGCGGGCGACCCTGAAGGGTCAGTTTCAGCGCATGGGCGCCGGTGTGGACGTTGTCGATGAGGCGTTCGTAGATGCCGAGGACGAGGGCGACGGTGCCGCCCGACACCCCGGGCACGATGTCGGCGGCGCCCATCATGAATCCACGAGCGAGTTGGGGAACGACCTGGGGGAGGCCCTGCACCCGGTCAAGCTACCGCAGGACCGCGGCACGGCCCGGCCCCATCAACCCGCCAGCACCCCTGCCCATTTTGTGGCAGCGATCGTGCCAGTTTTCCGCGTGATCGCTGCCGCAGAGTTCGGGCCGAATTCTGTGGCAGCGATGTGGGCAGTTTTCCGCGTGATCGCTGCCACAGAATCGCTGCCACAACATGAATGCGGGAGGTCAGGGGCTGGCGGGGAGGGTGACGTCGAGGAGCTCGCAGTCGGGGGTCGGGTCGAGCAGCTCGTACGAGGTGCCCGGCGGGATGGCGACGGCGTCGCCGTCCGACAGCAACTCCACCGATCGACCCTCGGCAGCGAACGCCACCTCGCCCCGGAGCACGACCAACTGGGCGAACTCGTGCTCGAGGCCGACCGGCGCGCCGACCTGTGACGAGCCGGCCTCGGCGACCGGTCGGGCGACCCGCACCCCGGCCAGGCCATCGGTGGCGTCGGCGACGCCGGTCTCGCGGTACTCCCAACCGGCCCGATGCCAGGGCAGGTACGGCGCACCATCGGCGATGTGGCGGACGAACCGCTGCCCGTCCCAGCGCCGGGTCGGGTCACCGACCCCGTTCGGGAGGTCGAGCGTCCAGTCGGCTCGGGTTTCGTGCTCGGCCGGGCAGCCGATCTCGACGACCTCGAGCCCGGGAGACGATTCGAGCACCCGATGTCGGATTTCGGGCGGCTGGATCACGCAGTCTCCCCGTTGGAGCACGAACGGGTCGCCCTGGTCCTCGTAGACCACTCGCACCCAGCCCTCCTTGACGAAGATCAGCTGGAAACGGATCCGATGGAAGTGGACGTAGTCGGGAACCGGGCCACCGTCGGCGATCGAGATCAGCGACGAGATGAACCGACCACCCCAGCGGTCCGGCAGCAGGTCGCGGTATCGCATCCCGGCCCGTCCGACGCCAGCCGATCCGTCGTCGCGGTCGATCCACAGCGACGGGCGGTTGACCGGCAGCGCCGTGGGGTCGAGCGAATCGGTCGCGGCGGGTTCGACCCGGGACCCGCCCGGCAGCGACCTCGGTTCCTGCACGCCGTCGAGCCGAATCGTGATCGGTGCGGAGGTCTCCGCCGCCTCGAGACGCAGTCGGACGCCGTGCGCCGACACCACTGCCGTCGACGGCCGGTCGGCCGGGAAGATCATCTCGACCCGAAAGCCGAGACCATCGGTGAGCATCGCCAGATCCGGGCCGAACTCCGTCGTTCGGACGACCACCGACGCCGTCGGATCAGGAAGCGACTCCATCGCCGTCATCGTTGCGAGGGGTCCGACATCGGGAGTTCGTCGTCACGGCTCCACTCCATGAGACTGCCGTCGTACACCGACACGTCTCGATGTCCGAACAGCGCCAGTCCGAACGCCACGACCGTCGCAGCGATCGCTCCACCGCAATACGTGACGACCCGTTCTCGTTCGAACAGGCCCAGTGCAGCGAGTCGCTGGTGGAGCAGGTCGGGTGGGAGGAAGGCGGCGGTCTCGGCCTCGATCAGTGACGAGGAGGGCAGGTTCACCGCTCCGGTGATGTGGCCGCGCCTCGGCCCGTAGCCGGGATCGACACCGTCGAAGTTCGTCGACGGGAGGGCATCGACGACGCAGGCCGCCGGCTCGGCCAGGGCGCCGAGCACGTCGTCGACATGGGCTCTCGCCGATGCACCAGCGGCGACCGTCGCCCGGTCGAGCGCGACATCGCCCGGGTCGACCGACGTGGCCGGACCGGACTCGAGCGGACGTCGCTCCGCTTCCCAGCGCTCGAGGCCACCGTGGAGGATCGCCACGTCGAGGCCCGAGTGGTGGAGTGTCCACCATGCCCGAGTGCACCACATCGTTCCGGCGTCGATGCCCGGACGAGGTGTCCGGGCGGCGATCACGATCCGGTCACCGCTGCGGACCCCGGCGTCGCGCAGTGACGCCTCGATCCGGTCGGCGGACGGCCACATCCACGGCAGTTCGTGAGACGGGTCGGAGAGCACGCCGTGTCCCGAGCCGACGTCGAACCATCTCGAACCCGGAATCCGGGCATGCTCGAAACACTCGGCGTGAGCCGTGTTGGTGAGCGACCGGGTGAGCCGTGCGGTCACGTCGAGCACGACGACCCCGGGGTCGTCGAGGTGCTCGGCGAGCCATTCGGACGAGGCCAGGTGCTCGGGGTGCGTGAACTCGATCGCCACGTCAGGGACCATATCCCGCGCCGGGCCGACCGGACCGACGTGCGTGCGGCAGCAGCCGGGACCTCGACCGCTGCGCTGTCATCGGGGGCGTCGTGTCGCCGACCGCCCCACCGACGTCGCTGCCGACCTCGGAGCGGATACGGCCGATTGCCACACCGACGGGACCCTCCGCCAGCTGATGGCCCTGCGGGCTACCGATCAGCGACCGGATGCGGCGCGCTCACTCGAACCGGTCGGGTCAGTAGTCGATGCCGCGCTTGGCGCGGATGCCCTGTTGGTAGGCGTGCTTCACCTCGACCATTTCGGTCGCGGTGTCGGCCACTTCGATGAGAGCCGCCGGGGCGTCACGGCCGGTGACGACGATGTTGACGTGCTCGGGTCGGTTGCGAATCGTGTCGACGACCTCGTCCACGTCGAGCCAACCCCACGTGCACAGATACGTCAACTCGTCGAGCACCACCAGTTGGTGCTCTCCGGCCTCGACGAGTGCCTTGGCGTGACGCCAGCCCTCGGCGGCGTGTGTCCGATCGTGATCCAGATCGGAGCTGTCCCACGTGAAGCCGTCACCGAAGGCGAACCAGTCGACTCCGAGCTGGCGGCCCATCTTCTCCTCGCCGACCTTCCAGTCGCTGGACTTGATGAACTGGCACACGGCGACTTTCCAGTCGACGGCGAGCGCCCGCAGCATCACGCCGAACGCCGCCGAGCTCTTGCCCTTGCCGTTGCCGGTGTTGACGAGCACGAGCGACGGGGCCGAGCGGAGGTCGTCGGGACGGGGATCCTCGGTCAGGGCGAGCGTGCCGTCCTGATCGATGTCGTGCTGATCGATGTCGTGCTGGCTCGCGTCGTCCTGATCGACGCCGTGCTGGCTCGCGTCGTGCTGGCTCGAGTCGGGGGTCGGGGGGTTCATCGGCTGGCACCCTACGGTGTCGTGCGCCGACGCGCCCCACCGTGTAACATCCCGGACGCACGGTTGGTGCGAAGTCCGGTGAGAGTCCGGCGCTGTCCCGCAACGGTGATGCCCGCACGGGTCCTGCACGATCAGGACCACGGCGGGACGAGCCCGGTCGAACCCTTCCGCTGCGCGACACACGACCCTCGAGGCAAGGGCGGTTCGCAGGCCGGAGACCCCGGTGGCTGACCCATCTTGTCCTCCCGAATGCGGAGGAACAATCATGTACACACCACGGACCAGGTCCGTGTCCCGCGCCGGCATCGCTGCCGTCGTGGGGCTCTGTCTCTTCACGTCGGCCTGCGCGGACGACGGCAGCGGGAACACCGACGAACCCTCGGCCGACGCTCCGTCCGCCGATGTGCTCCCGACGGCCGTGCCTTCGACGGACGCGCCCTCCGGCGAGGTGCCGTCCAGCGCCGTTCCCCGGGCGATCGTCTCGCTGTCTCCCACGGCGACCGAGATGCTCTATGCGATCGGTGCCGGGGACCAGGTCATCGCGGTCGACGACTTCTCGAACTTCCCGCCCGAAGCCGCTGCGAAGATGCAGGGATTGAGTGGGTACACCCCGAACGTCGAGGCCATCGTCGGGCTCGAGCCGGATCTGGTGATCACCGAGGGCAGTAGCCCGGACCTCGTCGCACAACTCGACGCCCTCGGGATCCCGACGTGGGCCGGGCCGGCGGCGTCGTCGTTCGAGGACGTGTACGCCCAGATCGCCGAACTCGGTGCGGCGACCGGGCACGAGGACGCGGCGAGGGAACTCGTCGAGTCGATGAGGGCCGAGGTCGCGGCCGTCAAGGCGGCGCTGCCGGCGCTCGACGAGCCGTTGAGCTACTACCACGAACTCGACAGCACCTTCTACTCGGTGACGAGCGACACCTTCATCGGTGCCGTCTATGCCGAGATCGGGTTGAGGAACATCGCCGACGAGGTCGGCGGCGGCAATCCCTATCCGCAGTTGAGCGCCGAGTTCATCCTCGCCGAGGACCCGGATCTGATCTTCCTGGCCTGCACGAAGTACTGCGGTGAGACGGCAGCGACGCTCGCGGCCCGTGACGGGTGGTCCGACCTGCGGGCCGTGCGGTCGGGCGGGGTGGTCGAGATGGATGACGACGTCGCGTCCCGGTGGGGTCCGCGCATCATCGAGTACCTCCGGATCGCCGGTGAGGCCGTCGCAGCGGTCGCCGGGTGAATCGTGACGACCGACGAGTCACGAGCCGAGGCCGAACGTCTCCCGCGTCGCCCGGGTTGGGGCGTGGGCGCGATCGTCACCGTGATCTGTGCGGTGCTCCTCGGTGCCATGATCGGTCCAGCCGGGCCCGAGTGGTGGCGGGTTCCACTCGCCCTGCTCGACCGACTTCCCGTCGTGTCCATCGACAGCGGGGTCTCGGAGCGCGAGTGGTCGATCATCTGGGAGTTGCGGATGCCGCGGGTCGTGCTGGCGGCGCTGGTCGGGGCGATGCTGTCGGTCGGCGGAGCGAGCTACCAGGGAGTGTTCCGGAATCCGCTCGTCGATCCGTATCTGCTCGGGGCCGCGGCAGGTGCCGGTCTCGGCGCGACGATCGTGATCACGCTGCAGGGTGACACGGGGTCGTCGTGGCCGGTCGATCCGGTGCCGGCCGTGGCCTTCGTCTTCGCGCTCGGGGCGGTCGCCGTCACGTACGTCGTCGGTGCGTCGTTCGGTGGACTCCGCACGACGTCGACGCTCGTGCTCGCCGGTGTGGCGATGGTGTCGCTCCTGACGGCGATCCAGACCTTCGTCCTCCAGCGCAACTCCGAAGTGGTTCGCGAGGTGTACACCTGGATCCTCGGGCGATTGTCGACGGCGAGTTGGTCCGACGTCCGCCTCGTGCTGCCGTACGTGACGGTGAGCATCGTGGTCTTGTTCCTGCATCGTCGCCATCTCGACGCTCTCCGGGTCGGTGACGACGAGGCGACGACGCTCGGGATCCCGGTGACCCGGGTGCGGTTGGTGGTGGTGGCCGCTGCCACCCTCGGGACGGCGGCGGTCGTGTCGGTGTCGGGCTTGATCGGGTTCGTCGGCCTCGTCGTGCCGCACGCCGTTCGACTGGTCGCCGGTGCCGGTTACCGCCGTCTCCTGCCCCTGACCGTGGCGTTCGGGGCGGCATTCCTCATCCTCGCCGACATCCCCGGTCGGGTTCTGACCGCGCCCGCCGAGTTGCCGATCGGCGTCGTGACAGCGTTCCTCGGCGCTCCGTTCTTCATCGTGTTGCTCCGGACGAGGGATCTGACGCGATGAGTTCGATCGAGCTCCGCGGGTTGACCGTCCGCTACGGCCGGCGCACGGCCGTCGAATCGTTCACCGACACCGTCCGATCGGGGGAGTGGCTCGGGTTGATCGGGCCGAACGGGGCCGGCAAGTCGTCCCTGCTGCAAGCGGTCGTCGGGGTCGTTCCGGCGTCGAGCGGTGAGATCGCCGTGGACGGGGCGCCGTTCGGACTGAGAACCCGTTCTCGCCGGGCAGCGCTCGTGGCCTACGTCCCGCAGGACCCGGTGGTACCCGCCGACATGACCGGCTTCGAGTACGTACTCCTCGGCCGATCGCCGTACGTCGGCTATTTCGGGACGGAATCACGACATGACCGGGCGATGGTCGCGGACGTCCTCGACCGACTCGACCTGGGTGCGTTCGCCCAGCGCAAGCTCGGCCGGCTGAGCGGCGGGGAACGGCAGCGACTCGTCATCGCCCGAGCGCTCGCCACCGAGGCACCGATCCTGCTCCTGGACGAACCGACGAATGCGCTCGACATCGGTCACCAGCAGCAGGCGCTCGAGCTCGTCGCTCGTCTCCGGTCCGACCACGGACTCACCGTGATCTCGGCGATGCACGATCTCACGCTCGCCGGGATGTACGCCGACCGCCTCGTGCTCCTCCACGAGGGCGTCGTGGCTGCGAGCGGCTCGCCGGCCGAGGTCCTGCGTCCCGAGACCCTCGCCGAGTTCTACGGGGTGCGGGTCTCCGTCCACCGCGATCCGGACGGGACGATCGTCGTCGTGCCGAGACGCGAGTTCTCGTAGTCGTTCGAACTCGAATCGGGGCAGAACCTCGGGATCATGTTCCGGCGTCGCAGTGGCGGAGATCCTGAACTCCCCGAGTGGGAGCGGAGGTTCGCGGCGGCACGCGACCTGATCGAGTCGGAGCGTCCCCCCGACCAGCTGGCGGCTCGGCTCGCCGATCTGCACCGTGCGCTGTCCCGGGCGGCGTCGGATCGCGATCGACTCCGGGCGAGCCTCGCCCGACTCGATCTCGATCGGGCCGGACGGGAACTCAAGGACGCGCTCCGCTCGAGCCGACCCGGCCCCGATCACGACCGACTCGTCGACTCGCTCCGTCAGCGGTACGACTCGATCCACGTCCTGCACAACCGGGCCGAGACGCTCGACCTGGCGATCGAACGGGCCCTCGCCGACCTCGACGTGCTGTCGGCCCGGGCGATCGGATTGTCCGGCCGGTCCGAGGCGTGGCCGCTCGACGAGTGGACGCAAGGGTTGGCCGACGACATGACGGCGCTCGAGATGGCGCATGCCGAGATCGCCGACCTCTGATCCGTCGTGCCGAACCAGCCCGAACCAGCCAGTGAAGGAATCGATCATGCGATGCCCACTCTGTCCCGATGCGACCCTCGAGCCGAAGTACGTCGGCGACACCGAGGTCGACATCTGCCCGCGATGCCGCGGGATCTGGCTCGATCGAGGTGAGCTCGATCGATTGATCGGTGACGGCCCCGACCAGCGTGACGTCCGGCGTGACGACCGGAGTGACGTCCGGCGTGAC
>JBMUCX010000094.1:0-10150 GCA_049458915.1 Ilumatobacteraceae bacterium
CCTCACGTCTCCATGACGACGGGCACGATCATCGGCCGACGTTTGGTCCGTTCGGCGACGAATCGACCCGCCACTTTGCGGACGTCCCGTTCGAGCGCCTCGACGTCGCGCTCACCTCGCCGCAGGGCTTCCTCGAGTGCGGATGAGACGAGATCGCAGGCTTCGTCGAGGAGATCCTCGGCCTCGGGTGCGTACACCCAGCCGCGGGTGATCACGTCCGGGCCGGTGAGGACGGTCGCCGTCTGGAGATCGACGGTCACGACGACGACCACGACACCCTCCTCGCCGAGCACCCGTCGGTCACGAATCACTCCCTGGCCGACGTCGCCGACGATGCCGTCGACGTAGACGTAGCCCGCCGGGACCCGGCCCACGTGCCGCAGGCCGTCATCGGACAGCTCGATCACGTCGCCGTCCTCGCACAGCACGATCCGATCCCGCGGCAGGTCCATGACCTCGGCGAGGCGGGCGTTCGCGACCATGTGGCGATACTCGCCGTGGATCGGCACGTACCACTCGGGCTTCACCAGCGAGAGATAGGTCTTGATCTCATCGGCCTGGGCGTGCCCGGTCGCGTGGACGTCGACGACACCCGAATGGATCACCTCGGCACCGCGCTTGAGCAGCCCGTCGATCACCTTGTTGACGGCGCTCTCGTTGCCGGGGATCGCATGGCTCGACAGGATCACCGTGTCGTGCTCGCCGAGCTTCACGAACTTGTTCTCACCACGCGCCAGGAGCGACAGCGCCGACATCGGCTCACCCTGCGATCCGGTGGAGATCACGCAGATCTCGCCCGGCTCGTAGCGGTCGAGATCCTCCACGTCGATGAGCGACGCATCGGGCACCGTGAGCACGCCGAGATCGCGGCCGAGCCGAACGTTCTTCTTCATGCTGAGCCCGAGCGTCGCCACTTTGCGCCCCGAGCCCACGGCAGCGTCGATGATCTGCTGGATCCGGTGCAGGTGACTCGCGAAACTCGCCGTGATGATCCGCCGATCGCCGTGCTCGGCGAACAGCGTGCGCAAGACGGCACCGACACTCGTTTCGCTGGGGGCGTGACCTGGTTCCTCGGCGTTGGTCGAGTCGGCCATCAACAGTCGAACACCATCACCCGACGTCAACTGGCCGAGCCGGCCGAGGTCGGTGCGACGGCCGTCGACCGGAGTCAGGTCGAGCTTCCAGTCACCCGAGTGGAGCACGATGCCCTGGCCGGTGTGCACGGCGATCGCATGGGCGTGCGGGACCGAGTGGGTGACCGGGATGAACTCGACTCGGAACGGACCGATGTCGACGACGTCGAGATCGGCCACGGCGATCATGTCGCAGCGACCGAGCAGGCCGGCCTCCTCGATGCGATTGCGTGCCAGTCCCAGCGTGAGTCGCGCGCCGTAGATCGGCAGCGGTGCGCTGCGCAGATGACCGACGCCGTGCCCGTCGCGCAACAGGAACTGGATGCCGCCCACGTGGTCCTCGTGCCCGTGGGTGGCGACGAGGCCGACGATGGCATCGGCGTGCTCCCGGAGATACGAGAAGTCGGGGAGTACCAGGTCGATGCCGTGCATGTCCGGATCCGGGAACATCAGGCCGCAGTCGATGAGCAGGATCGCCAGGTCGTCACCGCTCCCCTGCTCGATCGCCATGCAGTTGCGGCCGATCTCACCGAGACCGCCGAGGAAGACGACCCGCACCGGGTCAGCCACGTGCCGACTCCAAGTTCGCCCACACCTCACGGGCTCGGGGTTCGACCCAGTCGGGTGCATCGCCCATCGGGAGTCGACAGTGGCCGACCTCCCACCCCAGGGTCCTGAGCATCGCCTTGGTCGGGATCGGGTTCGGAGCGAGGTCGCCGGTCTCGAACTCGAAACTCTCCAGCAGTCGTGCGTTCACGCGGCGAGCGTACGCCAAGTCACCGCGTTCGAACGCGTCGAACATCTCGACGTGGTCGGGCCCGGTCCAGTGGGTGGCCACCCCGATCGTGCCGACGGCGCCGATGGCGAGCAGGGCCAGGGTCAATCCGTCGTCACCCGAGTAGTACTCGAAGTCGTCGGGAGTGGCGGCGATGACCCGTGCGGAATCGGCGGGGCTTCCGGCGGCATCTTTCACCGCGACGATGTTCGGGACCTCGTGTGCGAGTCGGATCAGCACCTCGTTCGACACCTTGCGGCCGGTTCGGGCGGGGATGTCGTACACGATCTGCGGCAGGTCGCACGCCTCGGCGATGGCACGGAAGTGGGCCTCGATGCCCGCCTGGGACGGTCGGCTGTAGTACGGGCAGAGCGTCAGGATGCCGTGGACCCCGATGTCGGCGGCCCGCTTGGTCAACTCGATCGAGTGTGCCGTGTCGTTGCCGACGGTTCCGGCGATCACGGGGACGTCGACCGCCTCGACGACGGCCGCGAACATCGACAACTTCTCGTCGTCGGTGAGCGTGGGCGACTCGCCGGTGGTGCCGCACACGACCAACCCGTCGTGGCCCGCATCGACCAGGTGTCGGGCCAGACGCTGCGCGACGTCGAGGTCGACTGCCCCCGCTGCGTCGAACGGGGTGACGAGCGCCGAGAGGACTCGGCCGAAGTGCGGCATGACGATGGCTCCGATGTGGACGATTCGGATGGTCCGAGCATCCTGCCCACCTCGGAACCCGTTCGGCAACGATGAATCCGTTCCACCTCGCGCTGTCGGCTGGCACGATCGATCCGAAACCGCGCATCGTCCCGCCGAGGGGTAGCGTCGCTCCATGTCTCTCAGCGAAGCGGGTCTTCGGGCTGCTGCAGCCGATGGCTCGATCGACACCGTCATCGTCGCCTTCACCGACCACTACGGACGACTCGTCGGCAAGCGCTTCGACGCCCGGTTCTTCTGCGAGTCGGCGATCGACGACGGCACCCATGCCTGCGACTACCTGCTGTGCGTCGACATGGAGATGGAGCCGACACCCGGGTACGCCTTCGCCAGTTGGGAGCAGGGCTACGGCGACGTCCACCTCGTGCCCGACATGTCGACACTCCGGCGGGCGGCGTGGACGGAGCACACGGCGATCGTCCTGTGCGACGTCGAGCGTCACCACGCTCCTGCGGCCGTCGCGCCCCGGAGCATTTTGCGCCGCCAGGTCGAGTTGCTCGGCGATCGCGGTTGGTCGGCGATGGCCGCCTCCGAACTCGAGTTCTTCCTGTACGACGACAGCTTCCGCGAGGCCCATCGGAAGGGCTACCGCGACCTCGACGCCGCCGGTTGGTACATCGAGGACTACCACCTCCTGCAGGCCAGCCGTGTCGAGCCGTACCTCCGAGCGGCCCGCAACGCCCTGTCGGCGTCGGGAGTCGCCGTGGAGAACTCCAAGGGCGAGTGGGGGCGCGGCCAACACGAGCTGAACATCCGCTACTCGGAAGTCCTCGAGATGGCCGACCGCCACACGGTGATGAAGCACCTCATGAAAGAACTCGCCGACTCGATGGGGGTGTCGCTCACCTTCATGGCGAAGCCGACCGCCGACGGTGCCGGGAGCAGCAGCCACATCCACCTCTCGCTGTGGGATGCCGAGGTGGGGACGAACGTCTTCGACGCCGGCGGGTCGCGCAGCGAGGTGTTCGGTCACTTCCTCGCCGGCTGGATCGCACACGCCACCGACTTCATGGTGTGCTACGCGCCGACCGTGAACTCGTACAAACGGTACGTCGACGGGTCCTGGGCACCGACCCGCCTCGCATGGTCGGGAGACAACCGGACCGCCGGGTTCCGGGTGGTCGGATCCGGGCCGAGTCTGCGCATCGAATGCCGCCTACCAGGAGCTGACTGCAACCCGTACCTGGCGTACGCGGCGACGATCGCGAGTGGCCTGGCGGGTGTCGAGCAGGGACTCGAGCCCCCGGCGGAGTTCCGGGGCGACGTGTACCAGGCGACGGAACTCCCCCGGGTCCCACGCACGCTCGAACACGCCGTCGACCGGTTCGAGGCGAGCACCGTCGCCCGGTCGGCGTTCGGCGACGACGTCGTCGACCACTACACCCGGATGGGCCGGGTCGAGGTCGAGGCCTACCACGCCGCCGTCACCGACTGGGAGCGCGCCCGCTACTTCGAACGCATCTGACCCCTCCCCTCTCCCACTTTGTGGCAGCAGATCGGGCAATTCCGGGCCGGATCGCTGCCACAGAATTCGCTCCGGGAGTTTGTGGCAGCAGATCGGGCAATTCCGGGCGGGATCGCTGCCACAGAATTCGAGCGCTGACGCCCGGGGCGGGTTCGCTCCGTCAATCCCGGTCGCTGCGAGCCTCCCGACGTCGTAGCCTGCCCCGCCGGAGAGGATGGACATGCGACTTCAGGGCAAAATCGCCGTCATCACGGGAACCGCTGCCGGAATCGGGCGCGCCTCGGCGCTGCGCTTCGCCGAGGAGGGAGCGCTGATCGTCGGGGCCGACGTCACCGAAGCCGCCAACGCCGAGACCGCCCGACTGGTGCGAGACGCCGGCGGAACGATGGTGTCGACGACGGTCGACGTGACCGACGACGCCTCGGTGGCTGCGCTGTTCGGCCTCGCCGAGGAGCAGTTCGGCCGGGTCGACGTGATCTTCAACAACGCCGGTGTGATGCTGCCGGGCGACGACGACGCCATCACGACGTCCGACGAGGTGATCGACCGGACGCTCGCGATCAACGTCAAGGGCGTCATCCACGGCTGCCGGCACGGCATCCCGGCGCTGCGGCGTGCCGGAGGTGGGTCGATCATCAACACGGCGTCGTTCGTGGCAACGCTCGGGGCCGCCACCCCGCAGATCGCCTACACCGCTTCCAAGGGCGCCGTCCTGTCACTCACGCGGGAGTTGGCGGTGATCCACGCCCGTGAGGGGATCCGGGTCAACGCCCTGTCGCCAGGACCGTTGCAGACCGAGTTGCTGATGTCGTTCCTCGACACCGAGGAGAAGCGACAGCGACGTCTCGTCCACGTCCCGATGGGCCGCTTCGGCACGGCGAGCGAGATGGCGAACGCAGCGCTGTTCCTCGCCAGCGACGAGTCGAGTTACATGACCGGATCGAACCTCCAGGTCGACGGCGGCATCACCGCCGCCTACGTCACCCCGGAGTGACCGGTCAGGCGGACTCGAGTTCGAACTTCAGGTACTCCGACCCGGTGTCCTCCCAGTCCTCGAACTGGATCACGTTCATCTCCTCGAACCGGCGGCGCAGCCATTGGTCGTTGCGATCGAGCAAGCCGAGTTTCTTGCAATTCGGGACGATCTTGCTGAACAGCATCTGCTGGAACAGATCGCGTGTCGGGTCCCGGAGCACGAGCGGAACGACGTCACGCGGGTTCACGCCGTGGCGCTCCCACACTTCCTGCGACAGGAACCGATCGCGCATCCGCACCGCCGCTTCGAAGGCGAACTCCTGCCGGTCCTTCATCTCGGCATCGGTCATCCCCTCGTAGACCTCCTTCAGCGACAGCACGCCGAACGCCACGTGCCTCGCCTCGTCGCTCATCACGTACCGGAGGAGCTTCTTGAGGAGCGGCTCCTCGGTCATCTGGTGCATGTAGCCGAATGCGGCGAGCGCCAGCCCCTCGACCATCACCTGCATCCCGAGGTAGGTCATGTCCCACCGGCTGTCCTCGATGATGTCGTCGAGCAACATCCGCAGATGGGCGTTGACCTGGAAGCCACCACCGAGCTTTTCGTCGATGTAGCGAGCGAACACCTCGACGTGTCGGGCTTCGTCCACGACCTGCGTCGCCGCGTACAGCTTGGCGTCGTACCAGGGAACCGTCTCGGTGATCTTCGCCGTGCACAGCAGGGCACCCTGCTCACCGTGGAGGAACTGCGACAGCGTCCAGCGGCGCTGGTCGATACCGAACTCGAGCCACTCCTTGTCGCCCCACTTCTCGACGACGGTCCCCTCGTAGTGGTTCACGGTCAACCCCGACGCCGCCGCCGACTGGTCGGCGCTGACCACCTGCTCGAGATCGATCTCCGTGTCCCAGTCGAGATCGGTCGTGCCGTTCCACTGTCCGGTCTTGGCCTTCTCGTAGAGCTTGCGCAACTGCGGCCGAGCGAGGGAGTAATCCCAGGTGAAGATCGCGTCGGCGTTGTCCTTGACGACGTGCTCGACCTCGTCGAGGTCGGTGTTGGTGACCGACAGGATCGCTTCGATGTCGTCGATCTCGTCTCGTCCAAGGATTTCTTCGTTGCTGGCGTGGTCGATGCTCATGATGGCTCCGTTCGGTGGGTTTCGATGGGTCGGCGGTCGGTTGAGTGCTCCGGACGAGGTCCGGCGAGTCGCAGTGCTCGAAGCCCGGGTGACACGAACGAACGCGCCGATGCCGGATCCCCGAGGTCGACCAGGTCGCTCGGCGCCAAGAAGTACGACACCGTGAGACGGACGAGGACCTCGACCAGCACCGGAACGACGTCGGCGTCGAGGTGCGGCGCCAGCAGTGGGATGAGATGGCCACTCGCCATCTCGATGAGCCTCGGCATGCCCGTGACGGTGAGTTCGTCAGCCGTCTCACCCGGTGACGCAGCCAGCATCAGGGCGAGGTGGTGGTCGGACCTGAGTTCACGGGTCGCCGTGACCACCAGTCGGACGACGAGGTCCTCGAGGTCCACGACGCCCTCGGCCTCCCTGGCCAGCAGTTCGAAGAACGCCGTGCGCTCGCGAACCCGGAGTGCCTCGAAGAGTACGTCCTTGCCGCCGGGGAACAGCCGGTACAACGTCGCTCGGGACACACCGGCTTCGTTGGCGATGTCGTCGATGGTGACCCGACCGAACCCCCACACCGCAACACATCGCTGCGTGGCGTCGAGGATCCTGGACGCCGTGTCGATGGCCGCTACGTCGGGAAGCGCCTCGTCGGGAACCAGTTCGGTCGGCACGTCCGAGACATTAAGACACTCGACGTCTCATCGTCAACGCGCCGCCACGGAGCAGCGCACGAGCCGGTTCGGGACCCTTCCCGACGGATCGCTACCATCGGGGACACCCGCTGCATCCGACCGGAGCGAACCACCATGACCTATGCCCTCGGTGTCGACCTCGGCACCACCTACACCGCCGCCGCAGTCCGCATCAGCGACCGGCTCGAGGTCCTGGACCTCGGCACCCGGAACGCAGCGATCCCGTCCGTGGTCTTCCTGAAAGAAGATGGAACGGTGCTGACCGGCGAGGCAGCGGTCCGGCGCGGAGCGACGGACCCGACCCGACTCTCCAGGGAGTTCAAACGCCGGATGGGCGACACCACCGCCATCCTGATCGGCGGTGCGCCCTACAGCGTCGACGCGCTCATGGCGAGCCTGCTCCGCAGCGTCGTGGCGACGGCGACCGAGCGCCACGGAGGTCCCCCGACGTCGCTCGCCATCGCCCACCCTGCCAACTGGGGCCAGTACAAGCGTGACCTCCTCGAGCAGGCGGTGAAGCGCGCCGACCTCGACCACGTCTCGTTCGTCACCGAACCCCAGGCGGCCGCGATCCACTACGCGAGTTCCGAGCGTCTCGAGCCGGGTTCGAACATCGGTGTCTACGACCTCGGTGGTGGCACGTTCGACGCTGCGACACTGCGAACCACGGCCGACGGATTCGAACTGCTCGGCGAGGCCGAAGGAATCGAGCGCCTCGGTGGCATCGACTTCGACGAGGCCGTGTTCAGGCACGTGGTCGGCGCGTTGGGCGGGGCCTTCGACGAACTCGACCCGGACGACACCGTGGCCCAAGCCGCCGTGACACGGCTCCGCGACGAGTGCGTCTCGGCGAAAGAGGCCCTGTCGGGCGACACCGAGGTCTCGATCCCGGTGATCCTCCCGACGGTGCAGACCGAGGTGCGCCTCACCCGGTCGGAGTTCGAGGCGATGATCCGCCCGGCGCTGGCGGACACGTTGATCGTCCTCGGCCGGAGCGTCCGCTCAGCCGGGTTGACACCCGCCGATCTCCACTCGATCCTGCTCGTCGGTGGTTCGTCGCGGATTCCGCTCGTCAGCCAGATGGTGAGTGCCGAATTCGGACGACCGGTCGCTCTCGACGTCCACCCGAAGCTCTCGGTGGCACTCGGCGCCGCCATCGTCGCGAGCGAGGTGTCGGCACCCGGGCGCGCCGCTGCGCCGACGACGGTCGCTCCGGCGACGCCGACCGAGCCGACGGTACCGATCTCCGCAGCGCCAGCACCCGCAGCGCCAGCACCCGAGGCGCCAGCACCCGAGGCGCCGGCGCCACCGTCGGCGCCCCGGCCGTCGTCCTCGGCGGTGGCGACGACGGAACAGGAGCGACCGACACCGCGACCGACACCGCGACCGACACCGCGACCGACACCGCGACCGACACCACGACCGACACCACGGGGCCGGCGGCCTCGACGAACTCGACTGCTGCCGAGACCCCGGTGGCACCGGTCACGGCACCCGTGAGCACCGAAGCACCGACCACCGCGACCCCGACCACGACCACGACCACCGTCGTCGATGTGTGCGCCACCAGTGAGCCGTGTGTGCGCCTCGCCGGGCTGAGTGTCGTGGGCACCGACAACGTCGAGGTCCGCTGGGAAGCGGTCAACTTCGAGCCCGATGTCGCCAACGGGTACCACGCCCACCTCTACTGGAGCAATGCAACTGCGGCTCAGGCGTCGTCGGACGCCAGTGATCCGACGCCCTGGGAGGTCTCGGAATCACCCGTGCACACCGGTTCGGAGGTCCTGGTCCTGACGAACCGCCCTCCCGATGCGACCGGCGTGTGCGGAACCGTCGGCCTCGCACCCAGTCACATCGCCTACGACCCGACGCTGTTCTCATGCCTCGACCTGCCGGCCGAGGCGCTCTGACACCGCGGCCGCGCCGGCCGGTTCGCTCGGGGACGGGGATGTCCCCGATGTGCCAGGATTCTCATGCCGTCACACTCGTGACATCCGGTCACCCGATCGGACACCAGCAACAGTGGGACGAACCCGTCTCACCCGAACCCCAGAGGATCACATGTCCATGAATCTCGTCGAGTTCTTCCGGAACCTCTTCTTCGACAAGGCCGAGGCGGCGAAGTACCAGGCCGACCCGGCCCAGTACCTGGCCGACCACGGCATCACCGACGCCTCGTACGAGGAACTGACCGAGGCCGCCACGATGGCGTGCTCGGCGCCGGCGTACGAGCCCACCTACGAACCCGCCCCTCCGGCCGCCGAACCCGCCGCTCCGGCCTACGAACCCGCCGCTCCGGCCTACGACCCCGCCCCGCCGACCCAGGAGTACCTGCCGACGCCGCCGCCACCGCCGCCGCCGCCAGCGGCCGCCGCCCCCCCGGCGCAGGTCGTGCAGGACGTCGTCAACTACTACGTCACCGAAGTGACGAACGTGACCGAGGTGACGAACGTGACCGAGATCGACGACCGCGACACATTCGTCGACAACTCGGTCGAGTCCAACGTGATCGCCGGCCCGGGCGCGTACGTCGACGTCGACATCGACAACGACGCCATCACCGCATCGGGCGGCGGCGCCGTCGAGTCGATCGACGGCCCGGTGAACACCGGCGAGAACTCGGGTGTGATCAGCGGAGGCGACACGTATCTCGACGACACCGTCATCGGCGACGGCAACACGCAGGTGAACGACTCCTACCTGACCGACACGAACATCGCCACAGGCGACGGCAACGCCCAGGCCTCAGGAGGCGGACAGGCCGCTCAGGGCGACATCGAGGACAACGACCGCAACTTCGACATCTCCGGCGGCGACCTCCGTAACGTCAACTTCGGCGATGGTGGCAGCGCCACCGACCAGTCCGTCACGGACTCGTACAACACGCAGAACACCGACCAGTCGGTGAACGTCGACATCGAGGACTCGTTCAACCGGGACGAGTCGACCAACATCGACGTCGACACCGTCGTCGGCGGGGCCAACGAGGGCATGCCGGATCCGTCGGGAACGACCGACGGAGGTGACCCGATGCCCAGGTCCCGGACCGGTCTCGACGATGGGTACGAGAAGCCCGACAACGAGGATCCCGCCTACCAGGAGCCCGCCTACGAGGACGGGTACCAGGAGCCCGCCTACGAGGACGGGTACCAGGAGCCCGCCTACGAGGAAGGGTACGCGGAGCCGACCATTCAGATGATGCACGATCCCGGCCCCGAAGTCTGATCCGACTCGGAGGAGGGGGGGGGGGGGGGGGGGGGGGG
>JBMUCX010000095.1:0-10055 GCA_049458915.1 Ilumatobacteraceae bacterium
GGGAGTTCAGCGAACGCCTCAACACGACCGGTGCGCCGATCGACATCGCAGGCTGGTGCATCGACGGGATCTCGTACTGCTTTCCCCGTCCGTCCGTGATCCCGGCGTCCGGCTTCGCTGTCCGGACCGGAGCGGAGTACGACGGAGCGCTCTCCAACGGCGGCGAGGAACTGGCACTCATCGACGCGGCGGGCCGCACCGTCGATGCGCTCGAGTACGACGACAAGGGCACCTGGCCGGCGATGGCCGACGGCGAGGGACCATCGATCCAACGGCGTGACCCCGCCGCCGACTCGTCCTCGCCCGGCAACTGGATCTCGGCCACGCCGACGCCCGGCGCACACAACAGCGGCCGAGGCAGCGGTCTGATGCCGGTCTTCGACGACGTCGAGCACACGGTGCTCCCGGCGGCCGGGCGACCGGTCAGCGTGACCGCCCGCCTCACCGGGGCGACCGGTGCGGCACTGATCTACCGGATCGGCTTCGGTCCCGAGGTGATCACCGGCACGACCCGGGTCGGCGACGTGATCTCCGGCACGATCCCCGGCCAGCCCGCCGGCACGCTCATCCGCTATCGGCTCCAGGCCTACGCCGGCAGCGCGTCCGGTTCATGGCCGAGGCAGGGCGACGGGTCTCGGTACTGGGGTACGACCGTTGCTCGATCTGCCGTTTCGGCGCTCCCGCGCTTCGAGTTCTTCATGCCCGACGACGAGTTCCGGACGATGGCCGCCGATCTGACGCTGTCGGGCGACGACGGGTACCCGATGGTGTTCGCCCACGACGGACAGATCTTCGACAACGCCGTCATTCGCGTCAAGGGCCAGGTCTCCCGATACTTCCCGAAGAAGAAGTTCAAGGTCGTCCTGCCGGCCGGTTACGACTGGGACGGCGGCGGCATGTTCCCCGAGGACGTCGACGAGTTCGCACTCCACTCGTCGTGGATCGACCGTTCGTTCTTGCGAGAGACGCTCGCGTCGGAGTTCATGGAGGCGGCCGGCCTGCCGAGTTCACAGGCGTTCCCCGTCCGACTCGAACGGAACGGTTCGTTCTTCGGGCTCTACACCTACGTGGAGCAACCCGACGGCACCTGGCGCGACCGATGGGGTCTCGACGATTCCGAGGTCTACGAGGTCGGACCGGACTCCATCTTCGGCATGCTCGCCCCGGGGGACGCGGGGCGGTCGACGTCGAGCCTCCGAGCCCGCTACGACAAGGAAACGTTCGAGCACCTCGACGACGGTCGCCTCCGGAGTTTCATCTCGACCGTCAACGCACTGTCGGGAACGGCAGAGCGCGACTGGATCCTCGCCAACACCGATGTCGCCTCCGTCGTCAATGGTCTGGCGGCGTCGATGGTCGTGCAGCACCAGGATTGGGGACACAAGAACTACCGACTCGTGTTCGACCAGTACGGCCGAGCCGGGATCACCGTCAACGACTTCGACCTGACGTTCGGGCGACGTTGGTCGATGACCTCGGGACCGTACGACACCAACGTCTACGTCGGCGGGGCGTTCGAGCACCCCGGCGGTCCGTTCCTGACGACGTTCTTCACGGATCCCGAACTCCTGGCCATGGTCCAGCGTCGGATCCGGACCCTGACCGAGGAGTTGCTCGAACCGACTCGGTTCCGATCCCGAGTCGATCAGCTGGCCGCTGCCGTTCGACCGGATGCCGTCCTCGACCGCGCCGTGTGGGGCACGTACGCCGCATCAGCCGACCCGACGACGGAAGCGAACCGAATCGTCGACTCGTTCGTGGCGCCCCAGTACCGTCGGTTGCTCGGATCGTTCGCGATCACCGGTCGCGTCGCCGCCAACTCGCAGCCGGCGATCCCCGATGTGGTCATCGAAGACGTGAGGCACAACGACGTCGAGCACGTCGTGCTGCGGAACCGGTCCGGTGACTCGGTCGACCTGAGTGGTTTCACGATCCCCGAGCTCGACGTCGAGATCGCCGGAGGGACGGTGCTGCTCCCCGGCCGTGCCGCGATCCTGCTCGACGAGGACGTCACGACCACGGCGGGTCTGTACCGAGGATTCGTCATCGCCGGCTACCTCAAGGACGTGCCGAGCGAGGCCACCTCCGGTCTCACACTCCGGAACCGGACCGGGAGCGTCGTAGCCCGCTGGGACCGTCTCCCACCCCGCCAGACGCTGGCGTTCGACGGTGAGCCGGCGCGGTCCGCCCTGGTCGGCATCGCGGCGATCGACGGGTGGACCGGGGGATACCTCCAGGTACTGGACTGCGCTTCGACGCCGGGTTCGACGTCGAACGTGAACGTCGACGGTCGCGGCCAGACACGAGCGGCACTCGCACTGACCGCCTTCGACGGATCGGGGCGAGCGTGTCTGTTCAACAGCATGGCCGCCCATGCCATCGCCGACGTCCAGGGTTACTTCGCCGACGGAGCCGTCGACGACGTCGTCGACCGGCGCCTCGTCGACACCCGCACCACGACGCCCGTGCCGAGTCGGGGGCTCCTGCGGATCAACGGAGGACGCCCGGGTTCGACGGCGATCGTCAACCTGACCGCCGTCGACACGTCGGCCGGCGGCTACCTGGCCGTCGTCCCGTGCTCCTTCACCCCTGGATCGACCAGTGCGACCTCCAACCTCAACTGGCCGGGGGGCGGCTCGACGGTCGCCGCCCCATCATTCGTGGAGTTCGACGCGGACGGCGGGTTCTGCGTCACGGTGAGTGCATCGGCCCACGTCGTCGCCGACGTCCAGGGCTATCTCGCCGACTGGGCGTTCGAGAACCTCCCCGACCGCCGCATCGCCGACACCCGTCCATCGGGCACACCGGTGACCGCCACCTCGATCAGGATCGTGGGTAGGCCCGGTGCAGTCGGCGTGGTGTCACTCGTCGCCGTCGCTCCCTCGGGGAACCGGGGTGGATTCCTCCGAGTTCACGCCTGCTCGGACACCGACCACACCACGTCGAACCTGAATTACGCCGCCGGCGCCGGGGACATCGCCGGACTCGCCACGGTCGTCTTCGACGACGACGGTGAGGCGTGCATCCACTCGTCGGGGACCACCCACGTGGTCGTCGACCTGCAGGGATACTTCGCCGACGGGGCGTTCGACGACGTGGACGACATCCGGGTCCTGGACACGCGCTGAGCAGCGGGACTCGCTGCTAACCTCTCGCAACGCACGGGCGATTAGCTCAGTTGGTTAGAGCACTGCCTTCACACGGCAGGGGTCGTTGGTTCGAGTCCAATATCGCCCACCACCGAATCGGTCATGTGCCGTAGGCGACCGCCAGGCACACGTAGCGACCGTCCCGGTCCGTCCACGTTCGCTCGTCGGGCACGATCGGCAGCCTGCCGAAGCGCTCGTCGTCGACGGCGAGCAGGGCACAGCGGCGGTCGACGATCTCCAACAGTTCGGTCGACGGCGGGTAGGGGGTGTCCCCGGCAGCATTGAGATCGCCGAGGCCGACCACCTCGGCCAAGACCTGCCCCGCGGCCAACACTCCGTCGCACGGGATCGTGTCGACGACGAACAACTCGTCGTCCGATTCGACGCTCCCGACACCGAGGGACGCCGAGAGGTCGATGCACGTTCCGATCTCCAGATCGGTCCAGGACGTCCGATTCGACGCAGACACGACGACGAGAACCATGCCGAGCGCCACGGCGACGAGCACGACCAAACCCACGGCTGCGCCGACGACCCGAGCGGTGCCGGTGTCGGTCACGGCACCAGACACGCCACACCGAGTCCGAGACGGTCCCGGTGCGCTTCCGTCCCGACCGGACACCGTGCGTCCAGCGGTACCAGTACCCGGACGACACGGTCGATCGCGGCGTCACCCGTGCAACCGACCTCCCTCACGTCACCGTTCTGCTCGAACCCGACGCACGATCCGGATTCGATGATGCCGTCGGGCACTCGTGCGGGATCTCCCTCGGTCAGGGCAGCGCTGACGAGTACGAACGAGATGCCGATCGTGCCCATCACGGCCAGGAGTTTCCACGGAAACGTCGCTGGTCCGGCGAACTCCTCCGTACGACTCGGTGACGGGTCGACGGGCCCGATCCGCGTCGGGCCTCCGAGCGAGCGGTCGTACAGAGCGCGCCGTCCCGGATCGCCGAGCACTCGGTACGCCTCGTTGACCGCGGCCATGTCGACGGCGCCACCGACCCCACCACCGGCCAGCCGGTCCGGGTGGACGGCCCTGGCGCGCGCCCGGTAGGCGAGCCGGATCTCCTCCGGGGAGGCGTCACGACGGATGCCGAGGGTGTCGTAATGGGTCGGGATCTCGACAGGCTACGACGGAGCGACGGTCGGCCCGACCGTCAACTGTCCAGGTTCGCCATCACGTGCTTGATGCGGGTGTAGTCGTCGAGGGCGTAGGCCGACAGGTCCTTGCCGTAGCCGGACTTCTTGTAGCCACCGTGGGGCATCTCGGCGACCAGTGGAATGTGGGTGTTGATCCACACACACCCGAAGTCGAGTCGCTTCGCCATCCGCATCGCCCGGCCGAAATCCTTCGTCCAGACGCTCGACGCGAGGCCGTATTCGACACCGTTCGCCCAGGCCACCGCCTGCTCCTCGTCGGTGAACTGTTGAACGGTGATGACCGGCCCGAAGATCTCCCGCTGGATCATCTCGTCGTCCTGCCGGAGGCCGGCGACCACGGTCGGCTCGATGTAGAAACCGGTGTCGCCGATCCGGTGACCGCCGGTGGCGACCCGGGCGTGGTCCGGCGTCCGGTCGAGGAAGCCGCTGACGTGCGCCAACTGGTTGGCGTTGTTCACCGGACCGAACAGCACGTCGTCACCCGTGGCGCCCCCGGCGTTGGTCCGGAAGCCACCGGCAGCCTCGCTGAGCGCCGCCACGAAGTCCTCGTACACGCGAGGACCGGCGATCACCCGAGTCGCGGCGGTGCAGTCCTGGCCGGCGTTGAACAGACCGGCGACCGCGATGCCTTCGGCCGCAGCGGCGATGTCGGCGTCGTCGAACACGACCACCGGCGCCTTGCCGCCGAGTTCGAGGTGCACCCGCTTCAGACTCTTGGACGCCGCCTCGGCGACCTGCATACCGGCGCGCACCGATCCGGTGACCGACACCATCGCCGGCGTGTCGTGATCGACCATCGCCCGGCCGGTGTCACGATCGCCACAGATCACGTTGAGCACACCCGGTGGCAGGAACTCGGCCGCGATCTCGGCGAGACGACCGGTGGTCGCCGGGGTGGTGTCGCTCGGCTTGAGCACGACGGTGTTGCCCGCTGCGATGGCGGGTGCGAATTTCCAGACCGCCATCATCATCGGGTAGTTCCAGGGAGCGACCTGGGCGCACACCCCGACCGGCTCTCGGCGGATGAACGACGTCATGTTGGCCATGTACTCCCCGGCCGACTTGCCCTCGAGGTGGCGTGCCGCTCCGGCGAAGAAGCGGATCTGGTCGACCATCGGTCCGATCTCTTCGCCACGGTGCACGTCGTACGGCTTGCCGGTGTTCTCGCACTCCAGCGCCATCAACTCGTCACCGGCGGCCTCGACCGCGTCGGCGATCCGGATCAGGGCGAGCGATCGCTCGGACGGGGTGGTGTCACGCCATGCCTCGAACGCCTTGGCAGCTGCGACCATCGCAGCGTCGACGTCCGCGTCACCCGACAGGGCTGCCTCGGCGTACTGCTGACCGGTGGACGGATCGATCACGGGCGTGGTCCGCCCGTCCTTCGCCTCGACCCACTCCCCGTTGACGAAGTTCTTGAACGATTTCACGCGTGACGGTTTAGCAGAAGCCGGCACGTCCCCGAGTCCGACTCGTCATGCGACCGACCGGAGACCGGCGAGTCGGACACGGATCGCCCGGTCGAGGTCGTCGGTGGAGAGGTCGGGTTGCCGAGCCCCCACGGGCAGGACGAACGTGCCGTCGGGTCGCTGATGGACGCGGCGACCCGACTCGTCGCGCCGAACCCGCCAGCGAGCGCGCGACTTGTACCTGTTGTGGGTCGGACACTCGACGTTGGCGTTCCACTGATCGGTCGATCCGTCGTCGCGGTACCACTCGTCGCAATGATCGACATCGGCGTGTTCCGGACACACCGTGCAACCGGGATGGGTACATCGTCGAACCAGCAACTTCGCCGCCTGCCGGGCGTCGCCGGTGAAGAACCGCTCTGAGGAGGAGTCGCGGGTGGATCGCCGTGCCCCGTGAGGTCGTACGACGACGACGGGTCCACTCCACCGGATCGGCGGTGGCGGCGGCGAGGATCGGATCGATGTCGGCATCGGCGAGTTCGACGGTCTCGACACCATCGGTCGTCGCGACGACGAGTTCGGCCTCGGCGAACGCCTCGTACATGGTGACGGGATCGCTGACCAGGTTCACCACCACGTCGGCCGGCCGAGCACCGTCGCCGAACGACCGTGCCGCCCTCACCATGGCCACGACCGCATCGAACCGCCGCTGGGCGTCGGTGCGCCGGAGCGGGTGTTCGGCCGCCCGGTCGCCATGGAGCTCGGCCCGTTCGGCGACGTCGCGTGCGAACTCGCGCTCGCAGAACCACTCGAAGGTCTTGAGCACCTCCTCCGACACGATCGGATCGCCACCGCTCACCCGAGCGTGCAACGAGCCACCCACGACCTGGACGCTCGCCGTCCGACCTTCGACGTCGGAGTGCAACTCGGCGAACGCCCCGTCCTGATCGGCCAGCGTCAGGAAGTCGTCGATCGACGACCGCAGATCGTCGAGCGAATCGTGCTCCGCCCGCTGCAGATACACCGGGGCGACCCGATCGAAGAAGCACCATGTCCGAGGGTTGCGATGGATACGCGCGATCTCGATCCCCTGGGCCACGCCGATGTGGCCGGCCGCCAACGCCGTGCCGATCGCCGGGACCGCAGCACAGGCTCGGGCGATCGTCCGCTGCCGCAGCACCTCGGCGTCGCCGTGGTTGCAGGTGGCCCGGAGGTAGCCGCGCATCGACCGATGACCGTCGATGGACCGGTAGGCGCCTCGCTGTTCGATCGCCGCCACCACCGCAGCCTGCTCGGCCTGTGCGGCCCGCATCGCGAGCTCGGTCGGACGCAGCCCGATGACATCAACCGACGACGACGCGCAGCAGCATCTTCGTCTCGGTCCGGGCCACGCCGGCATCGGCCCGGAGCCACCGGACGAAGGCGTCGAGTCCCTCGGCGCCCTCGCACTCGACGTTGATCGAATAGTCGGCGGTTCCCGTGACGTACGCGGCGAACACGACCTCCTCGCGGCTGGCCAGAGCGGTCTCGAATCGGTCGACCTGATCGCCCGGACCGAGACTCACGTCGACGACCGCCCGTACCGTTCGACCGAGCGCGGCCGGATCGACCCGGACCGTGTATCCGGCCAGGACGCCGAGACGTTCGAGGCGGCGCACTCGATCGGCGACCGACGTCGGCGAGAGATGGACGCGTTCGCCGAGTTCGCGCCAACTGACCCGAGCATCGGAGCGGAGCTCACCGATGATCCGGTGGTCGATGTGGTCCAATGCACTCGATTCCTGTGCCATTCATCGATCATGCCACGGTTCTCCCCCACACCGGGTGTGGTCCACCGATGATGATGTCGTCATGGTGAACCCAGTGATCCGCACCGTCGGTGTCCCCAAGGAGATCAAGACCCTCGAGCACCGGGTGGCGATGACACCCGACGGGGTCCGCGAACTCGAACGACACGGCATCGACGTCTTCGTGGAGACCGGAGCCGGTGAGGGTGCATCGATCACGGACGACGACTATCGAGCCGCCGGGGCCGACATCGTGCCGACCGCCGCCGATGCGTGGGCCCAGCAGATGGTCGTCAAGGTCAAAGAACCCAAGGAGGAGGAGTTCGCGTTCCTCCGCCCCGACCTCACCCTCTTCACGTACCTGCACCTCGCCGCCTATCCCGGTGTCGCCCGTGCCCTCCTGGACGCCGGCACCACCGGGATCGCCTACGAGACCGTGCAGACCGCCGACGGTGCCCTCCCGCTCCTCGCCCCGATGAGCGAGGTCGCCGGTCGACTCGCTCCGCAGATGGGTGCCCACTACCTCGAGCGTCACAACGGCGGACGAGGCGTCCTGATGGGCGGCGCCCCCGGCGTCCGACCGGCGAAGGTCGTCGTCCTCGGCGCCGGTAACGTCGGCTGGAACGCCGCCTGGATCGCGGCGGGCATGGAAGCCGAGGTCGTGTTGATCGACAAGAACCTCGATCGCCTCCGCTGGGTCGACCAGATCCACCGAGGCCGGATCATGACGCTCGCCTCGAACCGTGGAGCGATCGAGCGATCGGTCCTCGAGGCCGATCTCGTGATCGGTGCCGTGCTCGTGGCCGGCGGGCGCGCTCCCGTCGTCGTCGACGACGCCATGGTCCGGGCCATGAAGCCTCGCGCCGTGATCGTCGACGTCGCCGTCGACCAGGGCGGATGCATCGAGACGATCCGAGAGACGTCCCACGACGCCCCGATCTACGAGACGCACGGTGTCGTCCACTACGCCGTCGGCAACATGCCCGGCGCCGTGCCGCACACCTCCACCTATGCACTGACCAACGCCACGCTCCCCTACGTGCTCGCCCTGGCATTGCACGGCCCGGCCGACGCCGCACGCAAGGACGCAGCGCTGGCACTCGGCGTCAACACCGTCGGCGGGAGCGTCACCAACCGTCCCGTGGCCGAGTTCCTCGACTGCGAGGCGATCGATCCGCTCGTCGCGCTCGCTTGAACCCCCGTAGGGTCGACGCCATGGCGACGCCGGTGACCGAACTGGACATCCCCGACCTGACCTGGCTCGACGACCCGAAGGTCCCCCACACCGAGCACCGGCGGGTCACCTCGGAGGCCGCAGCGGAGCATTGGCTGGCGAAGAACTTCTTCGGCGTCACGGCTCTGCGCTACGACGACGTCGTGGGACTGCTGCGCGACAAGCGCTGGCACAGCGCATCGGGCCAGATCCTCGAGATGGCGGGTCTCGACGACCCGGAGTGGCTCGCCAGGCGGCGTACGTCGATCCTGTCGGCCGAGGGTGACGAGCACACCCGACTCCGCCGCCTCGTCGGTCCGGCATTCACCCCGAAGCACGCCGATGCGCTCCGGCCGTACATGCGCGAAGTCGTCGACGCCCTCATCGACGGATTCGTCGATCGGGGAACCGCCGACCTCGCCGTCGACTTCTGCGAGCCCTACCCGATCCCGATCATCTGCGAGCTGTTCGGCGCCCCGAAGGAGGATTGGAAGCTGTTCTCCGGTTGGGCGACCGACATCTTCCGGATCTTCAACGGCAATCTGGTCGAAGACAAGGACCTCATCCTTCGCGCCCAGGACGACCTCGACGAGTACATGTCCGATCTCATCGAACAGCGTCGGTCGTCGCCGAGCGACGACCTGATCTCGGCCTTGATCGCCGCCGACGAGGAGGGCGACCGACTCACCCGATCCGAACTGGTCATGCTCTGTGAGGCGGTGCTCATGGCCGGCACCGACACCACCCGCAACCAGCTCGGATGCTCGGCGTGGCTGTTCGCCCAGCACCCCGACCAGTGGTCCTTGCTCGCAGAACGGCCGGAACTGGCTCCCCGGGCGGTCGAGGAGACGATGCGCCATTTCGGCACGGTGCGTGGCACGGCCCGCTTCGCCAGCGAGGACATCGAGTACAACGACGTGCTCTTCCCGAAAGGCACCTTCCTGGCGCTATCACTCGCCACGGCGAATCGCGACCCGTCGGTGTTCGACGACCCGGCGGTGTTCGACATCACCAAGGAACCGTCCACCAAGCCGCAGCTCACCTTCGGGTCCGGCATCCACTACTGCCTCGGCGCCGCGCTCGCTCGGGCCGAGCAGCAGGAGGCATTGACCGTGATGGCTCGACGCCTCCCGAATCTCGCGCTCGCCGGAGAGGCGACCTGGAAGCCGGGCACCGTCGGGATCTTCGGCCCCGAACGCCTCCCGGTCACGTTCGGCCGATGATCACCCGACTGCTGGTCAACCGTCGGCCGTCGGTCGTTGCCGGGAGCGTTTGACCTCTCCGCGACGCGACTTCGCATCCATCCGGCGGCGCTGGGATCCTTTCGTCGGCC
>JBMUCX010000096.1:0-10013 GCA_049458915.1 Ilumatobacteraceae bacterium
TCAGGCAGCATCGTCCCGAACGTCGACCCGTCCGGCGATCCGGACATCGACCTTCGCATCGAGTTCGAGATCGGCCGCCGCGTCGATCTCGATGAAGATGCACTCGCCCGGACACACTTCCGCAGCGCGGATGACCGACTCCACGTGCCGACGTGGGACCGCCGCCAAGCTGCCGGAACCACCCGGATCGTTGAGCACCTCGGCGTCCTCGATCACGTACGCGATGCCGTCCTCGAGGAGCGTGAACACGTCGTGACAATGGTCGACGCACAGCCCGTCACCCGTGCACAGGTCTTGGTCGATCCACACTCGCATGACGGGTCCGAACCCTACCGAGGTGCGTTCGGTGGTGCCCTGTGGTGCTCGCGGTCCGATGCCGACTCGATCAGTCGGCTACACGGCGGGCCATCAACGCCCGGGTCTCGTTCGACGTCGGCAGCGACGGCACCGCACCCGATCGCGTGGTCGCCAAGGCACCATTCGCGGCGGCGAACACGAGCGCGTCCCCGAGGGCGTCACCAGCGGCGAGACGGGCCGCCAGCCCGCCACAGAAGGCGTCCCCTGCGCCGGTCGTGTCGACCGGTTCGACCGCGAACGGGGCGACCCGCCACGGGGCAGCGACCGGGTCGGTGAGGTCGATCACATCGGCACCGGCGGCACCGAGGGTGACCACCAACGTCCGAACGCCCGCTGCGGCCAGCGCTGCCGGCCCACCGATCACGGCGAGTTCGTGCTGGTTCGGCACCACGATGTCGGCAAGGGCCAACACCTCGGAGGTGACGAGTTCGGCCGGTGCCGGGTTGAGGACGGTCGTCGCCCCGCACTCCCGCGCCGCACGGAACGCAGCAGCGACGACGGACGGGTCGACTTCGAGTTGAGCGAGTACCACTGCGGCGTCGGGCAGGTCCGTGAACTCGACTCGAGCGTTCGCCCCGGGGACCACGACGATCGAGTTCTCGGCGGCGTCGTCGACCGCGATCAGGGCCCGGCCCGTCGGCGACCCGGGAATCACGGCGATCCGTCGATCGTCGACCCCGTCGGCCCGGGCGACGTCGCGCAGCGCCGCGCCCGCTGCATCGTCACCGACCGCACCGATCATCGCCACCGTCGCCCCGGCACGCGCCGCCGCCACCGCCTGGTTGAGTCCTTTGCCGCCAGGCACCTCGCCGTAGTCCGTTCCCTGCACGGTCTCACCCGGACCTGGAATCCTCGGGGTGCGGGCGACGAGGTCGAGGTTGAGGCTCCCGACCACGACGACGTCGAACCTGCTCGGCGTGTCACCCGATCCGCACTCACCGTCTCGCACCGCATCACGTTACGTCCGGCCGACCCACCGCCCTAGCCTGACCCACCGTGACCGCACCCAGGGCCCGAGAACTCCCCCACGTCTGGCAACGACCGACCGGCGACGTCGAGGACCCGTACGCATGGCTGCGCGACCGGGACGACCCGGAGACGATCGCCTACCTCGACGCCGAGAACCAGCACGCCGACGCCTGGTTCGCGGCCCACGCCGACCAGGTCGAGGGACTCTTCGGCGAGATCCGCTCCCGCATCCAGGAGACCGACGTCGCCGCACCCGTCCCGAAGGACGACTGGTTCTACGTGTCGCGAACCGTCGAGGGTCGGAACTACGCGATCCACGGCCGGGGACGCACCGCCGAGACCGCGACCGAGCAGGTCGTGCTCGACGAGAACAGCGAGGCCGAGGGACACGACTACTTCGACGTCGGCGCCTTCGAGGTGTGTCCCGACCACTCGCTCGTGGCTTGGTCGGCCGACACCGCGGGCGACGAGCACTACACCCTGCGCATCCGGGACATCGCGAGCGGTCGCGATCTCCCGGATCGTCTCGACGACACCACGTGGGCAGGCGTCGCCTGGTCGAGCGACGGCAGTCACCTGTTCTACGTGCTGCCCGACGAACAGGAGCGGCCCTACCGGGTGATGCGTCACCGCCTCGGCACCTCGCAGGCCGACGACGTCGAGGTGTTCGTCGACCACGACGAGCGATTCTTCGTCGGGATCGGATCGACCCGTAACGGTGCGGCGATCGTCATCCACACCGGCAGCAAGCTCACGAGCGAGTCGTGGGTGCTCGCCGCCGACGACCCGACCGGAGCGCCTCGACTCGTCCGGGCACGCACCGACGACGTCGAGTACCACGTCGACCACTGGGGTGATCGCTGGGTCGTCGTCACGAACCTCGACGCCGTCGATTTCCGGGTGATGACCGCCCCACTCGACGAACCGGACCGCTGGAGTGACTTCGTCCCGTACGAGTCCGGTCGGCGCATCACCTCGGCCGAACCGTTCGCCGATCACCTCGCACTCCACCTCTGGCAGGACGCTCAGCCGACGATCGCCATCGTCGATCGAGCCGGGACCATGACGACACTCGACATCGACGCCGAGCCCCACGACGTGGAGTTCGGACCCAACGAGGTGTGGGACACCGGCGTCGTCCGCCTCACCCACCAGTCGCTCACCACTCCCGCCCGCGTGCTCGACGTCGACGTCAGGACCGGAGCGACGACCGTCGTGAAGCAGACGCCGACCCCGAACGTCGAGTTGGCGAACTACGTGTCCGAACGACGCTGGGCGACCGCCGTCGACGGGACGCAGGTGCCCGTCGACGTCGTCCGCCACGTCGACACCCCCTTCGACGGGACGGCGCCGTGCTGCGTCTACGGATACGGGTCGTACGAGGTGTCGATGCCACCCTGGTTCTCCGTCGCACGACTGTCCCTGCTCGACCGCGGGTTCGTCTGGGCGTTGGTCCACCCGAGAGGCGGAGGTGAACTCGGCCGTCAGTGGTACCTGGACGGCAAGTTGCTGAACAAGCGCAACACGTTCACCGACACCCTGGCCGTGTGCGACCACCTCGTCGACACCGGTGTCGCTGCGCCCGATCGCCTTGCGATCCGAGGCGGGAGCGCCGGGGGGCTCCTCGTCGGGGCCTGTGTCACGATGCGCCCGGACCGGTTCGCCGCAGCGGTCGCCGAGGTTCCCTTCGTCGACGTCGTGGCCACGATGAGCGACCCGACGCTCCCGCTCACCGTGACGGAGTGGGAGGAATGGGGTGACCCGCGCAGCGAACCGTTCGCCTCGTACATCGCGTCGTACTCCCCGTACGACAACACCGTCCCCGGCCCCTACCCGGCCCTCTACATCACCGCCGGACTCAACGATCCTCGGGTCAGCTACCACGAACCGGCGAAGTGGACCGCCAAGCTCCGTTCGGTTCGGACCGATGATCGGCCGCTGATCCTGCGGACCGAGATGGGTGCCGGGCACGGCGGGCCGAGCGGGCGCTACGACGCATGGCGCGACGAGGCCCGGGTGCTCACGTTCCTCCTGAACACGCTCGGCTGATCAACCGAGGACTGCCAGCACCGCAGCGACGAGCAGCGCACCATTGCGCACGACGTGTCCGACGCCGAGCGGGCGGGCGGACCAGGCGCCGAAGCACGCACACGCCGGTCGGCGACCTTGGGCCAGCCGGAGCACGATCAACCCGGTGAAGCAGAGCAGGGAGACGACCGCGGCGCCGGCGGGATAGGGCTCGGCGACCCCGACGACCAACAGCGCGCCGACGCACACCTCGAACCAGGGCACGATCGGAACGACCGCCGTCGGAGCACCGAGGTCACGGGCCATCACCGGCCATGCAGGTCCGGCAGCGATCTTGGACGCGCCGGCCACGACGAAGGCGACACCGATCGCGACCCGTGCGACGAGTGCGACGAGATCCATCGCCGGTCAGGCACCGAGTCGGACGGCGAGTCCTTCTCGGGCCACGATGACCTCGAGACCGCTCCGGCAGTGTGCGTAGCGCTCGGCCACCGAGTCGAGCATGTCGTCGTCGTGCAGGGGGTCGTGGTGGTAGAGCGCCACCCGTCGGGCCCCGGTCTCGGCGGCCAGCCACACGGCGTAGTCGATCGTGCAATGACCCCAGTCGGCCTTGGCGGCGAACTCATCGGACGTGTACTGCGCGTCGTGGATCACCAGGTCGGCGCCAGCGCACAACTCGAGCGCACCCGCCGTGGCCTCGAACACACCGACACCGGGCTGCTGGTGGTCGCTCAGATAGGCGACCGACCAGCCGTCACCGTCGAGCCGGAATCCGAGCGTGCGACCGATGTGGGGAATGAGGCGGGTCGTGACCCGGACCTCACCGATCGTGAACGAGTCGTCGCCGTGTTCGTGGTACCGCACCTCACCGGGCAGGTCGGTCACCCCGACCGGGAACAGCGGCGGTTGCAGGATCGAATCGAGGACGGCACCGATGGACGTTCCGTGCTCGGGCACGGGCCCGTGGAGTTCGAGCAGCGACCCGGCGCGGAGCAACGGCGGGAAGAACGGGAGCCCCTGGATGTGGTCCCAGTGGTAGTGGCTGACGAGACAGTGTCCGTGGAACCGTTCGCCGGTGCCGGTTCTCGCCAGCCCGAAGTACCGGGATCCGGTTCCGAGATCGAGCAGGATCGGCGGCTGGCCAGGAGCCTCGACGGCCACGCACGACGTGTTGCCGCCGACCCGCGCCACCTCGGGACCATGGCACGGCGTCGAACCCCGGACGCCGTAGAACGTGATGACTGCACCCTGCCCCTCGATGGACGCAGAGGGTAGTTCGGGTACGGGTCGCGGTGAAGAGGCTCTCCGGCGACGTCCGTCACACCCGATCGAGGACGCACGAGGCCGCCCGACGACCCGACACGAAGGCACCGTGCACCGTCCCGAAGTAGTCGCGAACGGTGTGCTCGCCGGCCAGGTGCAAGCGACCGGAGGGTGACGACGCCAGGGTCGACATGTCGTCGGGCGAACCACCGACCGGGATGAAGCTGTACGAACCGAGCGCGAACTCGTCGTTCGTCCAGTCGGTGGCGTGGGCCGCGACCGGCTCGGGGAGATCGGGCCACGCCCGCCGGAGGACCTCGACCGCCATGCCGATCCGCTCCGACGACGGCACCTCGGACAGACCGGGCGTGGCGAACGGGTTGTAGAACCCCACGAGCGTCGGCGCACCGGCGTGCCGACTCATGTCGACCCACGACGTGAACAAATGGTCGTGGGCCACGAACGTCGCCCGCCGCTGGAACGACGGCCACACCGGTCGATCGAACCGCAGGACGATCTTCTCGAGATGCGCCATCGCCAGACGATCGGCAGCCGCCAGGTGCTCGGGGATGTCGGGACCGAAGGCGATCCGACGGGCCTGGAGCACCGGGAGCGGAACGGTCACGATCACATGGTCGGCCGACAGCTGCTCGCCTGCGTCGACACCATCGGATCCGGCCGGCCGCACGGTCACCACACACCCGTCGGCCCGGTGCTCGACCGCCGTGACGGATGTCGACGACCTGATGTCGAGACCGGCAGCGAGGTGATCGACCAGGGTCCGGTAGCCGCCCTCGACCACGACGTTGCCACCTCCGTGGAGCACGTACGACGCCGTCCCCGAGGTCGAGACCTCGGTCGGGAGACCACCGATGTTCAGCGCACCCTCCAACCACTCGATCGCGAACCGGGCGACCTCGGCATGGTCGGGTTCGAGCCCTCGGTCGGCGACGTACCAAGCAGCGGCATCGGAGAACGACGAGTCGGCCGGGAGGTGGGCGGCCGCCTCGGCCGGATCGAAGTCGCCGTTCGTGGCGACGAGTGCCGACAGTTGGTCGGGACGGCACGCCCGACCCTCGGCATCGAACAGGTGGAGGCCGGTGCCCCACACCCCGTCGTTCGTCGTGCGGAACCCCAGGTCGGCGACGTACTCGGCGAGCGGGTTGCCGAACGGTCCGTGGATCCAGGAACCACCGAGATCGACGGGGGCACCGCCGACCTCGTGGGTCCAGGTGCGGCCGCCGACGCGGTCGCGCGCCTCGACGACGACGACCTCGTGTCCGGCGTCGACGAGGACACGCGCCGCCGTGAGCCCGGCGACGCCGGCTCCGACGACGATGACACCGGTCACGGCGTTCCCGCCGTCGTGTCGCCCGCCAGCACCGACGCCGCAGCCGCCACTCCCGACCCGCCCAGGGTGGCGCCGAGTCGGAGGAGGGCGGACTCGATGCTGCCCAGCACACCGAGCACCATCGGAGCGTTGACGTGACCCATGTGGCCGATCCGGAACGACGAGTGCTCGTCGCCGCCGATCCCGAGTCCGAGCGTGACGCCGAACTGTTCCCGACAGATCCGCATCATCTCGGCGGCGTCGATCGACCCGGTCGAGATGGTCGTGACGGAGTGCGATCGGTGAGCGGGTTCACGGGCGACGAAGTCGATCCCACCGGGCGCGGACCACTCGGCGACCGCCGCCCGGACGCCGTCGGCCAGCCGGGTGTGTCGCGCCCACCGGGCTTCGAGCCCCTCCTCCGCGATCATGCGCAACGCCTCGGCCAGGCCGAACAGGTGCGACACGGGAGGGGTGCCACAGAAGCGCAGGTAATACGGGCCGTCCTCGGTCCGATACGTCCAGTCCCAGTAGCGGGTCCGCAGGTCGGCGCTCCGGTGGGCATCGAGCGCCCGGGGTCCGGCCCACACGAGTGCCAACCCCGGCGGTGTCATCATCCCCTTCTGGCTGGCGGCGATCGTGACGTCCACACCCCAGTCGTCCATCTCGAACTGCTCACACCCCATCGACGCGATGCAGTCGACCATGAACAGCGCCGGGTGGCCGGCGGCATCGATCGCCGCTCGGATCGCCGGGATGTCGTTGCGGACGGATGTGGCGGTGTCGACGTGGACGGTGAGGACGGCTGCGATCTCGTGACCGGCGTCGGCACGCAGTCGCTCCTCGACCTGCGCCGGGTCGACGGGTGACCCCCGCTCGGCGGTGACCAGTTCGACGCGCAGTCCGTTGAACTCCGCCATCTCCGCCCAGATCGCCGCGAAGCGTCCGCAGTCGAGCACCAGGACGAGGTCGCCGCGGGAGAGGGTGTTGGCGAGCGCCATCTCCCAACCGGCATGGCCGTTGCCGATCGGCACGAACGGGCGACTCGTCGTGCGGGCGATACCGGGCAGGCCGTCGAACACCTCGTCGATGACATCGGTCAGGGCACCGGCGTAGATGTCGGGCATCGCCCGGTGCATCGCGTTGAGGACCCGGTCGGGCATGACGCTCGGACCCGGGATGGCGACGACGTCACGACCAGCGGCGAGGGAGGGTTCCACGGCCGGACAGTCTCGCATCGTCGAGTCACCGACCGGCAACCGATCCGGCCGCGCCGACCGGCATCCGACGGTGTCACCGGTCGACGAACGACCGCTCCATCCGTCACCGGCCGGGGCGATTCGGGCCCGGAACGACCCTCGTCGCTCCGCCAGCGCCTTCGTGGGCCACGGGTAGCCTCGGGTCGACCCCACCGGAGGACGACATGGCGCACGAGTTCATCTACACCTGTTACAAGTTGGCCCGGCACTACCCGCCCGATCGGACGGTGCTGGAGAACATCTCCCTGTCGTTCTACCCCGGCGCCAAGATCGGCGTGATCGGCTCGAACGGGTCCGGCAAGTCGTCGCTGCTGAAGATCATGGCCGGCCTCGACGACGGGTTCTCCGGCGAAGCCCGCCTCACCCCCGGGTTCACGGTCGGCTACCTGGCGCAGGAGCCCGAACTCGACCCGGACAAGGACGTCAAGGGCAACGTGATGGACGGGGTGGCCGCCGTCCAGTCGATCATCGACGAGTACAACGCCCTGATGGCCCAGTGGGCCGACCCCGACGCCGACTACGACAAGATCGGCAAGCGTCAGGCCGAGTTGGAGGACAAGATCGCCGCCACCGACGCCTGGTCGTTGGAGCGCAACGTCGACATCGCGATGGACGCCCTGCGCTGCCCACCCGATGACGCCGACGTCACCAAGCTCTCGGGCGGTGAGAAGCGCCGGGTCGCCCTGGCCCGCCTCCTGCTCTCTCGGCCCGATCTGTTGCTGCTCGACGAGCCGACCAACCACCTCGACGCCGAGTCGGTGTACTGGCTCGAGCGCTTCCTCAAGGACTACGCAGGCACCGTGGTGGCGATCACCCACGACCGCTACTTCCTCGACAACGTCGCCCAGTGGATCCTCGAACTCGACCGTGGTCGCGGCATCCCGTTCGAGGGGAACTACTCGTCGTGGTTGGAACAGAAAGAAGCCCGTCTCGCCCAGGAGGAGAAGTCCAACGAGGCCCGTCGCCGGTCGCTGCAACGCGAGCTCGAATGGGTGCGGATGGCACCGAAGGCCCGTCAGGCCAAGGGCAAGGCGCGTCTCGCCGCCTACGAGAAGCTGCAGCTCGAGGCCGAGCAGGCGACCGAGACCGACCGCCGTCTCGAGATCGCGATCCCGCCGGGACCGCGACTCGGCGACACCGTGATCGAGGTCGACGGACTGAAGAAAGCCTTCGGCGACAAGTTGCTGTTCGAGAACCTGTCGTTCTCACTCCCACCAGCAGGCATCGTCGGGGTGATCGGCGCCAACGGGGCCGGTAAAACCACCCTGTTCCGGATGCTCGTCGGCCAGGAGCAACCCGATGCCGGGGCGATCAGGGTCGGCGACACGGTGCAGTTGTCCTACGTCGACCAGTCCCGTGACGACCTCGACCCCGACAAGACGGTGTACGAGGAGATCACCGGAGGGATCGAGCACCTCAAGGTCGGCAACCGCGAGATCCACGGCCGCGCCTACTGCGCCAGCTTCAACTTCAAGGGCACCGACCAGCAGAAGCCGGTCGGCAAGCTCTCCGGCGGTGAGCGCAACCGTGTCCACCTCGCCAAACTGCTCAAGTCGGGCGGCAACGTCTTGCTGCTCGACGAACCGACCAACGACTTGGACGTCGACACCCTGCGGGCCCTCGAAGCCGGTCTGGAGTCGTTCCCGGGCTGTGCCGTGGTGATCAGCCACGACCGGTGGTTCCTCGACCGGATCGCCACCCACGTCCTCGCCTTCGAGGGTGATTCGGTGGTCCGCTGGTTCGAGGGCAACTTCACCGAGTACGAGGACTACAAGCGCAAGGTGCTCGGTGAGGACACCGACACCCCGCAGCGCATCAAGTACCGCAAGCTCGCCTGATCATCATGTGACCACATCGACCGCTACTGTGGTCACATGTCGGTCGGCGTCCGGGACCTCAAGGCGAACCTGTCCGAGTACCTCGGCCGTGCAGCGGCCGGCGAGGAGATCGTCGTCACCGACCGCAACCGGCCGATCGCCCGGATCGTCGCCTACACCGGCCCGTCCGAGTTCGAGCGTGGTGTCGCCGAAGGCTGGGTCGAACCCCCACGTCGGGCCCGACTGGCCGACGTCCGCCGCTCCCGGTCGGAACGATCGACGATCGAAGTCCTCGACGAGGACCGGGGATGACCCTGTACGTCGACTCCAGCGCCTTGCTGAAGCGATACGTCGACGAGCACGACTCCGACCTCGCCGACGAGTTGCTGCGATCCGACCCGGTGCTGGTGACGACCCGTCTCACCGAGGTCGAGGTCCGTCGCAACCTGGCACGTCTGCTCGACGGCGACGACCTCGAACGCCAACGGCGCTCGATGTCGATCGACCTCGACGCCTTTGCGATGGTCGGCCTCGACGCGGTGACGATGGGCACCGCTGCACGGATCGCCGAACAGACCCTGTGCCGGTCGCTCGACTCGATCCATCTCGCCGCCGCTCAGCGCTGCGGGACCGCGACCGTCCTGGCCACCTTCGACGTCCGGCAGGCGGCCGTCGCCCGCCGACTCGGCATGGCGGTCGTCGGCGTCTGACCGGAACGACGCCGGCTCACGAACCCCGGCGCACGTACCACAGGTCGGTGATCGCCCGGCCGGCGGTCAGGCCCTTGCGTTCGTAACGGGTCACCGGACGCCACTCGGGACGATCGATCGCCCCACCGTCGAGGTCGGGGTGCGCGTCACAGATCCGCTGCGTCTGGGCGGCGTAGTCCGAGATGTCGGTCGCCACGTGGAGGAACCCTCCCGGTTCGAGGAGTTCGGCGAACCGGTCGACGTTGGCCTCGCTCGTCATCCGTCGGTGACGGTGCCGAGC
>JBMUCX010000097.1:0-9969 GCA_049458915.1 Ilumatobacteraceae bacterium
GCAAGACCCAGGTCACGTTCGAGTACGAGGACGATCGGCCGGTCCGGTTGCGCAGTGTCCTCATCTCGACCCAGCACCAGGCCGGGGTCGACCGGGACAGCGTGATCCGCAACGACCTGATCGAGCAGGTCATCCGACCCGTGGTGCCCGCCGAGTTCGCCGACGACGACTACGAGGTCTTCGTGAACCCGGCCGGCAAGTTCGAGATCGGCGGGCCGCACGGCGACTGCGGTCTGACGGGTCGCAAGATCATCGTCGACACCTACGGCGGTATGGGTCGGCACGGCGGTGGGGCGTTCTCGGGCAAGGACCCGTCGAAGGTCGACCGCTCGGCCGCGTATGCCGCCCGCTGGGTCGCCAAGCACGTGGTCGCTGCCGGCGCCGCCGATCGTTGCGAGTTGCAGATCGCTTATGCGATCGGCATGGCTCGACCGCTGAGCATCCACGTCAACACCTTCGGGACCCATCACGTCGATCCCGAGGCGATCGAGCGTGCGGTGGGCGAGGTGTTCGACCTCCGGCCCGGAGCGATCGTGCGCGATCTCGACCTGAAGCGACCGGTGTACCGGGAGACGGCGGCATACGGCCATTTCGGGCGTGCCGGCTTCGCCTGGGAGTCGACGGATCGCGTCGACGACCTCCGCTCGGCGCTCGGACTCTGACGGCCGGACGCACGACGAGTCGGGTGTCCCGTGTCGACGGTGCGCGTCGTTCCCGACGTGCTCGGTCTCGACAAGGAGTTCGACTACTCGGTACCCGACGGTGACGACACCGTCGACGTGGGTGACCTCGTCCGGATCGACCTGCACGGGCGTCGGGTGCGGGCCTGGGTGGTCGCCGTCGATCCGCCCGATGCCCATACGGTCGGGCTGAAGCCGATTCGTTCGTGGTCGAGCGTCGGTCCGACGCGGGACCTCGTCGAACTGGCCTCCTGGGCCGCGACCCGTTGGGCCGGGCGTCGACGGACCTTTCTCGCGGCAGCGTCGCCCCAACGGGTCGTCCAGCGGATGCCGGCGCGGCCCCGTGGCCGGGTGGTCGCGGAGCCGCGCTCTCCGGCATCGACTCGGATTCTCGCCTCGGGGGGCGGCGTACTCCGCCTCCCACCGGCGTCGGATCCGCTCCCGGCGGTGTCGAGCGCAGTTGCGTTCGGACCGACGCTCGTCATCGTTCCGAACGTCGATCGAGCCATGATCTTCGCCGCTCGACTCCGCCGCAGCGGCCTGTCGGTTGCGCTCGTCCCGGGTGACTGGACGGCGGCGGCGGTCGGAGCGGACGTGGTGATCGGCACCCGGACGGCGGCTTGGGCGCCCTGTGCCGGCCTCGCTGCCGCGGTCGTGATCGACGAGCACGACGAATCGCTCCAGGAGGAGGGATCGCCGACCTGGCACGCTCGGGACGTCGTCATCGAGCGATGCCGACGCCTCGGTGCGCCGGTCCTCCTCATCTCCCCGTGCCCGACGTTGACGGCGATCGAGTGGGGTCCGGTGACCCGGCCGCCGGTCGAGCGCGAGCGCCGCGGATGGGCCGAGGTGGAGGTGGTGGACCGGGGCGACGAGCCGCCGTGGGCCCGGTCCCTCGTCACCTCGCCGCTGGTGGAGGCGTTGCGCGACCACGAGCGAACCGTGGTCTGTGTGACGAACACGACGGGCCGTGCCAGGCTCCTGGCGTGTCGAACGTGCCGGGAACTCGGTCGGTGCGAGCAGTGTGATGCCGCTGTCGTCCAGGACGATGGCGGCTCGCTCCAGTGCAACCGGTGCGACACGCGGCGTCCCCTCGTCTGTCTCGCCTGTGGCGCCGGGCGGTTCGCAGTCCTCCGACCCGGGGTGACACGCCTCCGGGAGGAGCTCGAGGCCGCCGCCGGCCGACCGGTCGATGCGGTCACGGGTGGAGTGGATGCTCCGCTGACGGGTCATCGGGTCGTCGTCGGGACGGAGGCCGTGTTGCACCGGATCGACCGAGCCGATGTCGTGGCGTTCCTCGAGTTCGATCGAGAGCTCCTGGCTCCCCGGTACCGTGCTGCGGAGCAGGCGTTGGCGCTCGTCGTCCGAGCGGCCCGGCTCGTCGGCGACCGCACGGGCGGCGGGCGGATCCTGCTGCAGACGTTCCTCCCCGAACACGAAGTGGTCCGAGCGGCGTCAGCGGGTGATCCCGACATCGTGGTCGACGTCGATCGGCGACGGCGTGACGAGCTCGGCTTTCCGCCCTTCGGGGCGCTCGCAGAGGTGGCGGGCCGGGGCAGCGAGGCGTTCGTCCGCAGTCTGCCGGTCGAGTCCGGAGTCGTCGTGGCCGGCGATGACGACCGCTACGTGATCAAGGCCGCATCGTGGGAGCGACTCGGTGCAGTGCTCGCTGCCGGTGTCCGGCCGTCCGGGAGTCGGTTACGGATCGCCGTCGATCCGCCGCGCCTGTGACCTCGGCACAGGCTGGTCACTCGACGGCGAGCAGCCGGTAGCCGGATCGGCTGGCAGTCCGCCGGACAGTGAATCCCTGCTGCTCGAGCCAGTGGTGCAGCGAGTCCGCTCCGAGGTGCTTCTGGACGACGAGCTCGGCGCGTCCACCGGGTGCGAGTCGTGGCAGCCAGGTGAGGAGCAGGTCGTGCAGCGACCGCTTGCCGATCCGGATCGGTGGGTTCGACCAGATGGTGGCGAACACGATGTCGACCGGCACGTCGTCGGGGTGGACGATCCGCACGTTCGTCACGCCGTTCGCCTGCGCATTCGCCGAGGTGAGTTCGCGCGCCCGCTCGTTGACGTCGACGGCCCACACGGTCGCGTCGGGTGCGCGCTTCGCAAGGGTCAAGGTGATCGGTCCGGCGCCGCAGCCGAGGTCGAGGAGTTGACCCGTGAGCGCCGGGGGCTGCGCTTCCCGGAGCAGCAGCGCCGTACCGGTGTCGAGGCGTCCATGGCTGAAGACCCCTCGGTCGGTGGTCAGACGGAACGCCGTTCCCGGGAGCACCACGTCGACGACGGCCGGGGCGCGTGCGACGTCGGGACGCTCGTCGAAGTAGTGGCGGGCCGGTGAGGGATCGTCCTGTCGCCCGTCGGTCACCTCGGTAGCCTGTCATGTCATGGCCTATGAGATCCGCACGTTCGGCGACCCGGTGCTCAAGTCGCAGGCGGCTCCGATCACCGACGTCGACGGCAAGTTGATCCGGTTGGTCGATGACATGTTCACCACGCTGTACGAGACGGGCCTCGGTATCGCACTGGCCGCCCCGCAGATCGGCGTACAGAAGCAGGTGTTCGTCTGGGACCTCGGCGAGGGTGATCGTCAGGTCGTGTTCAACCCGGAGATCGTCGAGTCGGACGGCGAATGGGTCTACGACGAGGGGTGCCTGTCGATCCCGGGCCTGTATGTCGAGATGGTGCGGCCGAAAACGGTTCTGCTCCGCGGGATCGACATCGACGGCAACGTCGTGGAGCGCGAAGCAGACGAACTCGAGGCGCGGATGTACCAGCACGAACTCGACCACCTCCACGGTGTGCTGATGTTCGACCGGATGCAACCCGATCAGCGCAAGGAGGCGCTCGCCGAGTTCCGCCGCATCAGCGACCGCGAAGCACTCGGTGAGGCGCAGCGCCGTTCGCCCATTCGACGGCTTCGCCTCAGGTGAATCTCGTCTATCTCGGCTCGCCCGAGATGGCCGTCGCACCGCTCGAAGCGCTCGTCGCCGCCGGGCACGACGTGCGATTGGTCGTGACGGGACGCGACAAGCGCCGCGGCCGCGGAGGAGCGACGTCGCCGACCCCGGTCAAGGCAGCGGCACTCGGCCTCGGATTGGTCGTGTCCCACGATCTCGACGATGCCGTCGGGGTCGGGGCCGACCTCGGTGTGGTGGTGGCGTTCGGTCGACTCGTGCCCGTCGGCATCCTCGAACGCCTCCCGATGATCAACCTCCACTTCTCCCTCCTCCCCAGATGGCGAGGGGCGGCCCCGGTCGAACGGGCGATCCTGGCCGGCGACGGCACGACCGGCGTGTGCGTGATGGAAGTCGCCGAGGGACTCGACACCGGCGGCGTGTTCGCCCGTGAGGAAGTACCGATCGAGTCGACCACGACGGCCGACGAACTCCGACGCACGCTGGTGCGGGTCGGCTCGGCACTGCTGGTCGACACGCTCGATCGCGGGCTCGGGCATCCCGCTCCGCAGGTGGGCGAGTCGACGTACGCGGCGAAGTTGACGGTCGCCGATCGACGGATCGATTGGTCGGCTCCGGCCGAGCAGATCGGCCGAGTCGTGCGCATCGGCGGTGCTTGGACGACCTTTCGCGGTGCGCGGGTGAAGATCCACGACATGGTGATCGACGACGGGTCCGTGGTGCCGACGGTGGTCCAGCCCGAGGGCAGATCGTCGATGCCGTACGACGAATGGCTCCGCGGGGTGCGTCCGGTGCCGGGGGAGTGGTTCGAATGATCGACTGGTGCACGTGACGCCGCCGGTCGGTCCGTCCGCCCGCCTGGTCGCATGGAACGCGCTTCGACGGATCGAGGAGGGCGGCGCGTACGCCAACCTCGTGCTCGGTCCGATGCTCGAACGGTCCGGACTCGGAACACAGGACCGCGGATTCGTCACCGAACTCGTCTACGGCACCACGAGGATGCGGAGGGCCTGCGACGCTCTCGTCGATCGCTTCGTGACGCAACCGCCCGACCCGGCGATCCGGTCCCTCCTGCGTCTCGGCGCCTACCAGATCGTCCACGCCGGCGTCCCGCCACATGCAGCGGTGTCGGAGACCGTGACACTGGCTCCCCGCCGCACCAAGGGGTTCGTGAATGCCGTGCTCCGCCGCGTCGTCGACGTCCCGATGGTCTGGCCGTCCGAGGCCGCTCGCCTCAGTTGTCCCGACTGGATGTTCGACCTGTTGGTGGACGAACTGGGCGAGGAGGGCGCGATCGGGGCACTCGAGACGATGAATCGCCCGGCATCGGTGACGGTCCGTTCCGACGGATACGTGCAGGACGTGGCATCGCAGTGGGTCGCCGCGGCCGTCGGAGTTCGACCGGGCGAGGTGGTCCTCGACGCGTGCGCAGCACCTGGCGGTAAAGCCACCGCGATGGCAGCGGCGGGAGCATCCGTCGTGGCGGGCGACATCCGCCCCAATCGTCTCGGCCTCGTCACCGAGAACTCCCGGCGACTCGGGCTGGAGGTTGCCGCGGTGCAGGCCGATGCGGTTGCGCCGCCGTTCCGAGCCCGATCCTTCGATGCGGTGCTGGTCGACGCACCGTGCAGCGGACTCGGCGCGCTCCGTCGCAGGCCCGACGCTCGCTGGCGAGTTGCGGCCGACGACGTGGCGACGCTGGCCGATGTCCAGCGCCGGATCCTCGCAGCCAGCGCCCCGCTGGTCCGTCCGGGTGGTCGGTTGGTGTACAGCGTCTGCACGATCACGGCGGCGGAGTCGCTCGATCACGTCGTCCCTCCCGAGTTGGAGATCGACGACACACCGCTCCCGGTCGGGTCGTGGCGACGGTACGGCCACGGCTGGCGGGTCCTTCCACAGGACGTCGACACCGACGGGATGGTCGTGATCCGGTACCGTCGTCGCGGTGACCGATGACAGCCCGCTGTTCGCGAAGGTCCTGACCGTCAGCGACGGCGTGTTCCACGGTGTGCGAGATGACACCGGGGGACGCGGACTCGTGGAGCGCTTGAGCGCGGCCGGGTTCGCAGTGGTGGAGCACCGGGTCACCCAGGACGGCGCCGACGACGTGGCACGGGTCCTCACCGAGATGACCTCCGACTTCGCCGGAGTGTTGGTGACCACCGGTGGCACGGGCTTCGCTCCGAGGGACCAGACTCCGGAAGGCACGCGTGCCGTGATCGAGCGTGAAGCGCCGGGCCTCGCGGAAGCGATGCGCTTGGTCAGTCCGTTCGGACGACTGTCCCGGGGCATCTGCGGTGTCCGAGGTGCAACGATCGTGTGCAACGCTCCCGGGTCACCCACGGGTGCGATCGAGCAACTCGATGCGATCATCGAGGTGCTCCCTCACGCGTTGCGGCTGCTCCACGCCGATCCCACCGAGCACTGACACGGCGCCTCGCCGGGGCTCGGGCGACGGGAGGTCATCGCCGGCCGCTCGCCCCCGCCGTGCGAGGTGGGTCGATCCGGACGTTGTCCCGGTAGTGCCGGACCGTCCTCAGCGAACCGTCGGCCCGCCATTTCCTGATCGCCGGCGTGTCACCGACGTCGGATCGCCAGCCGTAGCGGTAGTGCTCGGCGTACTTCACCGATCCGTCGACGAAAAAGCCGCGCACGGCGGGCACGCCGGGTGCAGGGTCGTGCAGGCGGCCGTGGTGGTAGTGCCGCACTTGCTTGACCCGCCCGGTGGTGCGGTAACTGGTCACGGCCGGGACGTCGTGCGACGGGTCGTGCAACTCTCCGTGCTCGTACCAGTGCACTGCACTCGGTGAGGTGGCGTCGCCGATCTTGACCCGCCCGGTGAAGCCGTTCGGCACGGCGGATTCATCGTCCACGTTCACGGTGATCACCTTGCGGAACGACATCGAATTCGGCAAACGGTCCACGGCGCTCACATCGGCGGGTCCCGGCCGGGTCTTGAGCGCGAGCCGTTCGGTCGCGCCGGAACGTCGGGCGTCGCGAACGGACTCGATCGTCGATCGGTCGGTAGCCTCGGCGGTCGTGCTGCGAATCGTGTTGCCGAAGGGTTCTCTCGAACAGGCCACCTTTGCGCTGTTCGAGGCGGCCGACCTGACGGTGCGTCGGTCGTCGGCCGTCGACTATCGGGCCACGATCGACGACCCCCGGATCGGCGAGGTCCGCATCCTCAGACCTCAGGAGATACCGGTGTACGTGGCCGAGGGCCTCTTCGACATCGGCATCACCGGACGGGACTGGGTGGAGGAGACCGGGGCGGTGGTCGAGAGCCTCGGTGAGTTGCAGTATTCGAAGGCCACGACGAATCCGGTCAAGGTGGTGGTCGCCGTCGCGGGCGACTCCTCGGTGCAGCGCACGGAGGATTTCGGCGACGGGGTCCGGGTCACGTCGGAGTACCCGGAGCTGACACGGAGATTCTTCGCCGAACGCGGGGTCCGCGCCGATGTCCGATTGTCGTACGGAGCGAGCGAGGCGAAGATCCCCGACATCGCCGACTGCGTCGTCGACATCACCGAAACCGGGCGGGCGTTGCGCGCGGCCGGCCTCCGGGTGATCGACACGATCCTCACCAGCCACACCGAGGTGGTGGCCAACCCGGATTCGTTCGCCGACCCGACGAAGCGGCATGCGATGGACCAACTGATGACGTTGCTGCGCGGTGCGCTCGAGGCGCGTGGCAAGGTGCTGTTGAAACTGAACGTGGTCGCCGACCGTCGCGAGGCGGTCCTGGGCGTGCTGCCTGCGGCGAAGTCCCCGACCGTCAATCAGTTGGCCAACGGCGACTTCGCGATCGAGACGGTGGTCGAGAAGGTCGGCATCAATCGACTGATCCCGGAACTGATCGAGCAGGGTGCGACCGATCTGCTCGAGATCCCGATCTCGAAGATCGTCCACTGAACGAGCGGAGGTTTCGTCGATGTGGGTCGGCACCGTGATCTCGTTCGAGGAGCAGGTCGGTCTCGGCGTGGTCCGAAGTGATGACGGCGAGGAGTTCCCGTTTCACGCGATCGAGATCGTCGACGGTTCCCGCACGGTCGAGGTCGGTCGACGGGTCGGTTTCCGCCTGCTCCCGAAATTCGGGCGGATGCAGGCAGGACGACTGAGCCCACTGTGAGCACCGAGCACATCGCCGATCGGATCGTCGGGGTGGTGGCGTTGCTGGCGGAGGGCGAAGTGGTCAGTTACGGCGACGTGGCGATGATCGCCGGCCACCCGCGGCAGAGTCGGCTCGTGGGGCGCCTCCTGCAGATGCACGGTGACGACCTGCCGTGGTGGCGGGTCGTGACGTCCACCGGAAGGCTGGTCCCGGGTGCCGAGACGGAGCAGGCCGCACTCCTCCGGCGAGAGGGTGTCGAGACGGTTCGAGGGCGCGTCGTCGCCGCACCGCTCGGTCGGTTCGCCCGCTGCACGCCGGACCGATGACGGCGTCCGGGGCCGACGGGTGTCAGTCGTTCGTTCGAGATCGGACGCTCACGAACGCCATTCGGATGTTCGACAGGGCGTCGCGCATCGTCGCTGCGTCCTCGCCGAGGCGGTCACCGAGGTCGTCGACGATCGCCGCCATGGCGTCGATCGCGAGCTTGGCGGCGGTGAGGTCGGGTTCGTCGGCGGCGAGGTGGATCGCGGCCAACTCCCACAGTCCCATGGCGTGGTTCACCACGACGATCTCGGCGGGCACCTCGAGCAGTCGGGCTCGCGCCTCGGACATCGCCATCTCGACGTCGCCCTCGGTGGTCGCGTCGGCTCCGCTCACGTGGGATTCATCTCTCACGTGCGCTACCCTAACCAAGCCGGTCGTCACGACGGTCGGCCACAACTGAGGCGAAGTGGGGTGGTCCGTGCAAGCGGCCCGCTCCCACCCGGCCACCCATGGTGAGCCGGGTCGAACGACGATCACGTCGTCACGTGCTGCGACCGCATCGATGGGTGCGGGGCGGCGCAGGGCGCTGTGTTCCGAGGTGGGATCCGCATGGACCTGTTCCGGTCGACTTCGCGTCGAACATCACCACGAGAGCCAGCACCAGGGAGGACACCTCTTGCACAGGAGTGATCAGTCATAGCACCGCCAACCAATCGCGACCAGCACCGGATCAACGATCGGATACGAGCCAGAGAGGTTCGTCTGATCGGTCCCGACGGCGACCAGCTCGGCATCAGGCCCGTACCTGATGCGCTGCGGATGGCTCGTGGGCTCGAACTCGATCTCGTCGAAGTCGCCGCCAACGCGAACCCGCCCGTGTGTCGGATCATGGACTACGGGAAGTTCCGGTACGAGGAGGCCCAGAAGGCCAAAGAGGCCCGGCGCAAGGCGTCCACCGTGTCGATCAAAGAGGTCAAGTTCCGCCCGAAGATCGGCAAGGGCGACTTCGACACGAAGATGCGGCACCTCCTCGAGTTCATCCACGACGGTCACAAGGTGAAGGTCACGCTGCAGTTCCGGGGCCGAGAGATGGCTCACCCGGAGCTCGGACGCAAGATCCTCGACGACGTGATCGAGCAGGTCGGACCGATCGCCAAGGTCGAGAGTCAGGCCCGGATGGAGGGCCGGACGATGACCCTCGTGCTCGCCCCGGACAAGAAGGCGCAGGAAGCGATCAAGAAAGCGGTGGTCGAAGCCGAGCGGCAAGCCGCTGCGCCGGTCGCAGCGGCTCCGGAGGGCGACCCCACCGGAGACGTGGAAGCGACTCCGCCCGAATCAACAGGAGACGAATGATGCCGAAGATGAAGACGTCGAAGACGGCCGCCAAGCGGTTCAAGAAGAGCGGGACCGGCAAGTTGCGCCGGCAGCAGGCGATGCGACAGCACCTGTTCGAAAAGAAGTCCTCGACCCGCACCCGCCGGTTGGCCGGCGACCGTGACGTCCACCCGACCGACGAGAAGAAGATCAAGCGCCTCCTCGCAGAGCGCTGATCCCCACAGACTGAAGGAGAGTTCACCATGGCACGCGTGAAGCGCGGTGTGGCCGCCAAGCAGCGCCACAAGAAGGTTCTGAAGCAGGCCCGTGGGTACTACGGCAACAAGAGCCGCTCGTTCCGTGCGGCGAACGAGCAGCTGCTCCACAGCGGGCAGTACGCGTTCCGGGATCGCCGGGCGAAGAAGGGCGAGTTCCGCCGCCTCTGGATCCAGCGGATCAACGCCGCATGCCGTCAGAACGACATGAGCTACAGCCGATTCATCGCCGGGCTCAATGCCGCCGGCATCGAGGTCGATCGAAAGATCCTCGCCGATCTCGCCATCACCGATCCGGCGGCGTTCACGGCCCTGGTGCAGCAGGCCAAGTCGGCGCTCTGACAGCGGTGAGCGTTGGCCTGACGCTCAAGAATTCGAATGTTCGGGAGCTGGGGGGGGCGGGGGGG
>JBMUCX010000098.1:0-9900 GCA_049458915.1 Ilumatobacteraceae bacterium
TGTTGATCGAACATATGTTCGATACGATGTGCTCGTGAATTCGGACAACCTGCTCGACCGCCTGCTCGAGTTGACGGACGGCGAACTCGACGACCTGCTGCGCACCAACGAGCTCGAACAGCGGCGTCTCGTCGCCGAACGGGCCCGTCTCATCTCGGCGATCGAGCGTCGGCACCTCTGGGCCGCCGAACACCGCTCCCAGGCGGCGTACCTCCGTGCCACGCTCAACTGCTCGAGCACCACCGCTTCGCGCGACCTCCGCCGGAGCCGACTCCTCGACGCCCATCCCGATCTCGCGGATGCCGTGGCCGCCGGGCACATCGCTCCCGACCACCTCGACCAGATCGGCCGGATCCTCGCCAACCCACGCATCCGATGCGTCCTGCCGGCCGTCATCGGCGTCCTGACGGACCTCGCCGAACACACGTCACACCGAGAGTTCGCCGACCAGGTCACACGACTGATCGCTCAGGTCGACGCGGACGGCACGCTCGACGATCTCCGGGACGCCGTCGACGGGCGCCGGGCGACCGTGGTCGAAGCCGGTGGCGAACTGTTCGTCTCGGCCCACGGCGGTGACGCCGTCCAGGCCGCCCGGATTCAGGCAGTGTTCGATGCCTTCACCGAGGCCGAGTACCGCCGCGACCGCGAGCACGGCACCGAGCGGACGCCCGCCCAGCGTCGCTTCGACGCCCTCGTGGCGATCTTCACCGCAGCCCACGGCGCACCCGAGGGTCAGGCTCTCCCGAAGACGGTCGTCAACATCGTCGTCGACGCCCAGACCGTCCACGACACCCTCACCCATGCCGAGATCATCCTGCCGAATCGCAACACGGTGGTCCTCGACCAGGAGGGACGCATCGATGCCATCGTCCACTCCCCCGCCGAGTACCTGCTCGCCGACCTGATGACCAACCCCGGAGAGTTCCTCGGGCGCCACTGCGAGACACCGAGCGGCTCGGCGATCCACCCGAGCGTGCTCCTCAGGGCCCTCCTCACCGAACACGTCCGACGCGTGGTCATCGACAGCCGCAGGGTCGTGACCGACCTCGGAACCACGCAGCGACTCTTCACCGGGTCGGCTCGCTCGGCCGCTCTCCTGCTCGAACAGAGCTGCGTTTTCCCCGGCTGCTCCGTACCCGCCGACTGGTCGCAGGTCGATCACAACGTCGAGCACCATCTGGGTGGCCGGACCGACCAGCGCAACGCCAACGCCGTCTGTGGCCACCACAATCGACTCAAGCACCGCAGCGGTTGGACCACCGGCCGCAACGAGAGAGGTCGGACCTACACCCTCCGACGAGACGGCACCATGATCCTCCCGGTCGGAGAACGCCCTCCCGACCTCCACCCGGACGAACTGATCCGACGCCGATGCCGAGCGCTCACGGCGCCATAGCGTCGGACGCGTCCACCCTCAGCAGCATCTGATCCAACGCCACGGTCGCACCTGCGGCCACGGCCACCTCGGCGACCACGCCATCGCTCGGCGCCCGGAGGGTGTGCTCCATCTTCATCGCTTCGACGACGGCCACCACGGCGCCGGCCACGACCCGATCACCGGCGGACACGCTGACGGCGATCACCGTGCCGGGCATCGGACTGCGGACCGCACCGTCTCCGGCACCACCGGCCGCGGACTCGGCCACGCCCCTGGACCGGACACGCTCGACCCGCCACGTCGAACCACCGACGGCCACGTGGCTCACCGAACCGGACCGCGCCATCACCACCGGGTGCACCGTCCCGTCGATCACGACCCGACCGGCCTCGAGGTCGAGTCGGCAGACCATCGGATCACCACCGTCGACGGCGACGGTGGTCACCACACCATGGGACGTGACCGCAGCGGCCATCCGGCCGGCACCGGCGACGTCGAACTCGATCCGGGTCGCCGATCGACGACCGTGCCGCCAACCGGTCAGCGCCGACCAGGCATCGGTAGGCGACTCGGCCACGGAGCACAACGCAGCCACCACCACCGCCACCTCGGCCGAGCCGTCGACCGTCAACGCCTCGAGCCGACGCTCGACCAGACCGGTGTCGAGCCGTCCGGCGCGCACATCGGGGTCAGCGAGAAGATTGCGGAGGAACCCGACGTTCGTCGTCACCCCGAGCACCGCCGTCCCGGCGAGCGCACGGTCCAGACGGTGCAGGGCCTCGGCGCGGTCCGCGCCACCGGCGATCACCTTGGCGAGCATCGGGTCGTAGTCGGAACCGACCACCGACCCGTCGGCGATCCCGGCGTCGACACGGACACCATCGCCCGTGGGAGCCACGAACCGGACCACCTCACCACCGGTCGGCAGGAAGCCGCGAGTCGGGTCCTCGGCGTACACCCGGGCCTCGATCGCATGGCCCCGCATCATCAACTGTTCCTGTCGGAACGGGAGCACCTCACCGGCGGCGACACGCACCTGCGCCTCGACCAGGTCGATCCCGAACACCCACTCGGTCACCGGGTGTTCCACCTGCAGCCGGGTGTTCATCTCCATGAAGAAGAACTCGTCCGGGCGGTCGGCCGACACGATGAACTCCACCGTCCCGGCACCGACGTAGCCACACGCCCGAGCGGCGTCGACCGCCTGCTGTCCCATCGACGCCCGGATCTCGGGGGTGAGCAACGGCGACGGTGCTTCCTCGATGATCTTCTGGTGCCGACGCTGGAGGCTGCACTCCCGCTCCCCGAGATGGACGACGTTGCCGTGGGTGTCGGCCAGCACCTGGATCTCGATGTGGCGAGGGTTCGTCACGAACCGTTCGAGCAACAAGGTGTCGTCACCGAAGCTGTTGCGAGCCTCGCGTCGAGCCGAGGCGATCGCGTCCGCCAAGCCGTCGGCTGAGTCGACCAAGCGCATCCCCTTGCCGCCACCTCCGGCGGAGGGCTTCAGCAACACCGGGAATCCGACCTGTTCGGCAGCGGCCGCCAGGGCCGAGTCGTCGAGGCCAGCGCCGTCGGAGCCCGGAACCACCGACACCCCGGCGGCAGCGACGGTCGCCTTGGCGGCGATCTTGTCGCCCATCGCCTCGATCGCCGAGACCGGCGGGCCGATGAAGGTGATCCCGTGCTCGGCACAGGCGCGGGCGAGCGCCGGGTTCTCGGACAGGAAGCCGTATCCGGGGTGGATCGCCTGGGCGCCGGTCGCGAGGGCGGCGCCGATCACGGCGTCCACCGACAGATAACTCTCCCGTGCCGCGGCCGGACCGATCCGCACGGCGACATCAGCCGTCCGGGTGTGCAGGGCCGAGGCGTCGGCGTCGGAGTAGACGGCCACGGAACGGATGCCGAGCGAGCGCAACGTCCGCATCACGCGGACGGCGATTTCGCCGCGGTTGGCGACCAGGACGGTGTCGAACAGTTGCATCATCATCACATCCGGAAGACGCCCCAGGCGACGTCGTCGAGGGGGGCGTTGCCGACTGCAGCGAGCGCCAGGCCGAGCACGTCACGGGTGTCACCCGGTTCGATGATGCCGTCGTCCCAGAGGCGGGCGGTGGAGTAGTACGGGTGGCCTTGGTGCTCGTACTGGTCGCGGATCGGCGCCTTGAACGCCTCCTCGGCCTCGGGCGACTCGAAGTCGCCCCGCACGGTCGCCAGCACCGAGGCGGCCTGCTCCCCGCCCATCACCGAGATGCGGGCGTTCGGCCACATCCACAAAAAGCGCGGCGAGTAGGCCCGACCGCACATCGAATAGTTCCCGGCCCCGAACGAACCGCCGATGACGACCGTGAGCTTCGGGACCCGGCAGGTCGCCACCGCGGTCACCATCTTGGCGCCGTGCTTGGCGATGCCGCCGGCCTCGTAGTCCCGACCGACCATGAACCCCGAGATGTTCTGGAGGAACACCAGTGGTGTCTTGCGCTGGTCGCACAACTCGATGAAATGGGCGCCCTTCTGGGCCGACTCGCCGAACAGGATCCCGTTGTTGGCGACGATCCCGACCTGATGCCCCCAGATCCGGGCGAAGCCACACACCAGGGTGGTGCCGTAGTTGGCCTTGAACTCACTGAAGGCCGAGTCGTCGACGATCCGGGCGATCACTTCGCGGACGTCGTAGGGATGACGGCTGTCGGTCGACACCACCCCGGTGAGCTGTGTCGGATCGACGCTCGGAGGCGCGGGCTCCGCCACCGACCATTCCGGCGCAGGAGCGGGCGGCAGGGTGGCGACGATGTCGCGCACGATCTGGAGGGCGTGACGGTCGTCCTCGGCCAGGTGGTCGACGACGCCGGAGACGTGACTGTGCACGTAGCCGCCACCGAGGTCCTCGGCCGACACCACCTCACCGGTGGCGGCCTTCACGAGGGGCGGTCCGCCCAAGAAGATCGTCCCCTGGTTGCGCACGATCACCGCCTCGTCCGACATCGCCGGGACGTAGGCACCTCCGGCGGTGCACGAGCCGAGCACCGCAGCGATCTGCGGGATGCCCTTCGACGACATCTGCGCCTGGTTGTAGAAGATCCGGCCGAAGTGGTCGCGGTCGGGGAAGACGTCGTCCTGCTGTGGGAGGAAGGCCCCGCCGGAGTCGACGAGATAGATGCACGGCAGGCGGTTCTGGAGCGCGATCTCCTGGGCCCGGAGGTGCTTCTTGACCGTCATCGGGTAGTAGGTGCCACCCTTGACCGTGGCGTCGTTGGCGACGATCACGCACAACCGGCCCGACACCTTGCCGATCCCGGTGATGATGCCGGCCGCAGGGGCGTCGTCGTCGTACATCCCGTGGGCGGCGAGGCCGGAGAACTCGAGGAACGGCGCACCCGGGTCGAGCACCCCGTCCACCCGGTCGCGTGGCAGGAGCTTGCCGCGTTCGACGTGGCGCTGACGGGATTTCTCCGGGCCACCCAGAGCCGCCCGCGCCGTCACCGCACGGAGATCGTCGATGATCTCGTCGAACACCGACGTGTTCGACACGAATCGTTCGCTCGTCGGATCACACGAGGTCGTCAGAACGGGCCACTCACTCACGCCCGGCACCTTAACGCGGACTAAGCCGACGGCATGGACCGGACACTAGGGTGGCGGCCATGACGATACGGATCCGTGACGTCGGACCTCGGGACGGCCTCCAGAGCGAGCACCCCGTCGAACCCGAGCGTCGAGCAGCATTGGCCCTCGGTCTCGCCGCTGCCGGCGTCCGCGACATCGAAGCGGCCTCGTTCGTCTCCCCCAAGGCGGTGCCGTCGATGGCCGGCGCCGCCGAGGTGATGGCGATCGTCGCCGAGCGGGTCGATGTCACCTGGTGGGGGCTCGTCCCGAACGCCCGCGGCGTCGAACTCGCCCGCCAGGCGGGAGTCGATCATCTGACCGTGACCATCTCCGCATCCGAGGGGTACAGCCTCAAGAACGTCGGGCGGACGACCGCCGATGCCATCGCGTCGCTCACCGAGATCGCTGCAGCAGCAGCAGGGGTGACGGCGATCGACGTGATCGTCTCGTGCGCATTCGGCTCGCCGTTCCACGACGTCGGCGGCCCGGCCCCGATCGTCGAGATCGTGGAGCGGACGCTCGGCGCCATGCCCGGAGCGTGGATCACCCTGGCCGACACCACCGGCACCGCCACCCCTCGCCGGATCCGCGAGGTGGTCGATGCCGTGCCGGTCGAGGCGCGTCCCGACCTCGGACTGCACCTCCACGACACCCGGGCGACCGCGCTCGCCAATGCGCTGACGGCGATCGATCTCGGCGTCCATCGGTTCGACACCGCCGTCGGCGGCCTCGGCGGTTCGCCGTTCGCACCCGGAGCCGGCGGCAACCTGGCGACCGAGGACCTGGTGCTCGTCCTCGACGATCTCGGCCACTCCACCGGCATCGACCTCGATCGCCTGCTCGAGGTCTCGGGGACCCTGGCGGCGATCGTCGGCCACGAGGTGCCCAGCCGGGTCGCAGCGGCCGGCGGGCTGCCGTCCTTCGGTGCGTCCGGATGAGCCGTCGTCGCGACGAACTGCTGACGATCGCCGCCGACCTGTTCGCCGAGCGGGGATACGCCAACGTCACCGTCGACGACATCGGCGAGTCGGCCGGCATCAGCGGGCCCGCGCTCTACCACCACTTCAGCGGCAAAGAGGCGCTCCTCGGCGAGATGCTGGTCGGCATCTCGCAGTACCTCCTCGAGGGGGGTCGCCGGGTCGTCGCCGAGTCGTCTGACCCGCTCCCCGAGCTGATCGCCTTCCACGCCGAGTTCGCCGTCGACGACCGCTCGCTCATCACCGTGCACTTCCGCGACCTCGTCCACGCCCGCGCCGAGGACCGGTCGAAGGTCCGACACCTCCAGGCGCGCTATGTGGCTCTGTGGGCGGACGTGCTCCAGCAGCGATCACCGGCACTCGACCGACGGCGGGCGCAGGCTGCGGTCCATGCCGCTCTGGGCCTGATCAACTCGACCCCCTTCAGCGCCCGATTGCCGCGGTCGGAGATGCTCGGCTTGCTCGCCGGCATGGCGACCGGAGCGCTCACCGGCATCTGAGGATCACACGTCCGACCGGAATCTCGCCGCGACGGAGCGCCGGTCCACCTCGGCGGCCTCGCGAACCCAGCAGCCGGCCAGGTGGTCGTTCACGAGACCCATCGCCTGCATGAACGCGTACACGGTCGTCGGCCCGACGAAGGTCCAGCCGCGGCGCTTGAGGTCGGCGGACAGGGCTGCCGATGCCGGTGTGGAGGCGGGCAACGCTCCTGGTGCGACCTCCCCGAACCGGGCGTGTTGCCAGAAGTAGCCCGCCAACGAACCGAACTCGTCGATCAACTGGAGGGCCCGTCCGGCGTTGCCGATCGCGGACCGGATCTTGCCCTGGTGACGGACGATCCCTGCGTCACCGAGCAGCCGGGACACATCCGCCTCGTCGAATCGGGACACGACGGCGGGATCGAAGCCTGCGAATGCGGTTCGGAAGTTGTCCCGCTTGCGCAGGATCGTGATCCAGGCGAGTCCCGACTGGAAGCCCTCGAGGCACAACTTCTCGAACAGTCGCCGGTCGTCGGCGACCCCTCTCCCCCACTCGTGGTCGTGGTACGCGACGTAGTCCGGTGTCGAGGCTCCCCACGAGCACCGCGCGTGGCCGTCGTCGCCCAGCACCAGGTCCATCACCGAACTCAGGCCGCCCTCAGTCCGTCCCATGCCCGGGCGAGCGCTCGCGCCGCACCGCAGGTACAGCCCGCCCCGACCGGCCCGGCCCATCCCGTCACGGCCGCACCGGCGGCATCGGGTACCGCGCCGTCGACACCCCGATCGACGGGAAACCACTTGCCGTCGTACACCGTGCCGAGCACCGTCGCCGTCGACAGTCCGTCGGGCTCGTACGGATCCCGGTCGAGCACCGTGAAGGTCGCTCGCTTGCCCGGTTCGATGGATCCCAACTCGTCCTCCATCCGCCAGGACCATGCCGCTTCGACGGTGACCGCCCGGAGCGCGTCGTGGACGTCGATGCGCTGCTCGGGACCGGCGATCCGACCCGACGGCGTCCGCCGTTCGACGGCGCACCGAGCGAGGAAGAGCGGGTCGGACGGGGCCATCGGGAGGTCGGAGTGGAACGACAGCGGGATGCCGCGGTCGAGCACGCTCCGGGACCTCACCATCGCATCGGCTCGTTCCGGGCCGAGTCCGAACTCGCCGTACTTGTCGGCGAACCCGACCGGGTAATAGGGGTTCGCCGACACGATGGCCCCGAGTCGGGCGATCCGGTCGATCTGCTCCTCGGTCGAGTTGGCGAAGTGGACGATCACGCTGCGGTGATCGTCTCTCGGCGTTCGACGTCGACACTCTTCGAGCACGTCGAGCAGCACGTCGAGACCGGCATCGCCGTTGACGTGGGTGTGGACCTGCCAGCCGGCGTCCCAGAAGGCGCTCAGATGGGCGCGCAACACCTCTGGTTCCATCAGCCACTCGCCGTGGTGGTCGAGGTCGGGCTGCCCGTCACGATCGAGGTACGGCTCCCGCATCATCATCAACTGCGAGATGATGGCTCCGTCGGCGAAGAACTTGACCTGATCCCGGAACAGCGACACCTTGCCGGTCGGCGGGAGACGGTCGAGCTGTGACCTCGCTGCGGCGACGGCCTCGTCGGGGGACCGGCCCGTCGCGGCGAGGCTCCGCCCGTCGATCATGAACGTCGACAGGATCGGACAGTCGGGCGCTCCGAGGATCTCCCGGTAGAGGTCGACCGGTTCGAACGCCCAGGCGATCCCCGGTTCGTTGAACGCCGTCACCCCGTTCGAGTGGAGATACCGCACCATCTGATGGAGACCGAACTCCATCCGTTCCCGCGACAGGAGGACGGGGGCGACGAGGGGCAACACGTGCTGGAAGAACCCCACCTCCCAGGCCCGGCCCCGCTCGACGTCGATCGTGTCCGCCACCCGGCCGAGGCCGTCGATCGAGTCGGCGGTGAGACCGATCCGATCGATCGCCGCCGAGTTCATGAACCATTCGTGGCACGACCGGTGCCAGATCCCGATCGGTCGGGACGAGCTGATGGCATCGAGTCGATCCCGGTCCAACTCACCGTGCCAGAGTCCGTGGTAGCCCCACGACAGCAGCCACTCGTCGGGGTCCCCGAGCGCCGAGTGAGCGGCCCGGAGACGCTCGTCGTACTCACCGGGACTGCTCGCCGCCGGCAGGACACGACCGGGCAGGACCCAGTCCTCGGTGGCGATCACCTCGGTGGCGAGCGTCGTCGCGCCGAGCAACGGGTGCAGGTGTTGATCGATCAAGCCCGGCAGCAGGACGGCATCGGCGAACGTGTCGTCGGTCCGCACGGGACCGTCGGTCACCGCTTCGAGCACGTCGTCGAGTCGACCGACTGCGATCACCCGATCCCCTCGAACAGCGACGGCATCGGCGACCGACGCGTCGGGGTCCATCGTGTGCACCGCCCGAGCGCGATACACGACGATCTCCGACGGCGCTTCCATCTCCGGAGTCTTCCATGCGTGCGAGACTCCCCGGATGCTCGACGCCGATGTCGCCACGCTCCTCGACCAACTGCGATCGGTCGGGGCCCCATCGCTCTCGGACGGCACCGTCGAAGAAGCCCGACGGAACTACGACGCTGCACCGAAACCGACACCCGACACGATCGCTCGGGTGGAGGACCGCCACGTCGACGGTCCCGGGGGTCCGGTTCCGGTTCGCGTGTACTCCGCCCGCGATGACGCCACCGATCTCCCCGTCGTCGTGTTCTTCCACGGTGGAGGTTGGGTGTTGTCCCACCTCGACGGTCACGATGCGCTGTGTCGACGACTCGCCACCGTCTCCGATGCTCTCGTCGTCTCGGTGGGGTACCGGCTCGCACCCGAACACCCGTTTCCGGCACCTCACGACGACTGCTGGGCGGTCACCGCCTGGCTCGCCGAGCACGCCACCGATTGGGGCGGCGACCCGAACCGGATCGCCGTGTGTGGTGACTCGGCAGGCGGCAACTTGGCGGCGGGTGTCGCGCTGCGCGCTCGCGACGAAGGTCGCTCGCTCCGGCTGCAAGCGTTGATCTACCCGTGCATCGACGACCGCCAGGACGGCTACCCGTCGATGTCCGAGAACGCCGAGGGGTACTTCCTCACCGCTGCGGACATGCGGTGGTTCTGGAACCACTACGTCCCCGCCGACCGTCGCGACGACCCCCGAGCCGTTCCCGCCCGAGCCGATGACCTGGCGGGTGTCGCCCCGGCCTGGGTGATGACCGCCGAGTACGACCCGCTCCGCGACGAGGGCGAGGCCTACGCACACCGACTCGCCGCCGCCGGTGTTCCCGTGGACGTCACGAGGTATCCGGGAGTCGTCCACGGCTTCATCACCCGGTGGCACGTCATGGCCCGAGCCGCCGAGGCCCATCGTGATCTCGGCGCCGCACTTCGGCGTGCGCTCGCCTGAACCACGATCTCGAACCACCACGTCGACTCACCACGTC
>JBMUCX010000099.1:0-9806 GCA_049458915.1 Ilumatobacteraceae bacterium
GCCATCATCTTCATCGACGAGATCGACTCGATCGGCCGCAAGCGCGGTGCCGGACTCGGAGGCGGGCACGACGAACGCGAGCAGACGCTCAACCAGATGCTCTCCGAGATGGACGGGTTCGAGACCTCCGAAGGCATCGTGATCCTCGCCGCGACGAACCGGCCCGACATCCTCGATCCGGCCCTCCTCCGACCCGGACGGTTCGACCGCCAGATCGTCGTGCCCCTCCCCGAACACGAGGAGCGTCGAGCGATCTTGGACGTCCACTGCCGCGACAAGCGGATCGGCGGCGACGTCGACCTCGACACGATGGCACGCGCGACGCCGGGCATGGCGGGCGCCGATCTGGCGAACCTCGTCAACGAAGCAGCACTGATCGCCGTTCGTCGCGGGTCGAAGGAGATCCAACGAATGGACTTCGAGAACGCCCGTGATCGTGTCGTGCTCGGGGCGCAGCGGGAGTCGTTGATCATGAACGCCGAAGAGAAGCGTGCGACGGCCTACCACGAAGGCGGCCACGCCCTCCTCTCGGTGGTCCTCACGCACGGCGATCCGCTGCACAAGGTGACGATCCTCCCCCGCGGCATGGCACTCGGTGTGACCTGGAGTCTCCCCCAGGAGCGACACACCTACTCCCGCGATTACTTCCTCGACACCATTTGCAAGGCGATGGGCGGTCGGGTCGCCGAGAAGATCGTCTTCGGCCACCTCAACTCCGGGGCCGCCAACGACCTCGAGCAGGCCACCAACATCGCACGACGCATGGTCCGCGAATGGGGCATGAGTGACGCCGTCGGCCCCATGGCCTGGCACGGACAGCAGCAGGTGTTCCTCGGTGAGGACCTCATGTCACAGGGTCGCGAATACAGCGACGACACGGCCCGCCTCCTCGACGAAGAGATCGCCAAGATCCTCCACGGCGAGGAGCAGCGAGCCCACGATCTGCTCACGAAGCACCGTCGCGGACTCGAGTTGATCGCCGACGCCCTCCTCGAGCACGAGACGATCGACGGCCCAGCGGTCGCCCGACTCATCCAGCAGGGTCTCGTCGAGGACGGTGTCGACGAACAGATCGAGGCCAACGTCCTCGGCGTGCCCGACTGACCCGCCCCGGCCGACCCCCTCCGTCGGCGCGATCCGGACGTCACGCCCCGCCGTCGCACCCTTCGCCGCGCTCCACGCTGCCCGGGAACCTCGCTTCGGCGACGGCGGCCCACAGGTCGGTCGCGGAGATCGGACCGACGAACGATCGATGCACGACCCCGTCGGCATCGGCAACCACGAGACCCGGCACCGAATCGATCGCATACCGCTCGTGCAGGTCGCGGCGGCTCTGGAACGACACGACCTCCACCGCGACCTCGGCCGACCGGAGCACCTCGGCCTTGCGGACGACGTCGGCACACGTCGAGCACGTTTCCGAGGTGAACACGACCACGATCCAGTCCGTGCCGACGAAGTCGGACCGATCGAGTTGCGTCGGGAGCACCCGGCGTGCCTGTGTCGGCGGATCGGCGGATCGACGACGGCCGAGCACCCGAGCCGTCGCCGCGGCCACGCCCATGATCGCAACGGCGATGAGCAGACGATCGACCATCTCCGATGTCTACCAGCAGTCTCCCGGTCAGCCGTCCGGCAACGCCCAGGCCGCTGACAGCGTCCTACCGCGTCCGGTCGGAACTCGCCGCTCCACGAACACCCGCGTCGTCGACGTGATGATCAGAGCCCGGTCGAGCACGACGGGATCGACCAGATCGATCGAGATGAGCCCGGCAGCATCGATCGGCAGGTCTTGGAGGCCCTCGACCGGCACCGGTCCCGACCGGCCGACGGCGAACACCGACACGACCCCTGGAGCGTTGTCCGCGTTGTACACGGAGATCGCACCATCAACTGCCACCGACGGGCCGACGGGGACGTGCCACGTCGTCGCCACATGACCGTCCTCGCGCGGTGGTGCCCCTGCGGCCACCGATGTGGCGACGGTCCCGTCGAGCTGTGTCGTCGTCGCCCGCTCGACGACGACCGCCTGCACTGCGAGCGTCGAGAACACCACCGCGTACTGCCCATCCGGTAGGACCCGCGAGCCGGTTGCGTCCACCAGCGACGACGGCTCGAAGGTGCGCACCTCGCCTGCCGGCACCGGGATCGGATCCGCCTGGACGACCACCGGGATCCCGAGGAAGATCGCATCGACGACGACGTCGTCGTCGGTCGGGTTGTAGATCGAATATCGCTCCGTCACGCCCTGTGCCGAGCGTCCCCCGACGAACCACCACTGGTCGCGCACGCTCGGGGATGCGATCGATGCCTGTGTCCCCAATCGACCACCACCGAGGAAGTGCTGGAAACGTCCGACGACGAGGCGACCACGTGACGCCTCGACGGCGACCGCGAGCGTCGGTTCGCTCTGGGCACCGGCTCCCGGCGCGCCGAGGTCGATCAGTCGGATGCTCCGCGGTGAGACGGTGAGACCACGGTACGAGTTCGGCCGACGACGACCTTCACGGGTCGCGAACTCGATGTTGACGACGACCGTCTGGTCGTAGGGATTCATGAGGACGAGTTGATCGAGGCTCCCGTCCACGGTGAAGCCGTCCGCCAGGTACCACTGTTCCGACGGGGAGTTCGAGCACGGGGCCACGCTCGAGCCTCCCGGATGTGTCGACTGCTGCTCGACGACGGCTCCGCCCCCCTCGATCTCGATCACGGCCCCGACCATCGATCCGGGCGACGTCGCATCGAGGTCGATCGTGGTGGAGGACCAACCGTCGACCACCAGGTCGAGCCGGACCGACTCCGCACGTTCGTTGACGACGAGCGCGGTGCCGACGAGACGCTCCGCCGTACGGTTCGCCACGATCACCGCACCCTCGGTGCCGTCCGCTCCGGCGGCGGGTACCCCGGGACAGAACCACGCCTCCGACAGTCGGCCCGGTGCAGGTGCGTGAGGCATCCAGCCGGCCGACTCCGAACTGAAGACCGGCACTCCGACCTCGACGACACGAGTCGCTGCGACGCCCGATCCGACCACGGCGGCCAACAGGAGCACGACGCCGGGAACACGCCGATTCACGAGGCATCACCGGGCGGCAACCCGAGGTCGCGGTCGACTTCGTCCCAGTCGAGGTCGTCGACCCGCGCCACCAAGGCGGACAGTGAGTCGTCATCGGCCTCCGACCCCACCGGTCGGCGCGGCTCGACGATCAGAGGGGGCCGCGGCCCGGCGACCGGGAGCACCAGTCCCGTCGACGCCTGCTCGGTCGGCACTGCGCCGGGATCACCGTCGACCGCGTCGGAGCTCGACTCCGGTAGAGATCGGGATGGTTGCGGATCGTCGACGTCCACGGGCCCGGTGTCGCCAGCGCGCACCAACGCCTCGCCCGGCACGAATCGCTTCGGCTCGCCGTCGAAGTCGATGAGCGTCTCGTCGCGGAGCAGCTGAGCGCCACCCGAACCGAATGGCGAGCGCAGTCCCATGGCGATGGTGACGACGGCCAGCCACGCCATGAACTGAGCAGCACTCCACCAGGCCCGCGCCGGTCCGCTGCGGTACGAGACCACTGCGGTGCCCGGCCGATCGAGGTCGAAGGCGGTGGTGAACCCGAAGCCCGGCCTCGCCGGTACCTCGACGCCGTCGAGGCGGAGTTCGATCCGGTTGTCGAACGGCACGGCGACGTGCAACACACCCGCGGGAACGACCGCCGAACCCGACGGTTCGGATCCGTCGAACCCGGGCATGACGGCCACCGCCTGCGAGAGGTCCGAGCGCACGAGGACCTCGTCGCCGGCCTGGAGCGAGGCCTCGGCAGTTGCGCCGCTGACGACCGCCACGACCGGCATCCACGAGAGGTTCTCGAAGATCTGGAGCGACGGGATGCCGTAGACGGCACCGATGTCGAGTTGGTTCTGCAGGGACGCGACGAGGCCGTCGGCGACCGGGAGCGGATGATCGTCGGTCGAGTACACGCCATCGGTCTCCGGTACGACGACGTAGCGGATGCCCAACGGGGCCAACAACCGACCGACGCGCAGCGTCGACGACGACGCCATGAGGTCGAGTGCATCGACGATGGCGTCGTCCGCCGGACCCGGCCGTCGCCCGAAACGATCGGCGAACCGGAGCGGACCGGAGTCGGTGACGGCATAGGCGACGCCAGGGGCGTACTCGAGCGCCGGGACCGGGATGAGACGCGGGTCCCCCACGTACAGCACACGGTGGTCTCCGCGCGCCGGATCGACGGGGAACTGCGTCGCCGCCAACTCGGCGAGTGGCGACTGCGGTGCCCCCCACCCACCGTCGCCGATCGACACCACACCCGGGACGAGCCCGACCACGATGGCGACGTTCGCCACGACGGCGAGCGGCTGTCGCCAGCCGAATCCGCGCTCCAGCACGTCGGCTCCCGTGCCCTCGACGAGTGCTGCGGCACCGATGGCCCAGGCCAGGGCGATCGGGACGAGCAACAGTGACCGATCCGGGAAGTCCACGCCCACCAGCGCCCGTTCGGACACGATGAGGATCGGCCCGAACACGACGCAGATCACCAGCGCCCGAACCGCCCACGTGAACCGCCACGCCCGACCGACGGCAACCGCGACGAGCAACGGCACGACGAGGAGCGCGCCGAGTCGCTCGATCCCGCCATCGGCCCCGGAGAGCGACAGGACGTCGACGAGGCCCCTCGCCGGACGCACCGGATCCGGATCGGCCAACAGGGTCCCCAGATCCCATGACGACGACCACGGAAGGTTGAGGACGTAGCCACCGGCACCGCCGACGACCCCCATGACGGCGAACCGACCGGCGACGACGAACGACCCTCTGGCCAGGACCGTCCCGATGGCGATGGCCAGCGCAACGACCGGCCAGACGATGACCACCGGCGGCACGAACGCAGCGGCAGCCGCAGTGATGAGGACCAGCATCGCCGTGCATCGAACGACATCACGAGTTGCCACCGACTCGCGGCCGTCCACCATTCCATCCCCCTGGCCCCACCGATCGGCCAGCGGATCGGCCGCCGCCAGCCCGATCGATCGACCGGCGAGGTGGACCATCCACGGCAGCACCGAATACCAGAGGAGCAGAGTTGCATCACCGACGCCCAGCGCGAACGGAACGAGCGGGGACCCGACGTAGACGATCAATCCGACGATCCGCGCCCGGCCGAGAGGAAAGACGGTGAGCAACCGCCAAACACCCAGTGCGCCGACCACGTACGAGCCGATCACCGCCACGGTCATCAGCAGTTCCATTCGGGCCCACGCGACGAGGCCGAACAGGCTCGCGAGGGCCCAACCGGTCGGATTGGCATCGCCCCCGCCGATCCCTCGAGCATCGAACCCCGACCGATACGACGCCCACAGACCGCCCGGACCCGAGCCGAACGGAAGGAACTCACCGACCGCCGGGACGCCGTCACGAATCAACCCCCGACTCCCGACGACGATCCCCAACACGACGAGGAACCACGCGAGGAACGGCCCGAAGGACACCTCCCGCCAACGACGAACCGTGGACTCGGCCCCGACATAGGTCGCCGTCTCGCGACTTCGGACGAAGGAGTTCAGCCGAGCGCTACCACGTGCCTGCGTGGCCAGGACCTCGCGTTCGGGTACGACCCGCTGGTGCCTGATCGCGGTTCGCCGGACGATGATGCTCCCGACCCGAGGGACGAGGCCGACGAGTGCGCGCAGCGACGCCCATGCCTCACCGAAACGACCGGTGAAGACGCCGACCACGAGTTCGACCAGCGTGAGGACGGCGAGTTGCACGGCCCGGACGGCGAGCCTCGACGAACCGGTGAGCGTGACGACGCTGCGCATCCGGTGGCGGGCCGCCAAGGCACGGTGTGGCAGGTCCGGGCGACGCTCCTCCAGCCGCTCCCGGTGCCGCACCACCGCGTCGGGGACGACGAGCACCCGGGCACCGGTGAGGTGCGCGCGCCAACACAGATCCACGTCGTCACCGTGGAACGACACCGTGGCATCGAAGCCACCCAGGGCCCGGAACAGATCGGCCCGAACGAGCAAGCACGCCGACGGCAGGACGAACACGTCGCGAACGGCATCGTGTTGCTCCTGGTCGAACTCGCCGTCGTCGACGATCGGGTCGACCTCGCCGAATCGATCCAGGCCGAGACCGACGTGCTGGAGGCGCCGCGGGTCGTCCCAGTCGACGAGCTTCGGCCCGACGAGGCCGGCGTTGGAGCGCATCAGTTCGGTCACGAGCAGGCGGACCGTCGACCTCGACAGGACGACGTCGTCGTGGCAGACGAGGAACAACCCGCCGTCGCCCTCGACCAACCGCAGGATCTCGTTGACCACCGGCCCGAAACCTGGATTCGCGGCGACCGGTCGCACGAAGGCATCCGGGAGGATCGAACGTATACGGCCTGCGATCTCGTCGAACGATGCGCCATCGATCCCGTCGGCGGAGTCGAGGTCGACGACGAAGAAGACGTGGCGGAGCGAGCCGTAGTCCTGCGTCGCCAACGACCGGAGCGTCTCGTCGAACCACGCCCCCGGATCGTGGACGACGGTCACCGACACGACGGGCGGTCCGAGCGATTGAGAAGCGGACACGATCGCCAGAGGCTAGCCGCTCCCCCGCTCCACCGGGTGTCCACCGACACCGCCCGCCAGAGCCGACCGGCACGTGGCACCCCGCCCCACCCCGCTGCTGGCTAGCCTCGGTCTCCCGTGTCGTCGACCACCCCCATCGAGTCCCGCCGCCTCGCACTGCCGGAAGGCACGCTGCCCGTCGGATTGGCGTTGCTCGTCGCAGGCGTCGCCACCTACGCGTTCTTCAAGATCGGCAACGTCGCCCTCGGAGGTGACGAAGAGTTCAAGCCGATCGCCGACATGTGGTTCGCCACCTTCGCACTCGCCCCGGGCTTCTTCCTGCCCCTCGAGCAGGAACTCGGACGCGCCGTGTCGCACCGGACCGCTCGCGGAGAGGGCAGCCGACCCGTGGTCACCCGAATCGTCGCGATCGGTGTCGCCATCACGACCACCGTGCTCCTCGCCATCCTCGTCACCAGTCCGCTGCTCGTGACCCACTACTTCGACGGCAACTGGTGGATGCTGGCCGCGCTCGCCACGGCGTTCACGGCGTACGCGCCGGCACATCTGTCCCGCGGCATCTGCGCCGGATCCGGTCGGTTCCGTTCCTATGCCTACGTGATGGGGTCCGACGGGATCGTCCGGATCCTCGCCTGCGTCGCACTGGCCTGGATCGGCATCGGATCACCTGCGCCCTATGCGTTCGCCGTCGCCCTCTCGCCGCTCGTGGCCGTCGTCGTGATCGGGTTCCGAGGCGACCTCCACACCGAACCGGGGCCGCCCGCCGGGTGGAGCGAGGTCACGCAGAATCTCGGATGGCTCCTGATCGGCACGGTGTTCGCTGCCGGTCTCCTGAATGCCGGACCCGTGGCGGCATCGATCCTGGCCGAGGACGAGCAGGCCGAACTCGTGACCCAGTTCGGCTACGGCGTGCTGCTCGCTCGCATTCCTCTGTTCTTGTTCCAAGCGGTCCAAGCAGCACTCCTCCCCCGACTCGCCCGGCAGGCGGCCCGTGGTGAACTCGACGAGTTCCGGGCCGGGTTCTGGCGACTCATGCAACTCGTCGCGATCGTCGGCACGCTCGGCACAGTCGGCGCCTTCTTCGTCGGTCCGCTCGCCATCGACCTGGTCTACGGGGCGACGTTGAGCGGACGGACGCTGGCGACGCTCGCCGTGTCGAGTTCGATCTACATGGCGTGCATCGCAACCGCCCAAGCGGTGATCGCATTGCGGGCACACGCCCTCGTCGCCGTCGGCTGGCTGGTCGGCGTGGCTGCGTTCTTCCTCGGAACCTGGTGGTCGAGCGACGACCTGTTCCGACGGATCGAGATCGGCCTCGTCATGTCGAGTTGCGCTTCGCTCGTCGTGTTCGTGCTGGCGCTTCGTCGTCAGTTGAGTCTGGGCATCCGCCCGACGCACGGATCGATGATGGAAGCGATCACCGACATGCCGTTCGAGTCGTGATCGGAGCGTCGGTCAGCGGAGCCGTTCGGCTTTGGCGGCTTCGACACGGAGGTCGTGTTGGACCATCATCGACACGAGTTCGGGAAACGACACCCGAGGTCGCCACCCGAGTTCGGCGCGCGCCTTCGACGCATCTCCGATCAGCAGATCGACCTCGGCGGGACGGAGGAACTTCGGGTCTTGACGCACGTATGCCTGCCAGTCGTCGATGCCGACCTCGGCGAACGCACGCTCGACGAACTCCTGGACCGAATGCGTCTCCCCCGTGGCGATGACGTAGTCGTCGGGCGCTTCCTGCTGGAGCATCAACCACATCGCCTCGACGTAGTCACCCGCGTAGCCCCAGTCGCGCTTGGAGTCCATGTTGCCGAGCACCAGCTCGTGCTGCAGACCCAACTTGATCCGAGCCACCGCATTCGAGACCTTGCGGGTCACGAACTCGTAGCCACGCCGCGGCCCCTCGTGGTTGAACAGGATCCCCGAACAGGCGAACAACCCGTACGACTCCCGATAGTTCACCACGATGTCGTGCCCGAACACCTTCGCGCACCCGTACGGACTCCGTGGGTGGAACGGCGTCCCCTCGTTCTGAGGGGTCTCACGCACCTTGCCGAACATCTCCGACGACGACGCCTGGTAGAAGCGGATCGGATTGTTCTGCGTCCCTCCGACCATCCGGATCGCCTCGAGCATGCGCAGCACGCCGAGACCGGTGATGTTCGCCGTGAGCTCGGCCTGGTTGAACGACAACGCGACGAAACTGATCGCACCGAGGTTGTAGACCTCGTCGGGCTGGACCGAGTTGAGCGCGGCGACGAGCGACGGCAGATCGGCCAGATCGCCGGGAACCGTCTCGATGAACGGCATCTCCTCCAACAGGGCGGCGATCCGCGGATTGGACTGGCCCTTGACCATCCCGTAGACGTCGTACCCGCGCCCGTGGAGGAACTCCGCGAGATGCTGACCGTCCTGGCCGGTGATCCCGGTGATGAAGGCGCGTGGCATGGTTGGCTTCCTTTCGGCGACGGACGTCGAAGTCTACGGAGCCCGGTCGACCACCGGTACCGTGCAGCCTGATGAGCGTCGATCCCGGCCCAGTGCTCCGCGTGGCACTCGACGTCGGTCCGATGCACGGCCACCGGACCGGGATCGGTCGAGCGGTGGCCGCGATCGTCGAGACGGCCGAACGTCGCTCCGACGTCCGACCGATCCGGTATCTCGTCAGCCGCCGAGCCGCCCCACGGCCGGACGAGCGGCGCCTCCCACTGCCCGGGCTCGTCGCTTCGCACGTGTGGTCACGGTTCGATCGGCCCCGCGCCGACCGCTGGCTCGGCGCCGTCGACGTCGTGCACGGAACGAACTACGTCGCTCCGCCGACGGCGATTCCCACCCTCGTCTCGGTGTACGACTGCTGGTTCCTCCGTCATCCCCGAGCTGCGACTCCGGTCGTGCGACGGGCCGGAGATCAACTCCGCCGAGCGGTGGATCGCGGTGCATGGATCCACGCTTCGTCCGAGGCCACCGCCGAGCACGCTCGCCGACTGCTGTCGACCGATCGGGTCATCACCATCCACCTCGGCCCGCCGTCGCAGGAGGTCGCCGAACACACGCAACCGGGTGACGAAGCAGCCGCTGGGCCCGGCCCGGCCGCCCCGTTCGTCCTCGCCATCGGCACCGAGGAGCGGCGCAAGGACCTCGGCCGACTCGTGCGAGCCTTCGGAGTGCTCGCAGCGCAGGACCTCGAGGTGGGTCTCGTCCTCGCCGGTGCGCCCGGC
>JBMUCX010000100.1:0-9786 GCA_049458915.1 Ilumatobacteraceae bacterium
TGGTCGTCGTGACCGTGCGCAGCGTGATCGGCCTCGTGCACGTCGTGTTCGTCGACGCCCATGAAGTGGGCAGCAGCGCCACGGGGTGTGCCGAAGAACGTCAGGTACGTCGCTCGCGTCATGTACGCCGCCGTCATGAACGCCCCGATGATGCCGGCGTAATAGAACCAGGTGTACTCGAAGTGCTTCGCCGAATCGATGATCTCGTCCTTGGAGAAGAACCCGGCGGTGAACGGAATGCCCATGAGCGCCGCCGTCGACACCATCCAGGCCCCGAACGTGACCGGCATCTTGCGCCAGATGCCTCCCATGTCCTTCTTCATGTCGAAGCTGTGGTGCGCAGCGGTGTGGCTGATCGACCCGGCCGCCAGGAACAGACAGCACTTGAAGAACGCATGGGTGAAGATGTGGAACACGGCACCGGTCCAGGCGCCGATCCCGAGGCCCATCATCATGTACCCGAGCTGGGACACGGTCGAGTACGCGAGGACCTTCTTGATGTCGTTCTGCACGAAGGCGAGGAACGCCGCGACCAGCAGGGTGATCCCGCCGATGACGGCGATCAGGTTGAACGACTGCCCGGCGGTGTTGATGTCGAGGCCGACGTGGAACACCGGGTAGAGACGGGCGACGAGGTACACGCCGGCGACGACCATGGTCGACGAGTGCAGCAGCGACGACACCGGCGTCGGACCGGCCATGGCATCGGGCAACCAGGTGTGGAGCGGGAACTGACCGGACTTGCCGATGCAGGCGATGAACAGCGCCACGGCCGCCCACATGAGCATCGTCTTGCTCTCGAACTCTCCGGCCGCGGCGAGTTGGTTGATGCCGACGATGTCGAGCGTTCCGAAGATGCCCAGCAACATCGCCGTGCCGACCAGGAGGCCCATGTCACCGACCCGGACGGTGAAGAACGCTTTGAGCGCCGCTCGGTTGTTGGCGGCTTCCTCCCACCAGTGCCCGATCAGCATGAACGAGCACAAGCCCATGATCTCCCAGCCCAGGATGAGCTGCACCATGTTGGGCGCGAGCACCATCGACAGCATGCCCGCCGAGAACAGCGTGAGCGACGCGAAGAAGTGGGTGTAGCGACGGTCACCCGCGACGTACTCCGTCGAGTACGCCTGGACGAGGGTCGAGATGAACGACACCAGGATCAGCGCCATCAGCGACAGCCCGTCGATCTGTTGACCGAGTCCGAACTCGAACGGGTGTGACTGCCACCAGACGATGTCGCGCACGACCGGCTCGAGTTCGTAGTTGCCGGCCTCGGCCTTGTGCGCACCCATCGAGTCGATCCACTGCCACACGGCTCCGACCGACAGCGTGAACGAGGCGAGCATCGAAGCGATACCGAACTCGCTGCCACCGCGAGGCATCTTCTTGCCGAAGAACAGGATCAGGAAGAAGGCGACGGCGGGAACGACCGGGATCAGCCAGGCGTTCTCGAGGAACCACCCACTGGCCACACCGACGGCGTGTTCTGCGGACCCTTCGGCAGCGAGCACGCTCATCCCTTCATCTCCGAGAGTTCATCGAGGGCGATCGATCGACGGTTGCGATAGATGAGCAACACCATGGCGAGTCCGACGCCGACCTCGGCCGCAGCGACGGCGATCACGTACAGGGCGAAGGCGTGGCCCTCCGGGCTGTCGTTCATCAATGCGAAGGCGATCAGGTTCAGGTTGACCGCATTGAGGATCAACTCGATCGACATCAGCACCATCACGGCGTTCCTGCGGGCGATCACACCGAACACACCGAGGCAGAAGAGCGCGGCCGCGAGCAGGAGGAAGTTGACGGCGAGCACGACTCAGTCCTTCCTGGCCAGCACGATCGCACCGATGGCGGCAGCGAGCAGGACGAATGAGAGCGCGATGAACGGGACGAGTCCGTCGCCGAGATAGAAGTCGGAGATCGCCGTCGTGGCGAACGGGGCGTCACGCTCCGGAATCGTGTCGCCGCCGTACTGGTCGACGAGGACCCAAGCGAACATCCCGAACAGGAGCGCCGCGACCGGGATCCCGACGCCCCAACCCGGATTGTTCGTGTCGGTGTCGGACCCGATGGTCGCCCGGGTGAGCATGATGCCGAACAGGAACAGCACCATGACGGCTCCGATGTACACCATGATCTGTGAGACGGCGACGAACTCGGCCGCAGCGAGGATGTATTGCGCAGCGACCCCGCCGAGCACGACCACGAGCCAGAGCGCAGCATGGACGACGTTGTTCGACGAGACCACCCGGAACGCAGCGAACAGCATCGCTGCGGCGATGATGTAGAACCCGACGTTCTGGGCGATGTTCACATCGCTGGCGATCGTGGACGCGGCGTTCACTTCTTCGCCGCCCCGGCTTCGAGTTCGGGCGCCTCTGGCACCGTCTCCATCCATTCGCCGAGCTTCGTCTTGTCGTGCAGCAAGTCGGCGATCCGGGGCTCGCTGTACTCGTACTCCGGACTCCAGAACAGGGCATCGAACGGACAGACCTCGACGCAGATACCGCAGTACATGCACAGGGCGTAGTCGATGTCGAACCGGTCGAGATGGTTCACCTGACGCGGCTTGCCGCCGGCGCGGCGGGGAGGGGCCAACTGCTTGTGGGCCTCGATGTAGATGCACCAGTCGGGACACGACCGAGCGCAGAGCATGCACGCGGTGCAGTTGTCCTCGCGGAGCGCGATGACCCCACGGGCGCGCACCGGTGGCGTCTCCTTGACGTGCGGGTATTGAACGGTGTTCGCCCCGTCTTTGACGGTACGGAACATCGTTCCCATCGTGACCCCGAGACCCTTGATGAGTCCGGGAACCTTCGGCTTCGGTGCAGGCATGTTCTTAGAAGGCAACCTTGAGGACCGCCGTGACGGCGATGTTGAGCAGGGAAACGGGGATCAGGAACTTCCAGGCGAATCGCTGGAGTTGATCCTCGCGGAAACGGGGGTAGCTGAAACGGACCCACATGATGATGCCGGTCAGCAGCATCATCTTGGTGAGCATGATCACCGGCCCGGCGATGTTCATCCAGTTGTCGACCGAGTCGAGCGTGTCCCACCCGAACCAGGCGAACGGGACTCCCCATCCGCCGAGGAACAGCACCGAGGCGATGAAGGCGAACACGCCGGCGGTGGCGAACTCGCCGATGAAGAACATCAAGAAGCGGAAGCCCGAGTATTCGGTCATGTAGCCCGACACGAGTTCGGACTCGGCGATCGGCATGTCGAACGGCGCCTGGGTCAGTTCGGCCTGCACGGCGATCATGAAGATGAGGAACCCGACGAACTGGGTCAGCACGAACGGGAGGCCGACCCCGTTCCAGCCGAAGATCTCCTGGGTGTTCTGGGCCACGACGATCTGCTGGAGGTTCATCGACCCGGCCTGGATCACGACGCCGACGACGGCGAGCACCATCGGAAGTTCGTACGCGATCAACTGGCCGGCGGCGCGGAGTCCACCGAGCAGTGAGTACTTGTTGGCACTCGACCAACCGGCGACGAGGATGCCGATCACCGAGACCGAGCCGATCGCCAGGGCGTAGAACACACCGGCCGAGAAGTTCGTCATCCACGCGTCGGGACCGAACGGGACCACGACGACCAACAGGAACGTCGAGAGCAGCACGATGATCGGTGCGAGCTTGTAGATCGTCCGATCGGCGTTCTCGGGGACGATGTCCTCCTTCTGGAGCCACTTGCCGACCTCGGCCAACAGCTGCATCGACCCGTACGGCCCGGCTTCCATCGGACCGAGACGGCTCTGCATGAACGACATCATCTTGAACAAGAAGACGTACACGATGGTTCCAGCGGGCAACAGCACCGCAGCGACGCCACCGAGGACGCGGAACAGCGACTGACCCCAGTACGGGATCTCGACAGCGAGTTGGGTGATCACCGGTCGATGTCTCCGAGGATGAAGTAGAGGGAGGCGAGGATCGTGATGATGTCGGGAACGTAGACGCCTTTCAGCACCCACGGAGCGATCGAAATGTTGTTGAAGCTCGCCGACCGGATCTTGACCCGGAACGGGCCGAGATCGCCCTTGCTCACGACGTAGTACCCCATCTCACCGAGCGGGTTCTCCGTCGACACCCAGGCTTCGCCCTCGGGCACCTTGATGATCCGCGGCACCTTGGCCATCACCGGCCCAGCGGGGATCGTGTCGAGCAACTGGTCGACGATCTTGGTCGCCTCCCGGGTTTCTTGCAGCCGAACCCAGCACCGGGCCCACGAGTCGCCATCCGGATGTGTCCAGACCTTGAAGTCGACCTTGTCCCACGCCATCGGCAGGCTCTGGTCCCGGCGGAGGTCCCAGTCGACCCCCGACGCCCGGAGGTTCGCTCCCGACAGCCCGAACGACTTGGCCACCTCGGCGGGGATCACCCCGACACCTCGGGTCCGACTCTGGAAGATCTCGTTGCCGAACAGCAGATCTTCGATCTCGTCGCAGAACTGGCGGAGTTTGCGCATCACCTGCTTCGTCTCGGCGATCCAGCCCTTCGGCAGATCGTCCTTGAGACCGCCGATCCGGTCGAAGTTCGGATGGAATCGACCACCCGTTGCACCCTCGATCAGGTTGAGGACGTACTCGCGATCGCGGAACGCCATGAAGACCGGCGTGATCGCACCCATCTGGACGCCGAGGTCACCCAGGAACAAGCTGACGTTCGCGATACGCGACAACTCGAACAGGATCGTGCGGATGTGCTGCGCCCGAGGTGGCGCTTCGATGTCCATGAGCTGCTCCGCAGCGAGGATGAACGGCACCTCGTTCGCGAAACTGCCCAACCAGTCGATCCGATTGATCAGGGTCGTCACCTGCGGGAAGGTCCGGACCTCGGTGAGCTTCTCGTAACCCCGGTGCATGTAGCCCGCCACCGGCTCGGCCCACACGACCTGCTCGCCGTCGAGTCGGGCGATGATCCGCAACGTGCCGTGTGTCGCCGGGTGCTGCGGGCCGATGTTGAGCGTCATGCCCTCGGTCTCGAGTTCGACGTTGAGACGGGCGTCGGCCGCCTGGGCCGCGATGAAGGACAACTGCTGGCGCTCGTTGAGCATCGTCATGAGTCGCTCTCCTCGTCATCGGCTCCCGGCATCGGCTCGACGTCGACGATCCCGGGCCACGGCTTGACCATCCGGCTGAGGAGTGGGAAGTCCTTGCGCAAGGGGAACCCCTCGAACTCACCGGGCAGGTACATGTTTCGGAGGTCGGGATGACCGTCGAAGCCGATCCCGAACATCTCGTGCGTCTCGCGCTCGTGCCAGTTCGCACCGGCGTACGTGCCGATCCAGGTCGGCATCGTCATCGACTCGGGCACGTCGGCCTTGAGCGTGACGCCGACGTGGCGATGCAGGTCGGTGACCCGCGCCAGCATCTGGAACCGGCTCTCGCCGCCGGCGTAGCCGGACCGCATCTCGACCGGCTCGGCGTCATCGGCCGGCTCGGCCATCGGGTCGTCCTCACCCTTGCCGAACGGTGACGGCAGCCAGTCGACGGCGGAGAGGTAGCAGAAGTACTCGAACCCCTGGGACTTGAGCACCGCAGCCGCAGTCGCCCATGCCGCGGGCACGACCCTGACCCACAGATCGGTCTGCGGGACGAGATGGGTCTCGACGAGGTCGTCACCCAGTGCCTGACGCAATGCAGCCACGATCGATTCGCGGAGTCCGTCGCTCGCGAGCGCCGGCGTACCGTCGTCGGTTGCCGTGGTCTCACTCAACGGGACCACCACCGACGACGATCGGCTCACGATCGGTGGCCGAGGCCTGGAGCGAGGTGTACTCCTCGTTGCGCCACTTGGCGGCCATGTCCTCGTTCTTGATCCGCTGCTGCAGGAGGACGATGCCTTCGAGCAGGGCCTCGGGCCGCGGCGGGCAACCCGGGACGTACACGTCGACGGGAATGATCTGGTCGACGCCTTTGGTGACCGAGTAGCTGTCCCAGTAGGGGCCACCGCAGTTCGCGCACGATCCCATCGAGATCACGTATTTCGGCTCGGGCATCTGTTCGTAGAGACGCTTGACGGAGGGCGCCATCTTGTCGGTGACCGTGCCCGAGACGACGACCAGGTCGGCCTGACGCGGACTGGCCGGCAACGGGATGACGCCGAGGCGCATCACGTCGTAGCGCGGCGATCCGAACGCCGCTCCCATCTCGATGGCGCAGCAGGCGAGACCCCACTGGTACACCCACATCGAGTACGACCGTCCGATGTTGAACAACTTGGTGAGCGGGGCGGGCATCCGGCCCCGGTCGACTAGACCCATCGGAGAAGACCTCGTTTCCACGCGTAGACCAGACCGTCGAGCAGGAGCACGATGAACACGAGCATCGTGATCAGGCCGAACCACCCGTAGCGCTCGATCGAGGCGGCCCACGGGAAGATGAAGACCGCTTCCACGTCGAAGATGACGAAGAGCAGGGCGAACACGTAGTACCGGATCTGGCTCTGCGACCAGCCGACACCGACCGGATCGACGCCCGACTCGTAGGCGATCAGCTTTTCCGGGCTCGGCCGCGATGGACGAACCACGGCTGCGATCCCGAGCAGGAGTCCCGCCAACAGGATCGCAGCGAGTCCGAACCAGACGACGGTGAGGTAATCGCGCAGGAACACCGACACGGTCGCCGAGGCTACCAGGGGCGTGGATTCGTCACCCAAACCCTCCGGTCGCGCCGACCGACCCTTCGGCGGTGACCGGCGACGTGCCGGATGAGACGTGCGGGATGTGACGTGCCGGAGTCCGACCCCGCCGATGCTACCTACTGGTCGGTAGGCAGCTACTGTGTCATCGTGCTCGAAACCGCCCCACTCCTGCAGGAACTCACCGTCGATGTCGAGCGCCTGCTCGAACGGCACCTCGCCACCTCGAAGGAGTGGTTCCCCCACGAGTACGTGCCCTACGGGCGCGGCCGGGACGCCACACCCGGCGAGACGTGGTGCGAGTCCGACGCCGACCTCGCCGGCGCCACGATCGACGAGGCGGTCCGATCGTCGCTGCTCGTGAACCTCCTCACCGAGGACAACCTGCCGTACTACTTCCGAACCGTCGAGCAGATGCTCGGCTCCGACGGCGCATGGGGAGAGTGGGTTCGCCGCTGGACGGCCGAGGAGGGTCGCCACTCCATGGCGATCTACGGCTACCTCATGGTGACCCGAGCGGTCGATCCGGTCCTGTTGGAGCGCTGCCGGATGGCCCAGGTGAGCGGTGGTGTGACACCGTCACCGCCGACGCTGCAAGAAGGACTCGTCTACCTGTCCCTCCAAGAACTCGCCACACGCATCGCCCACCGTGCGACGGGCCGGATGATGGGCGACCCGGCGGGCTACGAGGTGATGAGCCGAGTCGCGGCCGACGAGAACCTCCATCAACTGTTCTACCGCGACCTCGCCAGCGCCGCCCTCGCCGTCGACCCCGACGGCATGGTCATGGCGATGGAACGGCAAGTCCGCTCGTTCTCGATGCCCGGAACCGGGATCCCCGGCTTCGCCGAGCACGCCAAGCGGATCGCTCACGCCGGGATCTACGACCTCGCCGTCCACCACGACCAGATCCTCGTGCCGGTCATCATGCGGACATGGGGTCTCGAGCAGGTGGAAGGCCTGTCACCCGAAGGCGACCAGGCCCGGACCCGACTCGTCGCCCACCTCGCGAAGAGCGAACGTGTGGCCCGTCGGGTCACCGAGCGGCGCGAGCGCGAACTCAGCGTCGCCTGACCGCGACACCGGACTCAGGCCTCGCCGCGCAGCTCCTGGATTCGTCGGGTCAGGAACTCGAACGCCGTGCGACCCTCGGCGAGCACCACGTCGTCCGCGGGGTGCAGGAACAGCGGCAATGACATCCGAGCCGCACGCGCAGCGTCACCGGTGGGGTTGACGACCCGATGCGTCGTCGCCGGGTAGTAGCCGTCGGTCGCCAGGTCGAGCATCTCTCCCGCGTTGATGGCCAACGAGCCCGGATCGCACGGCACCGGGTACCACTCACCGTTCGTGCCGAGGAGTTCGAGTCCGGGCTGGTCGGCCGCCGGGAGAACGGTGAGCAGATTGATGTCCTCGTGAGCGGCGGCGCGGACGGCACCGTCCGGAACATCGGTGGGAAGCGGTGGGTACCGGAGGACCCGGAGGAGCGATCGGGTACTCCCCTCCATCATCCGCGACAGCGGCATCGACAGTTTCCCAGCCACCTCCGGCGGGGTGTCGGCCTCGACCCAATCGAGCAAGGTGAGCGCCAGTTCCATCGCGGCGTCTCGATATCGGAGCGCGGCATCGCTGACCTCGCTCGGATACTCCGACCAGGGGAAGACGTGGAAGAACTCCTTGAGGTCCCGGACGCGGTTCCCTTTGGCGGTCTCACTGACATCGGGAGGGAAGTAGCCGCACTGGGAGTCGGTCGTGGTGTACCCATGGACCGACGGATCGTCGAAGAACCGGGACCACTCCTCGTACACCTGCTCGACGAGTTCCCACCGCAACGGATGGTCGACGAGCACGGCGAATCCGGTCTCCCGGAGTGACTTGGCGAAACGCTCGGGGGCATCCGGGGCGTGGTATTCGACGACGGCGACTTCCATGGTGCGCGACGCTACTGCCGGAGCGGACGTCACACGGTCGACGAACGAGCGAGTACCGCCGCTGCCACGACCACGCCGGTGATGAGCACGGCCTCGACCGCGACGGAACGGCCGACGGACGTCGGCAGGACACCGTCGCCTCGACGACGCGCGACGAGGCGATGATGATGTGCACCCAGCGCCACGGCGAACAGCACCAACGTCGACTTCACCAGGAGCGCCCGCCCCCACGGGGTGCCGACGAGATCGCCCGGGGCGTCGAGGACGAAGAACGACATCACCACACCCGAGACCAGCAGTGGACCCACCACCGCCGTGGCGATCGGTGAGAACCGCTCGAAACTCGGACCGATCGCCGTCCGACGTCGACCGGTTGCCAGCACCGCCAGCCCGAGCACCCCGCCGCCCCACACACCGGCGGAACCGACGTGCACGACGTTCACCAGCGCATGGACCACCCGTGGGCCCTCGGTCACCGTGTGACCATCGAACGCGAACGACACCACGGCGAGCATCGCACCGGAGAACCCGAGCGCAGCGACCGGTCCCGGAACCCACAGATCGACTCGGCCATCGGGCGACGACACCGTGTCCGGTGAGCCCCGGAGGCCTCCGACGGACACGGTCTCGTCGATGAAGCCGAGCACGAGAGCACCCCCGGCGAGGAAGCGCAGCATCGCTCCGACGGACGAACCGTCCGTGAGTGCCGTCGCCCAACCGGTGCCGAGCGAGTCGGCGGCCACGGCGGTCTCGACGATCGACCCGCCGATCAGTGCCACCCCGGCCAGCAGGACGACGCGAAGGAGCCGAGCGACGGCGTCGCGGGTGCCCGGGTGAGCGAACGCCGCGAGCGAGAGGAACCCGACGACGACGGCCGTGGCGGCGATCCCGACACCGGCAGCGATCCCCTCCCATCGCAGAACACCGGAGTCGGTCGTCGCTCGACCGAGGAAGTCGTCGATGGGGGTCGCCGCGAGCACGCTCACTTCCTCGCCCGGAGTCGGACGACGAGGGCGACACCTCCGATCACCGCCATCCCCATCGTCGGATAGACGGCGACCGGTAGGTCGGTCGTCGACGGAGCATCACCGGCGGTGGTCGGGAGATCGTCGGACACCGCTGCTCCGGGCATCGAGCCACCTGACATCGAATGATCGTCCATCGCGTCACCGGGTCCCATGACGTCCGTCATCGAATGATCGGTCGTCACATCA
>JBMUCX010000101.1:0-9708 GCA_049458915.1 Ilumatobacteraceae bacterium
CCGCCGATCTCGATCCGGAGACCGTCGATCTCGGGGAGCAGGTCGCGGATCTCGGCACCGAGTTCGGCCGATTCGGTCTGGTCGAGGTCGTCGGCGAGGTTGATCTGGGCGAAGGCGATCGTCCCGTCCGCCGAGATCTGGCGGGCTCCTGCTTCGGAGTACGGGCTGACGACGGCCACCCCGTCGATGGCTTCGAGTTCGTCGAACAGGCCGGTCATCGCGGCACGGATCTCGGCACCGGTGACCCCATCGGCCGACTCGAACACGATCGATCCGCCGAACCGGCTCGTCGAGCCGGGGAAGTACTCACCGACCGTCTCGAAGCCACGGGTGCTCTCCGAGGCCGGCGATTCGAAGCCGCCCTCATTGGCGGCGCCGAGCGCGGCACCGGCGACGTTGATCCCGACCAGGACCAGCATCCAGATGGCGATGACGAGCCAGTGACGCCGGTGGCACCAGCGGGCGAGTGATCGGTACATGACGGTCTCCTCGGGGGCGGGGACGAACGGTGCGATTCTGGCGATGCGTGGGTGGTTTCGCAACTTCGAGGTAGCGAAACCGTCGGGAGTGTGGCGCGTGGCACATTCATCCGACTCGTTATCAGTCCGGTGTCAATCCGGTGTTCCGCTGCCGCTTCTGCTGTCGTTCCGCTACCGTCGGGAAGCGATATGGCCCGACCGCTGAGTCAGACGGCGCGAGCGAACATGCTCGGCGCAGCGCAGGGAATCCTGACCGCCGAAGGCCTCGCGGCGTGCACGGTCGACGAGGTCGCCCGGCGATCGGGTGTGGCCAAGACGACGATCTACCGGCACTTCGGTTCGGCCGACGAACTCGCCGTCGCCGCCCTCGAGGAGATGATCGCCGATGTGGTGCCACCGGATCTCGGCTCGCTCCGCGCCGACCTCGACGCCGTCGTGCGGTCGTTCCGTGATCTCGTCCCGCCCGAGACGTTCCGGCGCCTCGTCGCCTCGATGCTCGCTCGGGCGCTGGACGATCCGGAGTTCGCCGCCGTCTACCAGCGCACGAACGAGACCCGTCATGCTGCGCTACGGATCGCGATCCAACGCGGCATGGCCCGCGGTGAGGTCGATCCGTCGATCGACCTCGATCTCGCCCTCCACATGGTGCAGGGGCCGTTCATCGCCAAGCGACTGATCGGTGACGGCGACGTGTCCGATCGAGAACTCGGGGTCCTCCTCGACCTGATCGTCTCGGCGCTCGCTCCGAGCGTGCGTGCCTGACGGCGCGTCCTCAGTCGTAGAGGGCGTCGATCCGATCGGCGTACCGGGCGAGGATGCCGCGACGCTTGAGCTTCGAGGTCGGAGTGAGCACGTCGGAGTCGGGCAGCCATTCCTCACCGAGCACGACGAACTTCTTGATCTGCTCGACCTGGGCGAATTTCTGATTCGCCTCGTCGACACCGGTCTGGATCGCCGCACGGACGTCCGGGTCGTCGGCGAGTTCGGCGAGCCCCATGCCGGCCTTGCCGTTGGCAGCGGCCCACACCGGGGCGACCTCGGGGTCGAGGACGAGCAGCGCCGTGATGAACTTGCGCTGGTCGCCGATCGCACACGCCTGGCCGACGAGCGGGATCATCTTGAGGGCCGCCTCGAGATTGGCGGGGCTGATGTTCTTGCCGCCGGCGGTGATGATGAGTTCCTTCTTGCGGTCGACGATCTTCAAGTAGCCCTCGTCGTCGAACACTCCGATGTCCCCGGAGTGGAACCACCCGTCGACGAGCGCTTCCGCGGTCTTGTCGGGTTGGTTGAGATAGCCCTGGAAGACGTTGCCGCCCCGACAGATCACCTCACCGTCGTCGGCGAGTCGCACCTCGCAGCCGGGGATCGCCTGGCCGACGTACCCGGGCTTGTTCCGCGTCGGCGAGAACGTCATCGGACCGCTGGTCTCGGAGAGCCCGTAGATCTCGGCGAGGTTCACACCGATCGCGTTGAACCACTCGAGGATCTCGGCCGGGAGCGGCGCAGCTCCGGTGATCGCCAGTTCGCAGGCGTCGAGACCGACGAGGCCGCGCACGGTGGAGAACGCGACGGCGTCGAGGAAGGCCCAGGTGTCGAGCTGCTCCTGGGTCGCCGTGCCGTCTCGTTGCGCCCGCTTGATCTCGATCGCCGCGGCGACACCATCGGCGAACTGTTGGGCCTTCTCCGGATCGGCGGCGAGCGCTGCGTTGACACCGGCGTAGATCTTCTCGAACACACGCGGAACACCGAAGAGCATCTGCGGGTGGACCTCTTTGAGGTACGGCATGAGCAGGTTCGGGTCGGGGCAGCAGTAGACCTCGAGGCCGTCGACGAGTGTGCGGTAGTGGCTCGTCATCCGCTCGGCGATGTGCGCCATCGGCAGGTACGACACGACCCGCCATCCATGGGCCTCGGGATTTTCGATGCTCTCGAACAACGAGTCGGCGGTGTACACCACGTTGTACTGGCTGATCATCACACCTTTGGGTGGGCCGGTCGTGCCCGACGTGTAGATCAGCGTCGCCAGGTCGTCGGGCATCGTCTCGGCGGCGAGGGCACCGAGGTCGGCGTGACCGTGCGACAACAGGTCGGACACCGGGAACACGCCATCGGGCAGGTCGCCACTCGGCGGTTCGATCACGTAGATCTTCTCGAGCAGCGGCAGGTTGCCGCGGACCGACATCATTTTCTGGAGGAAGCCGTCGTCCTCGAGGATCGCGATCCGGGCTTCGGCGTGGCCGGCGAGGTATTCGATCTCCTCGGGGGATGACGAGTTGTAGATCGACACCGGGGTGGCGCGTACGAACTGGGCGCCGAGGTCCAGCCAGTGGAAGTCGGGTCGGTTCCGCATCATCAGCAGGACGCGTTCGCCGGGCCGAACGCCGTCGGCGAGGAGTCCGGCGGCCGTCCCGGCCGCCTGTTCGGCGACGTCCGACACGGTCCAGCGGTTCCAGCCTCCGCCGTCCTTCATCGAACTGACGAGGGGGAACTGCGGCTGCTGAGCCAACTGCAGGAGGAACATCTTGGGGACGGTGAGTCCGGCGTTGCGGGCGTCGATCTCGGCGGCAGTGGAGCGATTCATGTCAACAGTTTCGCGTGTCCATCATCGGGTGGGGAGACGGAGAGGCGGGATCGACCGACATCGTGGTGCTCGTCGGTGACGCCGAGTTCTCGTCGTCGCTCGGCGAGTGTGCAGACTGCACCGATGCGGAGCGCTGTGATCGTCGATGCGATTCGCACGCCGCTCGGCCGCCGGAACGGTGTCCTTCGCACGACGCACCCGGTCGAGTTGGCGGCGGTCGTCCTCAGGGCACTCGACGAACGCAACGGCCTCGATCCTTCGGTCGTCGACGACGTGGTGTTCGGATGCGTGATGCAGGTCGGTGAGCAGGCGGTCAACGTGGCGCGGAACGCGGTGCTCGCTGCAGGTTGGCCCGAGACGGTCCCCGGGACGACCGTCGATCGCCAGTGCGCGTCGGGCCAGCAAGCGACGCATTTCGCCGCCCAGGGAGTGATCGCCGGTGCGTACGACGTGGCGGTGGCCGGTGGTGTGGAGGTGATGTCGAGGGTGCCGATGGGGTCGTCCATGGTCGATGGTCGACTCGGCTACCCCTTCGGACCGGTTGTCGGCGCCCGGTACGCCGACGTCGGAGGTCTCGTGCCGCCGGGGATGACAGCCGAACTCGTCGCCGAGCGGTGGAACATCTCCCGGGACGATCTCGACCGGTATGCCGTGTCATCACACGAGCGAGCGGTACGAGCGGTGACGGAGTCACGATTCGAGCGCGAGTTGATCCCGGTGGTGGGCGCGAGAGGTGAGGTGGTCACGGCCGACGAAGGGATTCGACCGACGACACTGGAGGAGTTGGCGGCGTTCCCTCCGATCTTCGTCCCCGACCGCGGGCGGGTGACGGCCGGTAACTCCGCTCCGATCACGGACGGGGCGGCGGCGCTGCTGGTCATGAGCGAGGAGCGGGCGGCGGCATTGGGAGTGCGTCCGCGGGCGCGGTTCGTCGAGTTCGCGCTCTCGGGCGGCGATCCGCGGATGATGTCGACGGCATCGGTCCCGGCGACGCACGAGGTGTTGGCGAGGGCCGGCCTGGGTCTCGACGAGATCGACCTGATCGAGGTCGACGAGGCGTGCGCGTCGGCGGTGCTCGCTTGGCAGCGCGACACCGGTGCCGATCTCGGGCGGGTCAACGTGAACGGTGGGGCGATCTCGCTCGGGCATCCGCTCGGGGCGTCGGGCATACGGTTGATGGTGACCTTGCTGGCCGAACTCGAACGGATCGGCGGCCGCTTCGGGCTGCAGACGATGGGTGCGGGCGGTGGTATGGCGACGGCGACGATCATCGAGCGACTGCCGTGAGGGCGTCGTGACGGGTCGATGGGGTTGTCCACAGGACTGTGGAGGAACAGCCGTGTCGGCGGGTGGTCCGAGTGGTGGTTCCGAACTAGGGTCGACCCGGTGATGTACGCCGTCTCGGTCGGATCGGTGGTCTGGTTCGGCTTCGGGATCCTGCTGATGGTCGTGCTGTTCCGGATCGGGATGGCCATGCTGACCGCGCTGTCGGCACCGCCGGTGGCCCCGCCCGAGCCGGGGGAACTCCGAAAGGTGAACGTCAGGTATCGATGCGATGTCTGCGGGGTTGAGCTGAAGTTGACACTCGCACCGGATGACGACCCACCACCCCCGAAGCACTGTCTCGAGGAGATGATCGTCGTGGCCCCGCTGTACGACTGAGCCAGCGTCGGACGTGGCCTGTCCAGGGGTTTTCGGCGCCTGGAACGGCGGTGTGTTTAGCCCTAAATTCTCCACCTGTTGTCCACATGCCTGGGGACAACGGGGAGATCTTGTCGTGATCTTGACCGGGGGTGTGTGGAAAACCCTATCGATGCTCGGGCGAGCGGTGGGACGGGGTCAACGCCACTTCGTGGCGGTGTACAACCCTCCGAGGATGCAACCGAGCCCGACCAGGGTCATCCAGTTGCTGTCGACCAAGCCGAGGTTCTTCACCATGATCACGATCATCCCGACGACCAGCAGCGCCACCATCAGGTAGGGCACCCAGGGCTTGGGCATCTTCATCTCGGACGTGACCGGCGGCGTGTAGCGCGTCGACGCTTGCACACCCTTGTCGTTCTCGGACGGGTTCGCGATCCGCTGTTCACCCGGGCGGGTGCCCTTCGGGGTCGTGCGTCCGGCACCGGTCTTTCGCTTCGGAGGAGCCACGGGTCGTGAGTCTACGCGTTCGATGTCCGACGCGCAGGCCCGAGGGTGCGAGCGTGAGATGCCGGGACGATGACCCGGGGTAGGGTCGAGATGGTGACCCGCATCCTGGTGATCGATTCGTACGACTCGTTCGTCTACAACCTCGTCCAGTACCTCGGGGAACTCGGTGCTGACCCGATCGTGCACCGCAACGACCGGATCACCGTCGAAGAAGCCCTCGGCATCGCTCCCGACGGGGTCTTGGTGTCGCCCGGTCCGGGTCGTCCGGAGACGTCCGGAATCATCTGCGAGGCCATCCCGGCGTTCGCTGCCGTCGGCGTACCGGTGTTCGGCGTGTGCCTCGGTCTCCAGGCGATCGGGCACGTGTACGGGGCCTCGATCGTGCGCGCTCCGACGCTGATGCACGGCAAGACCTCGCCGGTCGAGCACACCGGGCAGGGCGTGTTCACCGGCCTGCCGTCGCCGCTCACGGCGACCAGGTACCACTCGCTGGTCATCGATCCCGACACGGTGCCCGAGCACCTCGAGGTCACGGCGCGAACCGCCGACGGGATCATCATGGGTGCGCGCCATCGCGTCCTCGACGTCGAAGGCGTCCAGTTCCATCCCGAGAGCATCCTGACCGGATCCGGTCACGATCTGATCCGGAACTTCCTCGATCGGGCTGCCGCCCGGTCGGCGACGGTCAACGTCGCGGGGTGAGCGGCATCGGCGCTCGCCAGCCCCACCTCAACGCGGCGAGCCGGACGAGACACACACCGGCGGCGATCGATGCCGCTGCTATGCCCGAGTAGGCATCGGTCCTTACGAGGACGACGACCACCACAGCCCCGATCGTGGCCGGAATCGCATAGAGCCGACTGTCGCGCTGGAAGATCTGGGGTGGGTCGTTGGCCAACACGTCGCGGAGGATCCCGCCCCCGGTGGCGGTGACGACCGCCAGGGCGACCGCTCCGACCGCGGTGCTGTCGAATTCGACCGCCTTGACCGCGCCGGTGACGGTGAGCAGCCCGAGTCCGATGGCGTCGAAGACGAGGACCGGAGCGGTCAGGTGCCGTTCGATGGTGGCGTGGGCGACGAAGACGAGCCCGGCGGCGGCGAGTGGGACGAGGAAGTACCACAGGTCCCGGAACGCCGTGGGTGGGGTGTCACCCAGCACGAGGTCGCGTACGACGCCACCGCCGGTGGCCGTGACCAGGGCGAGCGATGTGATGCCGACCAACTCGAAGCCCTTTCGCACGGCGAGGAGGGCACCTGACACGGCGAACGCGAGGAGCCCGATGAGGTCGAGCAGTCGTTCGAGGGTCGCGAGACCGCCGGTGGAACCCGTGCCCGACGTGGGGAACACGTCGGCGGTCCCGAGCAGCTCGATCGAGGCGCCGATCACGGGCTGGTTCGAGCGTCGGCTCAGACGTCGGGGAGGACGGCGGTCGCCGGGCCCTGACCGTGGGCGGCGAGGTCGTAGCCGACTTGGCAGAACCCGTGGTTGCAGTAGCCCCGGGGGTTCTTGTGGAGGTACCCCTGGTGGTACTCCTCGGCGTAGTAGAACACGCCGTCACCGGCGTCGTCGGTGCTCGCGATCTGGGTCGTGATCTCGCCGAAGCCGGCGGCCGTGAGCGCCGCCTGGTACCGATCGCGAGATGCGAGTACCTCGGTCATCTGTTCGGGTGTGCTCGCGAAGATCGCCGATCGGTACTGGGTCCCGATGTCGTTGCCCTGCCGGTTCGGGGTCGTTGGGTCGTGGTTCTCCCAGAACGCCTTCATCAGTTGCGGTACGCCGATCGCAGCCGGGTCGTACACGACGAGTACCGACTCGGTGTGGCCGGTCTGTGCGGTGCAGGTCTCCTCGTAGGTCGGATGCTTCGTCCACCCACCCATGTACCCGACGGCGGTGGTGTACACGCCCGGGAGTTGCCAGAAGATTCGCTCCGCACCCCAGAAGCAGCCCATTGCGACGACGATCTGCTCGAGTCCGTCGGGGAACGGAGGCTGGATCGGCGTACCGAGCACGACGTGCCGGTTCGTGACCTGCGTCGCCGTGTCGCGGCCCGGCAGCGCCTCGTCCGGCCGGATCATCTCGGTCTTGCGTCGAAACAGCATGACCCCAGCGTACGCCCCCACCCCACCCCCACTTCCCACTTTGTGGCAGGGATCCCGCGCCGAGCCGTCGTGATCGCTGCCATGAAGTGGTCACCGAATTCTGTGGCAGCGATGTTGCGGGAATGTGCCCGATTTGCTGCCACAGAATTCGAGGTGGACGAGTCGTCGAGTGAGTCAGAACCGGGCGAGAGCGTTCGCCGTGGTCGTGATCACGTACTGGTGGTCGGTGACGATGTGTTGGTACGTGAATTGGTACGGCTGGAAGCCCTTCGCCAACAGGGCGTTGGCGCGCGCTGCGTCGCGGGTCATCTCCTGTTTCGATCGGTGGAAGCGGTACCCCAGCAACTCGACCACGACCGGCGTGCCGGGGAACCGGCAGTCGACGCGGACGAGTCGGTCGTTCGCCCGAGTGAGCACCTGCTGGAGTTCGGGTCGAGGGAGGCCCGCTCCGTCGAGGAGTCGAAGGTATTCGCGCTCGAGCCAACTGTGACCGCCGCGGGTGACTTCGAGCCCGGCGATCACCTCGGCCAACAGCGGTAGTCCGTACCGTCCTTGTGAGCGGAGCGCGATGACACGGCGGTGGAGCAGATCCTCGGAAAGACGACCGTCGCGGACCCCGCTGTCGAGTGCTGCGGCCAGCTCGGCGCTCGTTGCGAAGGCTGCGATGTCGATCATCGTCCGTGTCGCCGACAGCACCGGGAGGCCGGCCAGTCGAGCCCGGTCGATCGGTTCGATCGTGTCGCTGCGGTGGATTCGAACGCCTGCTCTGGTGACGTGACGCTCCCGGGGGAGCAGGACGTGGAACGGACGGCGGAGTTCGAAGCCGTCGAAGCCGTGGAGTGCGGCGGCGGTCGGACCGCTGACCCAGGCCGGTTCACCGATGTCGAGGAGGAGTTGGTGGAGTTCCGCCTCCTTCGTCAGCGGTGCCCCGGCGACGCGGAACGAGTTCGGGCCGGTTTTGACGAGGAAGCCGCTCTGGACTCGGCTTCGAAGCTGGTGGTCGGACAGGCCGTGTTGGTGGGCCTGCGAGCGTGTGAAGGCTCCCAGCTGACCGGTTGCGAGCGCCATCAGGCGCATCGTGGAACTGGTCATGGCGTCATCAAGACACGGGGGTGTCACGACGTCGCGTCGATCGGTGTCCGCCCGGGCGGTGCCCTTCGAATTTTGTGGCAGCGATCCGCTCAGAATTTCGCAGGATCGCTGCGACAAAATTCCAGCGCTTCTTCTGTGGCAGCAGTTGTGAACGATCTGCGCGAGATCGCTGCCACAAAGTGGGTTCAGGGGAGGAGCAGGCGGCTGATCCGGCGGGTCGTCAGCACGACCCCGACCACCGACATCGTCACCAGCACTCCGAGGTGTCCGATGTACGACCACGACCAGTCACCGAGGTTGAGCCCGCGGACCACGGCGACCCCGTGATACAGCGGACTGATCTGTGCCACCCAGGCGAAGTCGCCGTAACTCGACAGCGGGTAGAACGTCGCCGAGAACAAGAACATGGGCAGCATCAGCGACGGCACGTACTCGAAGTCGGCCCAGGAGCGCATGTACGTCGTGGCCGCCATGCCGACCGAACTGAACGCGAACGACACGAGCACCGCGACCGGCACCATCAGTACGGCCGACCACGACCCGGTCATCCCGAGTGACCACATCGTCACCAGGAACGCCGTCGAGTACAGCGCCCCGCGGATCGTGGCGTATCCGATCTCGCCGATCGCCACGTCGCCGGCGGTCAACGGGGTCGCCAGGGCGGCGTCGTAGACCTGGTCGTACTTCAGTCGGAAGAACACGTTCATGGTCGACTCGTAGAGGGCGCCGTTCATCGCCGATGCCACCATCAGCGCCGGTGCGACGAAGTCGGCGTACGGCACCAACCGACCGGCGAGGTCGACGTCACCGACGAGTGAGCCGAACCCGACCCGGATCGACAGCAGGTAGAACAGCGGCTCGAAGAACCCGGTCAGCAGGATCGTCCAGCCACCCGCTTTGTTGACCATCCACTGACGCTCGAGGAGACGGTGCGGTCGGCGCGCTTCGACGATCTCGGTCGGCACGATGCGAAGCGGAAGGCGCCGCACGTCGAAGCCACCCGACGACCGGTCCCGGGACGCCACGTCGACGGTCTTCACGATGCGAGCCTCCGGGCGAACGAACGTGATGCCAGAGCCCACCCGACGATCGTCACCAGCGCCAAGACAGTGACGTGGACCGCGGTCGAACCCCACTCGAGACGACCGTGCACCGCACCGCGGGTGAGTTCGACCCCGTGCCACAGCGGCGTGATCCGGGCGACGGGTTCGAGCACGTCGGGCAACTGGGACACCGGATAGAAGGCGCCACCGAACAGGAACAGCGGCATGATCACGAACCGGTTGATCGTGGGGAACGAGTTGT
>JBMUCX010000102.1:0-9643 GCA_049458915.1 Ilumatobacteraceae bacterium
CCAGATGCTCGCCATGCCGAACATCGAGACGCTGAACGGCATGGGCGTGAAGAAGATCATCACGCAGTGCCCGCACTGCTTCAACACGCTGATGAACGAATACCCGCAGCTCGGCGGGAAGTACGAGGTCGTCCACCACACGCAGTTGCTCGAGCAACTCATCGCCGACGGCCGACTCGACGTGAGTCGGGCCACGCTCGAGGAGCGGATCACCTACCACGACTCGTGCTACCTCGGACGACACAACGACGTCTACATGGCACCCCGCAAGGTCGTCGGTTCGATCAAGGGCATCGAGATCGTCGAGATGGGACGCAACGGAACGACCGGCATGTGCTGCGGCGCCGGCGGCGCCCGCATGTGGATGGAAGAGTCGATCGGCGTCAAGGTCAACGACGAACGCGCCGCCGAGGCCCTCTCGACCGGCGCCACCCGCATCGCCACGGCCTGTCCGTTCTGCTACATCATGCTCGACGACGGCGTGAAGGCCGCTGGCGCCGAAGAGGACCAGGTCAAGGTCGCCGACCTCGCCATCCACCTCCTCGATGCGATCGAGGCCGGCGACCGCGAGTTCGCCCACCCCGACGCACCGCTCAACATCACGGTCGGCGACTGACCCGAGCGGCGGCATACGCCGCACGGCGCTCCGTTGCGTCGACCAGCGGTTCGACGTCGGTCCCGCGACCGCACGCCCAACGTTGCGCCACCGCTTCGAACGAGCCCGACCCGGTGACCACCGCGGCTTGAACGGCGGCGCCGGTCGCCACCGTCTCGTCGGTGTCGGGCACGGTCACCGGACGACCGGCGAGTTCGGCGAGGCGGCGCCGATACGCCTCCGACCGGGCTCCACCTCCGACCAGGAAGATCCGTCCGTTCACCGACGCTCCTGCGGATCGGAGCGCGTCCACACCGTCCAACAGGCCGCACAGCACACCGTCGTGCGCAGCCAGCGCCAACTGCTCCCGAGTGGTGACGTTGGTGAGACCGACGAAGGTGCCCGTCGCATCGGGCAGATTCGGGGTCCGCTCACCGTCGAAGTACGGCACGAGCACGACGTCCCCCGGGCTCGGCGCGGCGTCGAGTGCCAGCCGAGCGAGACCTGCGGCGTCGGTATCGAGCCATCGGGCGACGGTGTCGGTCACCTTGGTCGCATTGAGCGTGCACACCAGCGGCAGGAACTCCCCGCTGGCGCTGGCGAAGCCGGCGACCGCACCCGATGCGTCACGAGTCGGTGTCGCGGACACGGCGAACGCCGTCCCCGAGGTCCCGAGCGAGATCGCCACGTCGCCGGCACGGAGTCCGAGGCCGAGCGCAGCCCCCATGTTGTCGCCGGTACCGGGGCCGACGACGATCCCGGACGGCAGACCCAGTTCGACCGCCGCACCCTCTGCGAGCGTCCCCGCCGCGACCGTGGCGTCGAGGACGGTCGGGACCCGACCCGACCAGTCGGCACCGGTCGCCATGGCGAGGAGTTCGAGATCGACGGTCCCGGTTGCGGCATCGAACCACCCGCTCCCGGAGGCGTCGCCCCGGTCCGTGACGTGCTCACCGGTCAACCGCCACGTGAGGTGGTCGTGGGGCAGCATCACGCGAGCGGTCCGGGCGATCACATCGGGTTCGTGCTCGGCGACCCAGGCCAGCTTGGTGATCGTGAACGATGCCACCGGCACACTGCCGATCCGAGCCGCCCACCGCTCGGCACCGAGGGCGGTGACGAGCCGCTCCGCCTGGGGCGCCGAAGTGGTGTCGTTCCACAGCTTGGCCGGCCTCAGGGGCACACCTCCCTCGTCGAGCAGGACCAGGCCGTGCTGCTGTCCGGCGACCGCGATCGCCACCACATCGCGCCGGCACTCGCCGAGCGCGGCACACGCCTCGACGAGTGCGGTCCACCAGGCGTTCGGGTCCTGTTCGGACACCGGCGGCGTGGTCGCGGGGTGGCGAGCGGAACCGACGGCCACGACGTCGCCCGTGTCGAGACGTCGCGCCTCGACCTTGACCGACTGGGTCGACGAGTCGACACCGACGACGAGGGGGGCACCCACGGCGGATCAGCGGACCGTGTCGATGTGCCGAGCGACGAGCCGCTCGAGCAACTCTTGGCGGCCCGAGACCGGCGCCGGCTCGTTCCCCGATGCGACCAGATCGTCGTGCATCCGCTGGAGCGACACGCCACCCGAGAGGATGGCGCGGCCGGCCTCGGTGTCCCACCCGGCGTACCGCTCCGCACGCCGCCGATCGAGTTCCCCTTCCTCGATGATCGACTGCGCCACGAGCAGCGACTTCGCCATCGTGTCCATCCCACCGATGTGGGCGATGAACAGATCGTCACGGCTGATCGACTGCCGCCGGAGCTTGGTGTCGAACATCAGGCCCCCGGTCGTGAACCCACCGCCACGGAGGATCTCGAGCATCCCCAGCGACATGTCCTCGACCGAGCCCGGGAACAGGTCGAGGTCCCAGCCGAGGCGGGGGTCACCGGCGTTGGCATCGATCGACCCGAAGATGCCGGCGTTGACCGCCGTCGCCACCTCGTGGTGGAAGTCGTGACCGGACAGTTCGGCGTGATTGACCTCGATGTTGACCTTGATCTCGTTCTCGAGTCCGTACCGCTGCAAGAAGCCGTACACGGTCGCGACGTCGTAGTCGTACTGGTGCTTGGTCGGCTCCATCGGCTTGGGTTCGATGAGCAAGGTGCCCTCGAACCCGATCGCGTACTTGTGCTCGACGACCAGGTTCATGAACCGGCCCATCTGATCGAGCTCACGCTTCATGTCGGTGTTGAGCAGCGTGTCGTACCCCTCCCGGCCACCCCACAGCACGTAGTTGGCGCCGCCGAGCTCGTGGGTCTTCTGCATGCAATGCGCGACCTGGGCGGCGGCGTACCGGAACAGATCGGGGTCCGGATTGGTCGAGGCACCCGACATGAACCGGCGGTGCGAGAAGGCGTTGGTGGTTCCCCACAGGAGCCGGACACCGGTATCGGCCATCTTCTGTCCGGCGTAGTCGACCATCTCGTCGAAGTACCGGCAGGTCTCGGCGAAGGTGGCACCGGCTGGGGCGATGTCGATGTCGTGGAACGAGAAGAACGGCGCACCCAGCTTCGAGATGAACTCGAACGCCGCATCCATCTTCATCCGAGCGGCCGCCATCGGCTCCATCCCGGGATCGTTCGTCGGGTGCCAGGGCCGGTCGAGGGTGCCGGCGCCGAAGATGTCGAACCCGTCCCAGGCGAACGAGTGCCAGTAGCACACCCCGACCCGGAGGTGCTCCGCCATCGTCCGGTCTCCGACCACGCGATCGGCGTCGTACCAGCGGAAGGCCAACGGGTCGTCGCTGCCGGGACCGGCGTAGCGGATCGGCTCCACCTCTTCGAAGAACGACATCTGAAGCTCCTTGCTGATTGGATTCGGGTTCGATTCGGGTTCGCTGCTTCGCCCATCAGTGTGGTCGGTGCTGCGTCGCCTCGACGAGACGTCGCCATCGGGGCACCACCACGTCGGCGATCACGGCCGCACGCTCGGCATCGGCGGCCCGAGCGGCCTCGCCCCACAGCGCCCGTCCGACCATGAAGCCACTCGCACCGGACCCGACCGCGACCTCGACCTGGTGGGCGAACGATTCGAAGGTTCCGCCACCGGACAGGATCGCCCACGGCTGCTGGCAGCGGTCGGTGACCCGCCGGCAGGCCGCCGCTTGGTCGTCCCGACCGGTCACGATCGCCGGATCGACCGGGAACGGCAGTTTGAGCAGATCGGCGCCGGTGTCGGCGAAGTGCTCGACGGTCCGGAACACCACCGAGGCACGTTGCGCCGGATCGGACAGACCGAAGAAGAGCGGTTCGAGCACCAGGGGTACGCCCACGACACGGCACTCGGCGACCACGCTGTCGGCAACGGTCCGCTGAGCAGCGGCGAGGTCGTGATCGGGGTGATACGGCAGGAGGAGCTTGAGCGCCTCGGCTCCCGTGGCGGCGGCCTCTGCCACCGACCAGTACAGCCGGGTCGGCTCGGCGCCGGGATCGGCGAGGTAGCCCTGGGCCTCGAGCGCAGCGATGAACCCGACACCGGGGGCGAGCACGTCGAGCACCTGCGGGATCGACAGTTCCGGCTCCAGCATCACTCCGGTCGCCTGGCCGGACAACGCTTCGACCAGTGCTCGCTTGATGGCGACCAGGTCGTCGACCGACACCGCGTCCGGATCGCCGGGATCGAGGAACGCCCGCAACGAGTCCCGGTGATCGATCGCCAGCACCCGGAAGGTGCCCGCGGCATCGCTGAGGCGGTCGAGGGACATCGGGTTCAGGAGGTCGTCGGGAGCACCGGCAGATCCCAGGCGCCGGCCGTCCAGTCGGCCTCGATCCAGGTGTGATCCGCGTGGAAACACGGCGGTGTCCGCCGATCGTCGAGCACGAGGTCACCGGCGAGGAAGTTGAGGAAGTACATGTTCGAACCCGGAGAGGTGACCGTCGTGTGGTAGCCCATCGGTACCAGCACCAGGTCGCCGTCACGGGCGACGGCCACCTCGTCGAACTCCGGCGACTCCCCGGCCGGGGCGACCCCGTCGTTGAAGTTGCGGTGCAGGGCGTACCCCTCCGGCCGGTCGAGACGGAAGTAATACGTCTCCTCGAGATACGGCGCGCCATCGACCCCGTCGTGGCGATGCGGTGGCCATCCGGCCCACGTACCACGCGGGACGTACACCTCGTACACGATCAATCGCTCGGCGGCGAGTGGATGGGCGAGTGAGTGGACGACCTGTCGGTAGGCCTGGCCGCCACCACGTATCTCGCTGCGCATCTCGGTCGGTTCGATCACGCGTGACGGTAGGACGCCGTCGGCCGGAGCCGAGCCGATCGCCACGAGGAGGGTCGAATCGGTCTCGATCCGGAACTCCGCGTCGGCAGTCACGTAGACGATGCGTCCCAACTCGGAGAACACCGACGTGCGGCCGACCTCGTGGGCCGCGCCGTCGACCGCCACACGTCCGGTGCCGGACAGGGTGACGATCGCCGTCTCCTGCCCGGGGCGGCGGTCGGACCACGGAGCCGAGGCGGTCACCTCGACGACCGCGAACGACAAGTGCCGCCAACCCGCGGATGACGGCGTGACGTCGAGCAGACGCCCGGGACCGGCGAGCGGCGACAGCGGGCCCGAACGCCCGGCCAGCCGATCAGTCACCGGCGGACCTCCACCGGAGTCGTCCGGAGGCGACTCACGATCCGCCCGTCGACCTGCTCGACGTCGTAGCTCGCGATCGGCTCGCGAGCCGGTTTACGGACCGCTTCGCCGGTGCGGGCGTCGAACCGGGCGTTGTGCTTCGGGCACTCGATCTGACCGTCGACGAGGGCGCCGTCGGCCAGGTGCACCTCGGCATGAGTGCAGAGTCCGTCACAGAGAACGAACTCGTCGTCACCGAGACGTGCGAGCACGTACGTCCGGTCGTCGACGTCGACACGCCGGAGTTCACCGACCTCGAGCGAGTCGACACGGCCGAGATCGACAGCACCGTCGGCATGTCGGACCCAGTTCGACTCACCGACGTCGATCCGGTGGCGGGCGCCGGGGACGTCGGGGACCTGCAGCGGGATCTCGTAGGTCGGGTCCCGGTGCTGCTTCGCCAGGGTCGTGAAAATCTGTCGATACGCCGCCCAGGTGTTCGGCAGCGCCGGTGCGAGCTGATCCCTGATCTCGTCGTGCAGATCCGGCAACGACCGGTACGGGACACTCGGGAACATGTGGTGCTCGACGTGGTAGTTCATGTTCGAGTACAGGAACCGGAAGACCGGGTTCATGTGCACCGTCCGGGTGTTGTAGCGGTGGTCGAGCACGTTCTCGCGGAGTCCGGCGTGCTGGGTGATGCCGAAGAACACCACGAGCCACGCCCCGTAGATCGTCGGGCCGCCGATGAACAGGATCGGCAGCGGGGTCCAGGCCACGACACTCCACACCGCAGCGGCAGCGACGATCGCCACGAACACCCGTGACTCCCAGACCACCTTGCGCCACTCGGTCTCGGGCACGAACTCACGAGCGTCGTCGTCGAGGCGGTTGACGCTGTGCCGGACCAACCGAGCGAACATCTGCGGTCCACCCTGCAGATGGGTGAACATGAACATGGCGCGCCAGACGCTCGGAGGGCGCTGGAAGACGATCTCGGCATCCCGGCCGATCACGATCGTGTCCGTGTGGTGCCGGTAGTGCGACCACCGCCAGACCGTCGGCCCGCGCCACAGCAGGAACGAGGCGAACGGGTAGACCAGATCGTTCGCCCAGCGGGCCCGGAACGCCGTGCCGTGGCCCATCTCGTGCCATCGCGAGTCACTCGCACCGCCGTACAGCGCTCCATAGGCCAAGAACGCCGGGATCGACCACCACGACCACACGGTGGTGTACGCCCACCAACCGGCAGCGACCATCAGACCCAACCAGAGCAACGTGTCCACGGTCGCTCGGAGGTTGGTTCGCCGCTGGAACTCCCGCATCCGGGCCGACGGCACCTCGGCCAAGAACCACTCGCCGTCGGCGAGGCCCTGCTCGTGGGCGATCCGTTTCGACTCACCGGTCAGTGAGTAGTCGGCACGGAGGTTCGGTGCGTCGGTCAGGGTCATCGGTCAGTCCTCCCGGAGTGATTCGACGTGCTGCCACGACCCGGTCTCGCACGAGCGGAGCCACGCCGCCTGGAAGCTGACGTAGTCGACCGCCTCGGCGAATCCGGGCCGATGCTGCTCGTCGCGTGCCACGGCCGAGAGGAACTCGAAGTTCTCGATCACCTTGAGGTCCTCGTAGCCGATGGCGTTGGCGGCGCCGGGCACGAAGTGCCCGTGGTACGGGTACCTGTCTCCCGCATACACCTTGGTATACCCGCGCGGAGCACGGCCCGTCTCGTCGACGACGAACACCTCGAGTTCGTTCATCGTCTCGAGGTTCCATCGCAGCGCACCCTTGGTGCCGTACACGTCGAACGCCATCTGCGACTCGGGTCCGATGATCGCCCGTGACGACTCGAACGTTCCACGAGCGCCGTTCTCGAAGACGACCATCGCTGCCGCGTAGTCCTCGTTCGTGACCGCACCGGTCGGGTCACCCGGCGTCCCCCGGTCGTAGTGGGTTCCTCCCGCTCCGGGGAGCGGACGATCCTTGATGAACGTCTCCATCGTGCCACTCACGGACGAGACCGGGCCGACGAGCATCGTGGCGAGATCGACCGCATGGCTCAAGATGTCCGACGACACCCCGTACCCCGCCTCGTCGACGAGGAACCGCCACGACAGCAGGCCCATGGGGTCGGCTCCGTACATCGAGAAGAACCGGCCGCGGTAGTTCGTGATCTCACCGAGGACGCCGGAGTCGATCAGGTGCTTGGCGTGCTGGACCAGTGGCGCCCACCGGTAGTTGTAGCCGACACCGGTGACGACGCCCGCCCGACGGGCCGCCGCCTCGACCCGGACGGTCTGGTCGGGCTTTCCCCCGACCGGCTTCTCGCAGAACACGGCCTTGCCCGCAGCGGCGGCCGCGACAGCGACCTGTTCGTGCATCATGTTCGGTGCGGTGACGTAGACCACGTCGACGTCGGGATGCTCGACGACCGCCTGCCAATCGGCAACCGCTTCCCGGAACCCGAAGCCGTCGACCGCCTGCTCGCGTCGCTGCGGCACGTTGTCACCGCAGACGACGAGGTCGGTATCGAACGTCCGCTCGGGGAACAGGGAGGGGATCCGAGCGGCGGAGCGCGAATGGGCCATGCCCATCCAGCCGAAACCGACCACCCCGATACCGAGGCGACGACGAGAGGTGTTCACAGGGTTCCTTTCGGGGGACGAGGAACGGTGGGCGGACCGGCGGAGCCGCTCAGTTCGGGGTCGTGAGGTCGGCGTGACTGATCGTCCCCGCAGCTTCGAGCTCGTGCTCGAGCGCCTGCAGTTCGGCACCGCCCGCCATCAGCTGGGTGAGCTCGTCGACCGAGATCTCACTCTTGGCGAACGAACCCATCGAGTGACCTCGGTTGAGGATCAGGAACCGGTTCCCGACCGGATAGGCGTGACGGGGGTTGTGCGTGATGAAGATCACTGCGAGACCGCGGTTGCGGGCCTCGACGATCCGCTTCAGCACCACGCCCGACTGCTTCACACCGAGCGCCGACGTCGGCTCGTCGAGGATCAGCACCTTGGCGCCGAAGTAGCCCGCTCGGGCGATCGCGACCGACTGACGCTCGCCACCCGACAGCGTGCCGACGGGCTGCTCGGTGTCGCGGATGTCGATCCCCATCTTGGCGAGTTCGTCCTTGGAGATCTGTTTGGCCGTCGGCTTGTCGATCCACTTGAACGGACCGATCGACCGGGTCGGCTCGGAACCGAGGAAGAAGTTCCGCCACACCGACATGAGCGGGACCATCGCGAGGTCCTGGTACACGGTGGCGATGCCGTTGGCGAGCGCATCACGCGGCGAATCGAACATCACCTCGGATCCGTTGAGCCGGATGGTTCCCTCACTCTGCTGGTGGGCTCCGGCCAGGATCTTGATCAGTGTCGACTTGCCGGCGCCGTTGTCACCCAGCACGCAGGTGACCTCGCCGGAGTTCACGTGGGTGCTGACGCCCTTGAGGGCGATGATGTTCCCGTAGTACTTCGAGACGTTGTCGAGTTCGAGGAGATGATTGTCAGCCATGGTGCGTCGTCCTCCGGTCGGTCGTGAGGTCGGTGGTCGGTCGAGTCGACGGTTGGATGAGGCTCATCGGCGCATCGTCTCCGCCTTGGTGCGGATGGAACGGTTGGCGAGCACCGCCAGCAGCAGCGTCACACCGAGGAACAGGAACCGCCAGTCGGAGTTCCACCTCGCATTCGGGATGCCGAGGGTCGCCTGGGCGATGATCACGGCGCCGAGCGCACCACCGAGGGCGGTCCCGTAGCCGCCGGTCAGCAGGGTTCCACCGACCACGGCGGCGATGATGTACTCGAACTCCTCGCCGTTGCCGGTGTTCGCCTGGATCGTGTTCAGGCGGAACGCGAGCAGCATGCCCACCAGCCAGGCGGCGCCGGCCGTGATCATGAACAGCTGGGTCTTCGTCCTGGCAGCGGGCACGCCGACCTGGCGGGCGGCCTCCTTGTTGCCGCCCACGGCGAAGGTCCAACTGCCGAACCGGGTCTTGCCGAGGACGAACACGCACAGAACGGTGAACCCGATGAACCAGACCGATCGGACGGAGAACTTGCCGGGGTTGATTCCGGCCTCGATCTCGGCCGGAAGCGTGAACAGCAGCCGGATGACGAACGCCACGACCGTGAGGACACCGGCGATGGCGAACAGTCGGGCTCCGAATCGATCGGCATCGGCATCGACCGTCGAACGCTCGGTGAAGAGCAGCCCGAGCACCAGCCAGGTGAGGGCCAGCAGCGCCACACCGAGCATCACGCTGAACCCCTCGGCGCGGAACTTGACCGAGGCGGACTCGGACCGGACGAAGAACGCCATCACGACGAGCAGGACGGTCAACAGCCCGAGCACCACCGATCGCGTCATCACGCTCACACGGCGAGCAGCTGCGAGTGCGATGAACATCGCCGTGATCCCGGTTCCGACGAACAGCAGGAACAGCGTCGCCCGGAGACCCTGATGGGTGAACGGGAAGAACAGGTTGCTGTCGTCGG
>JBMUCX010000103.1:0-9479 GCA_049458915.1 Ilumatobacteraceae bacterium
CGACGACGAGCGCGGCGATCCGCACGTGTGGCTCGACCCCACGCTGGTGATCGACGTCGTCGACGAGATCGAAGCCGTGCTCGTCGAGTCCGGTTTCGAGACCTGCGCCGACGACGTCGAGACCGACCTCGCCCGGCTCGACCAGGAGTTGGCCGAGACCCTCGCCGACGTCGCCCCCTCCGACCGGATCCTCGTCACCGGCCACGACTCGCTCGCGTACTTCGCCGAGCGATACGACTTCGAGGTGCTCGGCGCCGTCATCCCCTCCACGAGCACCCTGGCCGAACCCAGCGCCGGGGAACTGGCCGATCTGGCCGAACTGATCGAGGACCGATCGGTGCGAGCGATCTTCACCGACGCGTTCGAGACGGCCGTCGACGCCGACGCCCTCGGCGAACGACTCGGCATACCCGTCGTGGCGCTCGCCACCGGATCGGTCACCGACGAGGCGCCGACGTACGCTGCGATGATGACCGCCAATGCCCGTGCCATCGCCGACGCACTGGCCTGACGCCACCGATGAACTGGTTGTTCGACCCGTACGACTGGTGGATCCGACCATTCGTCGAGGTCGACTTCCTGCGCGACACGCTCTGGGCGGGGTTGCTGACGGTGCTCTGCACCAGCGTGATCGGGACCTGGGTGGTGCTCCGTGGTCTGAGCTTCCTGGGTGACGCGCTCGCCCATGGAGTCCTCCCCGGCATCGCCGTCGCCTTCGTGCTCGGTCAGAACACCACGGTCGGGGCCCTCGTCGCCGCGTTCGCCATGGTGCTCGGCGTCCAGTTGGTGCGGGCTTCGTCGCCGCTGCCGGACGATGCGTCGATCGGTGTGCTGTTCGTCGGGTTCCTCGCGCTCGCCGTCGTGATCATGTCGTCCGGGAGGGCGACCGGGGCCGGCGATCTCACCCGGTTCCTGTTCGGGTCGATCACCGCCGTCAGCGGGGACGACCTCGTGACCCTGGCCGTCGTGACGTCGATCGTGCTCATCGGCGTCGCCCTGTTGCATCGGGCGTTCGTCGTCGGCACCTTCGATCCGACGCAGGCCGCACTCATCGGGTTCCGGCCAGCGCTCGCCCACCTGGCGTTGCTCGTACTGTTGGCACTGGCCATCGTCGCCTCGTTCGAGACCGTCGGCAGCCTGCTGGTCTTCGCGTTCCTCGTCGCCCCGCCGGCCACCGCCAGCATGCTCGTCCGACGGGTGCCGGCGATCATGGTCGTCGCCGTGGCGATCGGCGCTGCGAGCTCGGTCGTCGGGATCCTCGTGAGCTATCACCACGACACCGCCACCGGAGCGAGCATGGCCCTGGTGACCGTCGCCGTGTTCGTCGGCGCACTCGTTCTCGGTCGAATCGGTGACGCCGTCCGTGGCGGCGGGGCGCGACGAGCCGCTGCGTCGATCGACTGAGCATTCGTTAGGGTCGGCGGCGTGTCAGGTCGCCCGCTCGTCGTCGCCGCCAACCGGCTCCCGATCAGCAAAGCGCCCGATGGCCGATGGGTGACGAGTCCCGGCGGACTGGTCCGGGCGCTCCTGCCCACGATGGCGGAACGGCACGGGATCTGGGTCGGCTGGAGTGGTTCACCGGTCGAACACGACACACGAACCCCGGACGATACGGCGCTGGACGGTACGGCGATCGACGACCTGATCGACACAACGGCGATCGACGGCATCCGACTGTGCTCCGTCGCGATCGACGACCACGAGGCCCGCCACTACTACGAAGGCTTCTCCAACGACACGCTGTGGCCGCTCTACCACGACGCCATCCGCGAGTCGGGCTACCACGGCGACGATTGGGACGCCTACCGGACGGTGAACGCCCGATTCGCCGATCGGATCGCTGAGGTCGCACCCGACGATGCGGTCGTCTGGGTGCACGACTACCACCTCCAGTTGGTGCCCGCGATGCTGCGTGCCCGCCGCCCCGACGTCCGGATCGGCTGGTTCGACCACATCCCGTTCCCACCGCTCGAACTGTTCCAACGGCTGCCCTGGCGCGAGGAGATCGTCGAAGGACTCCTCGGTGCGGATCTGCTCGGGTTCCAGCGGGTCCGGGGTGCGAGGAACTTCGTCGGGATCGCCCGCCACCTCGTCGGCGCCGAGGAGGTGGAACCAGGAATCCTCGACCACGACGGCCACCGGATCGCAGTCGGGAACTTCCCGATCTCGATCGACGTCGCCGAATTCGAGTCCCTGGCCAGCGGACGCTCCGTCCGCCGCCGGGCATCGGAGATCCGAACAGCCCTCGGAGAGCCGGAGGTGATCCTGCTCGGCGTCGACCGTCTCGACTACACGAAGGGCATCGGCAGCCGCCTCCGGGCGTTCGGCGCACTGCTCGACGAAGGTCGTCTCGACCCCGCCCACCACGTGCTCGTCCAGGTCGCGACCCCGACCCGAGAGGGCGTCGAGCTCTACCAGGAGGAACGCAGGGAGATCGAGCAGATCGTCGGCGAGATCAACGGTCGTCACGCCCGCCTGGGATTCCCCGTCGTGCACTATCTGTTCCGACTCCTGCCGCTCGACGAACTGATCCCGCTGTACCGGGCCGGCGACGTCATGCTGGTGACACCGTTCCGGGACGGCATGAATCTCGTGGCGAAGGAATACGTCGCCTCGCACGTCGACGGAGATGGCGTCCTGGTGCTGTCCGAGTTCACGGGAGCCTCGGACGAACTCGTCGACGCGATCCTCGTGAACCCGCACGACGAGCGGGCGCTCCAGGATGCGATCGTCAGGGCGGTCGACATGCACCGTCACGAACGCCGCCCTCGCATGGAGTCGATGCGAGCGACGCTCGCCACCGCCGACGTCGGCGTCTGGGCCGACTCGTTCCTCACGGCGCTCGACCCGTGACCGATTGCATCGACCCGGCCGAACTCGTCGCCCTCGTGCGATCGGTGGCCGAGCGTGCCGTACTCGGCTTCGACGTCGACGGCGTGCTCGCCCCGATCGTCGGTCATGCCGATGACGCCCGCCTCACCCCCGGTGTCGACGGCGATCTCGACCGACTCGCGGCGATGACCGAGGTCGCTGTCGTGTCGGGCCGATCACTCGCCGACCTCGAGCAGCGGTTCGGGTTCAGCCGACGGATCCACCTCATCGGCAGTCATGGTCTCGAGGTCCGCGGCGAGCCTCGGCTGGCACTCGACGACGACGAGCAGCAACTCCTCGCCGAACTCGAACGTCTGGCATCGGTCGCCACCCGCAGCGCCGGACCCGGAGCCTGGCTGGAGCGCAAACCGGCGAGCGTCGTCGTCCACACTCGCAACGCCGACGACCAACACGCTCGATCGTCGGTCGAGGCGCTGCTCCGTGCGGTCTCCGACGACGCCGTCCAGGTGACGTTCGGCCACGAGGTCGTCGAACTGTTCGTCCGACCGGCGAGCAAGGGCCTCGCGCTCGATGCCCTCCGTCACCGACTCGACCGCCCGACGTTGGTGTACGTCGGTGACGACCGAACGGACGAAACCGTCTTCGCCGTGATGAACGGCACGGACATCGGGATCCACGTCGGCGAGGGCGACACGCTCGCCCGGTATCGACTCGGCGGCACCGACGACGTCGCCGACCTGCTCCGGTCGCTCGTCGCCGGCTGATCAGGGGCGCCGGAGGTGACGGTTGTTCCGCGGTTCGGTCCGCTGTTTCGCGTCGGAGAGGCGACGGACGAGTTCGTCGCGGACCCGGTTCAGTGCCGTCGGGAGATCGCGTGACCGTGCGGTCGCCACGATCGGCGCCAGTCCCCCGATGGTCGCCTCGAGCACGACGTGCTGATCAGCGCCGTCGCGATCGTGGAGATGCAGGTCGAGTGTGACGGCGCGGTCGTCGAACGAGCGAAGACGATGATCCAGCTTCGACCAGTGGGCGACGAGGTCACGGACCTCGTGATCGTGGAAGGGCCCGTGGACACGCAGGACTGCGGCGACGAACTCGGTGGACTCGGACATGACGGCCTCACTCTCGATGACCAGGGGACGATGCCATCGGACCACGGATCGGTGGTCCGCACCAGGGACCACGGTCACCAGAACGACGGGTCCCCGGACCGGATCGACGTCGGGTGCCGATCGGTCACCAGAGCCGCTGCTGAGCCGACCGCTCGATCCGCGGGCAACCCGACCACGGAACGAAGTTGTCCATGAACACCCAGGTCCGGCGATGGATCGCCGACGGACCGAAGCCTTGCAGCGCAGCCCGGTGCACGGCACACGGATATCCCTTGTTGGACTCGAACGACCACAGCGGATAGAGGTCGGCGAGGCGTCGCATCTCGCGGTCGCGAACCACCTTGGCCAGGATGCTCGCCGCTGCGACGCTCAGACAGTCCCGATCGGCCTTGACCCGCATCTCCACGTGGCGCACCGACGGTGACACGAAGTCCCACTTCCCGTCGCTGACCGCAGCATCGGCAACGACACCGAGCGATTCGATCGCCCGGCGACAGGCCAACTTCTGAGCTGCCGCCATCCCCAACTCGTCGCACTCGGCGTACGTGGCCAGGCCGGTCGACCAGGCGACGCACCAATCGGCGAGCTGGTCGAAGATCGCTTCCCGGCCATCCTCGGAGAGCATCTTCGAATCCCGGACCCCGGGCACCTGCGTGTCGAGCGGGAGCACGGCGGCCCCGACGACCAGTGGACCGGCCCAGGCGCCGCGGCCGACCTCGTCGATACCGACGACCGTCTCGAAGCCCTGGGCCCGGAGTTCCTCCTCGATCGCCCTGGACGGCGCGTCGCCCCTGGGCATCGTCAGCGCAGCACGAGGCCGGCCGGACCCGCTTCGACCGTCCCCACTCGCCAGAATCCGGCATCGACCGCGGCGCCCACCGCTCCGGGATCGACGGCAGCGAGGAGCCCACCGGAGGTCTGCGGGTCGAAGCAGATCGCCTCCGGACCCGCCGGCGCCGTCGACGTCAGGTGTCCGGCGAGGTAGTCGCGATTCCTCGGGTCCCCTCCGGTGCGCTTGCCGTCACGGGCCGCCTCCAACGCACCCGGGTAGCAGACGAGGCCCTCCGTGTCGACGACGATCCGGACGCCGCTGCGCTCGGCCATCTCCCAGCCGTGTCCCGCGAGTCCGTACCCAGTGACGTCGGTGACGGCGTGAACCGCCCCGCCGAGCGATCGGAGGAACTCGGCCGCCTCCCGGTTCAGCGACTTCATCCCGGCGATCGCAACCGCCTTGTCGGCCTCGGTACCGGCGGCGAGGGTGAGGCCCGTCCCGAGCGGCTTGGACAGCACGAGCGCATCACCGGGTCGAGCTCCGCCCTTGCGGAAGATCCGGTCGGGGTGCACCACCCCCTGGACCGCCAGCCCGTAGATCGGTTCGGGGTTGCGGATCGTGTGTCCGCCCGCGACCGCCCCTCCGGCCTCGGCGACCGCACGCGCACCGGCCTCGAAGATCGCGACGATCGCTTCCCGTGGAAAGTGTTCGGGAAAGGCGGCCACGTTGATCGCCATCACCACGCTCCCGCCCATGGCGAACACGTCCGAGCACGCATTCGCGGCGGCGATCGCCCCGAAATCGGCAGGGTCGTCGACGAGCGGTGGAAAGAAATCGGTCGTCGACACGAGTGCGACGTCGTCGGAGATCCGGTAGATCGCCGCGTCGTCGAAAGGAGCGAGGCCGATCAACAGGGACGGATCCGTCGGCGTGGGGAAGTCGGCGACGAGATCCTTCAGCAGCGACGCGCCCCACTTCGCGGCGCACCCGCCGCAGGAGGTCCACTCGGTCAGCTTCAACTGGTCGGTCGCAGGGAGATCGGTCAGCGCCATGATCCGAGCCTATGCGGCTCGTTCGATCAGGCGAACGACACGGGATCGTCGGACGGGACGACGAAGGACGTGGCGCCAGGGGGGACGGGCCAGAGCGTCTCGCCCCGTGGTTCGTCGGACGACCAGTCCGGTGCCAGCACGGGTGACGTGAGAGCGACCGGATCGCCGGCTTGCTCCCACAGGACGGCAGGTCGGGCCCCGTGCCACCGGACGGCGAACGACACCGTCGACCGGCCGACCGTCGGCAATCCGTGCGCCTCGACGGGTGCGCCGGCCCACCCCGCCGGGAGGCCGTACGGGAACAGCACACCACCGAAGACGAGCGAACGCTCGATCCAGGGAATGACGAACCGGTCGTCGGGGGGTTCCGGAGGTGGCAGCGAGCGCGCTCGTTTCGATCCGATCCGCGACAGGTCGCGACGGGCACGGTGCTCGCCAGCGGCGGCGAGCACCCGGTCGGCGGCATCGAGCGCCACGCCGGCACGCCATCCCGGCTCCGGACCGACCGCCGCGACGGCATCGACGAGCTCCGGCAGCCACTGCGAGGGCGGCTCTCCCATCCGGACCAACTCCCCGAGCGCGACACAGAACCCGGCCGGGTCGTCCGCAGCGGTGGGAAGCGATCCCAGAGCGATCTCGCAACGCTCGCTCACGACGCGCTCGGCGAGTGACGCCCCGTGTCCGCCCTCGGGGAGGACGAATCGACCCGCTCGGTCGGTGAGCAGCGTCCAACCACGGACGACACTCCTCGCGGTCGGCAGGCCATCGGGCAATCGCCCCCCGGCCGATGCGCGGTGCGGAATGCCGATCCGGAGCGTCGCTCGATGACCGAGCGGGAGGACGAACGACGACTCGGGCAGTTCGATGCCCTCGATCGGCACCGATGCGATCGGCCGTTCGGTCAGCACGTCCCGCCGGTCGAACGCGATGGCCACCGGAAGCGTCGACTCGTTCTCGACCTCGACGATCGTGCATCCTTCGGCCACGCTGTAGATGCGCTGGACGACGTCGCCATGGGGAACGCGCACGCGCGTCTCGGTCACCGGAGTGCCGTCGAGACGGACCTGGCGTACCGCCGGCTCGTGCGCCGGAACGTGCCACCGGTCATCGGCGGCCACGTACCAGTCGAGGGGCGGCCCTTCCCACGGTACGAGACCACCCCAGGGCGTGATCGACGCCCGCCACTGCGAGCCCGTGACCCCGGTCGTGATCACGGCGAGTCCAGCTCACTCTTCGACGACCGGGCGAGCAGTGCCGCGAGTGCATCGCGGGCGGTTCGACCCTCGTGGCAGACGGCCACGACCTGCTCGGTGATCGGCATCTCGACACCGTACCGACCGGCGAGCGCCAGGACGCTCGACGAACTCTTCACGCCTTCGGCGACCATGTTCGTCGAGGCCAGGATCTGATCGATCGATCGCCCTCGCCCCAGCTCCAGGCCGACCGAGTGGTTCCGGCTCTGCGACGACGAGCAGGTGGCGATCAGATCGCCCATGCCGGCGAGTCCCGCGAACGTGAGTGGGTCACCACCGAGAGCGACGCCGAGACGCGACATCTCCGCGAGTCCTCGGGTGATCAGCGTGGCCCGACTGTTCTCACCGAACTCCATGCCAGCGGCCATCCCCGCAGCGATGGCGATGACGTTCTTGACCACGCCGGCGACCTCACATCCGACGACGTCCGGATTCGTGTAGATCCGCAACGTCGGCCGACCGAGGATGCGCTGCAACTCGGTCGCGATGGTGGCGTCCGGAATGGCCACGACACTGGCCGCCGGGTGGCCTGCGAGCACCTCCTTCGCGAGATTCGGACCCGTCATCACCCCGATCGGTCGACCCGGCATCTCCTCCGCGGCGACTTCGGTCATCCGGAGCCAGGTCGTTCGTTCGAGTCCCTTCGTGAGCGACACCACGGGCACCCATGGTCGAAGGTGGTCGGCCACCTGCCGAGCGACGTCGCGGAAGCCGTGGGACGGAACCGCCATCACGACGACGTCGGCACCACCCACCGCCTCGGCGATCGAGTCCGTCGCCCGGAGCGCGGGCGGCAGGGAGAACGACGGGAGGTACGCCTCATTCGTGTGCGCGACGTCGATCTCACGGGCGAGGTCCGAGCGGCGGGCCCAGAGCACCGTCGGCGTGTTCATGCTCGCCAGCGCAGCGACGGTGGTCCCCCACGAACCGGCTCCGACGACGGCGACGCGGATGTCGGACGAGCGGGCCATGGATCGATCGTACGCGACGCCCGACTCCGCACCGCCGCCCGACTCCGCACCGCCGCCCGACTCCGTACGGAATAGCCTCGGTGGCGTGCACTTGGCGGTCGTCGTCCCCGTGAAGGCGTTCGACGCCGCGAAGGCCCGGCTGCACGGCGCACTCGACGACACCGAACGGTCCCGTCTCGCCCGGTGGACGGCATCGCGGGTCATCGAGGCCGCTCGCCCGGCATGCACGTTCGTGGCATGCGACAGCGACGACGTCGCGACGCTCGCCGAGTCACTCGGAGCGTCGGTGCTCTGGTGCCCGGGCCTCGGGCTCAACGGCGCCATCGATCACGCTGTCGACACCATCACCGGGAAAGGATTCGACCACGTCCTGGTGGCACACGGCGACCTCCCCCTCGCCGATCGGCTCACCCGTCTCGCCCGCACCGGTGAGGTCGTGATCGTGCCCGATCGTCGCAGGGAGGGAACGAACGTCCTCGTCCGACCCTGTGCGCTCGATCTGCGGGCTGCGTACGGTCCCGGCAGCTTTCGCACGCACCTGACGGCGGCCATCGCGACCGGTGCGCCGGTCCACGTGCGCCTCGATCGTCGACTGGCTCTCGACATCGACACGGTCGACGACTGCCGCCATCCGCTCGTCGCCGAATCGGTGACTCGACTCCTCGGGAGGTCAGTGACATGACGGCGAACGACCCCGGACAGCCCGGGTCGGACGGACGAGTGACGAGTCGCGACCTCCCGACGCCAGGGGTGGCACTGGCGGTGGGTGCTCACCCGGACGACATCGAATTCGGAGCGGGCGGAACGCTCGCGAAGTGGGCCGCTGCCGGCTGCACAGTGCACTTCATCGTGTGCACGGACGGCTCGAAGGGCACCTGGGACGTCACCGCGGACACCGCCGAACTCGCGGCTCGGCGCGACGTGGAGCAGGTCGAGGCGGCGCGACGACTCCGGCAGGAAGGTCCCGGCGAGGTCGTGTTCCTCGGGCAGGTGGACGGCGAACTGGACAACCTCCGGACGGTGCGGAGCCGACTCGCCAGGGAGATCCGCCGACTCCGGCCCGACATCGTGCTCGGTCACGACCCGTGGAAGCGGTATCGCCTCCATCCCGATCACCGGGCGGCAGGACTCCTGCTCTGCGACGCCGTCGTCGCTGCTCGGGATCCGCACTTCTTTCCCGAGCACGAACTGGAACACCATCGTCCGTCCCGGATGCTGCTCTGGGAGGCCGATGAGCCCGATCACGTCGAGGACGTGTCGGCGTGGACGGACACCAAACTCGGCGCCCTCGAAGCGCACGTCAGCCAGTTCGAATCGACGATGAAGGCGGTCGACGAGATCCAACTCGACGCCTTCCGGACCCGAATCCGTGAGCGGCTCGCATCGATCGGCGCCCCGCACGGTCTGGCGGCGGCCGAGCAGTTCAAGCTGATCGCCGACCTGTAGCCGCACAGACGCGACGAGGGGACGGGGCCACTGGTCCCCGT
>JBMUCX010000104.1:0-9306 GCA_049458915.1 Ilumatobacteraceae bacterium
AACCAACCTAGAAAACCGCGGGCATCGCTTGTATCGCTGTCCTGCTCGTCCATCGGCGCAGAGGTTACTTCGTTGCGAAGTGGCGAAATTAGCCTCGACTAGGGCTGAAGTTGGATCACCCGCGACCTGTCGTAGAACTCGAAGCAATGTGTGATTTGCTATCGATCCACAGGTGAATAACACGCACTACAGCGCTCCGGTCCGAAAGCATCTGACCTGGTAGATCATGGTTTCAGTACACCGTTCGCCGGTGGAGTCCTCATAATCCCCGGGTCGTGGGTTCGATCCCCACCCGCCCCACCCGTGGTTGAAGGGAGCGGACGTGCACAGGTCGCAGGCGTTGCAGTGCTATCGTGCTCCTATGAGTCCGAACTCCTGGAACGACGTCCTCGAACAGCAGCATGACCCGCGGCGTGGCTGGGTCATCCCGACCTTGAAGGTCCAAGGTGCCGGGAGAACGGCGTTCGACGGGGGTACGCCGTCGGACTGTGGAGAGAGCGGGCTCATTGGCCGGACCTCGAACTGCTCGTTCCGGGTCTGACCAAGGAGGCACAGCGGCCGGCGAACCTGGTGGCACCCGCGGTGCGTTGACCGCTCTCGAGGTTGTTCGTCAGACGATCTCGTGCCCCGAGTCGAGCAGCCGACCAGCCAGGTGCGCGATGTGGGCGGGCCCCACCTCGCAGCAGCCTCCGACGATCGTCGCTCCGAGGTCGATCCAGGCCATGGCGAAATCGCCGTACCTCTCGGGCGTCAGGTCGTGTCGTCGGGTCAGGTCCTCGACCGTCGACGCTTCCCTCAGAAAGGCCTCGCTGATGTGGGTGAACCCGTTGGCGTAGGCTCCGAACGGCACGCCGAAGCCGCGAAGTTCGCCCAGGGCGGCCGCCATCGCCTCGGGAACGGAGCAGTTGGCCAGTACCGCCGCCACGTGGTGCCGCGACACGACCGCGGCCAGCTCGGCCACGGGTTCTCCGGATCGCAGCTTCGTTCCATCGCGATCGTCGACCGTGACCGACAGCCAGACCGGCTTGCCCGACACCTCGGCACCTGTCACCGCCGCCTCGGCCATCCCCAGGGATGACATCGTCTCGCACAGGATCATGTCGACATGCGGCCCCAGGATCTGCGCCACCTCTCCGTATTTCGGTGCTGCGATCTCGACCGGCTCGGCCAGGTCGGGGCGATAGCTCGCCAGCAAGGGTCCGATCGATCCTGCGATTCGAGACTCGCGTGTGCCCCGCGCTTCGTGCGCCTCGGCCAGTGCCCGGAGATGAAGTGCGTGGAACAGGTGGTCCAGGTCGAATCGCGCCAGCCGGTCACGATGGGTGGCATAGGTGTTGGTCGTGGCCACGGTCGCACCGGCGGCGAGGTAGTCCTCGTGGATCGCCCGCACCATCCCGGGGTGGTCGATCATCACGCGTGTCGCCCAGAGTGGCGTCGGTTGGTCGCCGGAGCGTGCCACGAGTTCCTGCCCCATGCCACCGTCCAGCAGCGTGATCCTCGCCATCGTCGTCTCCATCGTCGTCAGCCCGAAGCCGGGAGAGGTACCGTGTCATTGTGATCGATCGAGGACTGTCCGGTTCGGTCGTGGTCGGATCGGACGGCTCGCCCGCCTCGCTCGCCGCCGAGCGATGGGCATCGGCGCACGTGGCTTCGCCCGAGGACGTGGTGGTGGTCGACCGACGGTCCGACGACGTCGACATCGCCGTCGAGGCATTGCTCGACCAGGCCGACGCGAGTGGTGCCGTGGCCGTCGTCGTCGGCCATGAACCGCGCGAGCGCTTCGGTGCCGGTCTCGTCGGGAAGACCACGACGCAGTTGCTGCAGGCAGCGAGATGCCCGGTGATCATCGTGCCCTCGGGTTGGGATCCGAGCGTGACATCGGGCCGTCCGGTGGCGGTGGGTGTCGGTGTCGCGCGAGGTACGAGGGCGGCCGTGGAGTGGATCCGCGGTCAACTGGGCCTGGCCCGAGACGGACTGCTGCTGGTCCACGCGCTCGGGCCTCGTTCGCTGTTCCGGCCCGACGGGTGGCTCGACGTCGTGGCCTACCATCTGGATGCGAGCATCGTGCCGTCGTGGATCGAGCAGGATCTCGACGACCTCGCCGAACGCATCGTCGGTGAGAGTGGCATCGACCTCGACGTGGACGTGCTCGTCGGACGGGGACCGACCGGATCCCGACTGCTGGAGGCTGCGGGCACGGCGTCCCTCCTCGTCGTCGGGCGCGGTGAACCGACCTTCGTCCGTGAGCACGTGATGGCGCCCTACCTGCGTCGGGCGATCACCCATGCGCCGTGTCCGATCGTCGTCGTACCGACGTCGCTGCCTTGACGACGCTGCACGGCCTGACGTCGGCCGAAGTGGCCGACCGGGTCGAGCGCGGCGAGATCAACACGACGGTCTCGAGGAGCTCGCGTTCCTTCGTGGGGATCGTCCGCTCCAACGTGTTCACCCGATTCAACGCCGTGGTCGGGGCGCTCGCAGCCGTGGTGCTCGTCGTCGGTCATCCGATCGACGCGATCTTCGCTGGCGTGATGGTGGTCAATGCGGTGATCGGTGTCGTGCAGGAGGTACGTGCGAAGCGCACCCTCGACCGGATGCGGATCCTCGTGACCCCTCGGATCTCGGTCATCCGTGACGGTGCTCCGACGGAAGTGGCGGCGGATCGCCTCGTCGTCGACGACATCATCCGTTTGCGGGTCGGTGATCAGATCCCGGTCGACGGTGAGGTGTTGGAGAGTTCCGGTCTCGAGGTCGACGAGTCGGCGCTCACCGGCGAGTCGGATCCGGTCGACAAACAGGTCGGCGAGGTGGTCCGGTCCGGGAGCGCGGTCGTCGGCGGCGGTGGGCTGGTCCGCACGACCGCTGTCGGGACCTCGACCTGGATCCACGACCTCACGGTTCAGGCGAAAGAGTTCGTACTCGCCGACTCGGAACTCCGTCGAGGTGTCGATCAGATCCTCCGCGTGGTCGGCTGGGTGATCGTTCCGCTCGCTGCGCTCCTGGTGTGGAGCCAGATCCGGGCCGACGATCCGCTCGACGACGCACTCGTCGCATCGGTCGCCGGCGTGGTGGGACTCGTTCCTCAGGGCCTGGTGCTGCTCGTCAGTCTGGCCCTCGCTGTCGGAGTCGTCCGCCTCGCCCGTCACCACGTGGTCGTGCAGGAGCTGCACGCCGTCGAAGGTCTGGCCCGGGTCGACGTCCTGTGTCTGGACAAGACCGGCACCCTGACGACGGGGGAGATGACGCTGGACCGGGTCGAGCCGCTCGGTGAACTGGACGTCGATTCGGTGCTCGAGGTGGTCGCAGCCTTGGCGGCGGCCGAGCCGACACCGTCACGGACGCTTCAGGCGGCTGGCGCCGGCCGGGTCGACCCGGGGTGGCAGATCGACGAGCAGGTCGTGTTCTCCTCGGACCGCAAGTGGAGCGGAGCGACGTTCGTCGATCGCGGGACCTGGCTCATCGGCGCCCCCGAGGTCCTGGTCGACTCGCTACCGCCGGATCGGATCTCGGCACTCACGGCGGATGCCCGACGGGTCCTGCTCGTGGCCAGGAGCGGTGAGCGCCTGGTCGGTCCGGTGCTTCCCGGCGCGCTCGAGCCGGTGGCGTTCGTCGTCCTGACCGAGTGTCTTCGGCCGGATGCAGCGGCGACGATGCGGTACTTCGCGGAGCAGCACGTGGAGGTCAAGGTGATCTCCGGGGACAACCCGTCGACGGTGTCGGCCGTGGCAGCCAGCTTGGGTGTCGTCGGTGCGGAGCGGTTCGTCGATCTGCGGCACGTCGACCTGGACGCTCCCGACGCGCCGGCCATGGTGGAGCGGACCACGGTGTTCGGGCGCGTCCTGCCGCATCAGAAGCGACGCCTGGTCGAGTTGCTGCAGGCGGGTGGTCACACGGTCGCGATGACGGGTGACGGTGTCAACGACATCCCGGCCCTCAAACGGGCCGACATCGGGATCGCCATGGACACCGCCACCCCAGCGACGCGCGCCGTCGGCCAACTGGTGCTCCTCGACGGCCGCTTCGACCGGCTCCCGCGGGTGGTCGCCGAGGGGCGTCGCGTGATCGCGAACATGGAGCGCGTGTCGGCGCTGTTCGTGACCAAGACCGTGTACGCCGCTCTGTTCGCACTGTCGATCGGTGTCTGGGGGGCGACGTTCCCGTTGCTCCCTCGGCACATGAGTCTGGTGTCCGAGATCACCATCGGGATCCCGGCCTTCCTGCTGAGTTTCCGTGCTGCCGACCGCCCGTATCGACCGGGATACGTCCACAGGGTGCTGCGCTTCGCCGTGCCGTCCGGCGTGACGACCGCGCTGATCACGCTGTCGGCCTATTGGATCCTCAGGATCGACGCCCTCGACGTGCCACTCGCCGAGGCGAGAACGGCGACGACCCTCGTCCTGATCGTCCTCGCGCTGTGGGTGCTCACGATGTTGGTGCTTCCGCTCGATCGCTTCGATGCGAGCGTGCTCGGCGGCATGATCGCCCTCGCAGTACTCGTGTCGGTGTCACCGTTCGGGCAGACGTTCTACGCCCTGTCGTGGCCGCGGTTCGAGGTGGTCGCGATCGTCGTCGGCTACGTCTCGACGGGTCTCGTCGTCGCACTGCTGGTCCGACGGCGGATCCCGCTCGATCGCTGGATCACGGCTCTGATTGCTCGACGGCATCGATGAACTGGTCGACGTCGTCGTCGTCACCGCCGATCAGCCACACGACCTCCTCCTCGTCGTCGTCGCCCGCCCAGGGCATCACTCCGTCGATGTGGTAGCGGTCGACCGTGATGTCGTCGTCACCGGCCGTCACCGGGGCGACGATCGACATCTCGACGATCGCATCGGCCGGATGGTGGCTGAGGATGTCGATCAGTTCGGCGACGGTCAGCCCGTGACGATGTTCGAGGTCCATGGACTCAGAACGTATCGCCGAGCCACGCACCGGATTCGGCGCGCTCCAAGAGGAACAAACTCACGTCCTTGCAACGCTCGAGGGACCGTGCGATCGCGCCGTCTTCGTTCATGTCGGTGTTCATGTACACGTCGGCGAGATCGACGGTGATGCGAGCCACGATCGACAAACTCCGTTCGGGAGCGTCGGTGACGCTCGGGAACGAGTCGATGGCCGACACCTCGACCGGGAGACCGAGACCTCCGACGCCCGCGAGTTCCGTCGCCAGGACGAGCAGGTCGGGTGGATTGGTCAGCGGGGGAAGCGTCCAGGTGAACAGCAGCGGGAAGTTGAACCCGCGCGGCGGCTCGTCGTCGAGGTCCTCCATCTTCATGACCTCGTCCTCGAACCCGAGCAGTGTCCGCGGTTCGACGTCGAGCGACAGGTGGAGATCGATCGGCCCGTTGCACGCCTCGTCCGGATGGAGGTCGACCTCCCACAACTGGCGAAGCGAGTACGTCTCGACGAAGTGTCGCTCGTCGTGGACATGGAATCCGGTGTCGATCGCCTGCCCTTTGAGGTCGGCCACGAAGCCGGCCACGTCGATCACTGCCACGTCCTGGACACTACCGTTTGTGGGCGTGATCGATCCCATGCTGAGCCGAGCGTCGAGTGTCTTCCACGAGGCGGCCGACGCGGTCGCAGCGGTGCTCTCGTCGACGTCCGACTGGGGGGCATCGGGGCTCCGTGACGGCCAGTACTCGGTCGATCTCGTCGCCGATCGGGCGTGCCTCGACGTGCTCTACTCCGCTGGGTTCCGGGTCCTGTCGGAGGAGAGCGGTGTGACCGGGCCGCCCGGCTCCTCCACCGCACCGATCGTCGTCGTCGATCCGCTCGATGGATCCACCAACGCATCGCGAGGCGTGCCGTGGTTCGCGACGGCGCTCTGCCTGGTCGTCGCCGACGGACCGGTGGTCGGTGTCGTCGTGAATCACGCGACCGGCGACCGGTTCGAGGCGGTACGTGGAGGAGGTGCGTTCCGGAACGGAACACCGATCCGACCCTCGGGGTGCACGGAGTTGTCGGCGGCACTGCTCGGTGCGTCCGGACTCCCGACGCACCACTACGGGTGGGCACAGTTCCGGGCCCTGGGGGCATCGGCGCCGGACATCTGCGCCGTCGCGTGTGGAGTGACCGACGCCTGGTGCGACATGATCGACGGAGGCCACGGGGTCTGGGACTACCTCGCATCGGTCGTCGTCGTCGAGGAGGCCGGGGGAGTGGTCGCGGAGGTGTCAGGGGGAGACCTGTGCGTGCTCGACCCTTCCGCCCGCCGGAGCCCGGTCGTCGCCGCGACCCCCGAGTTGCTCCGAGCTGTGTTGGATCATCGCCGCCGGTAGCGTGCGCTCGCTCGGCGGCATCGGGTCGCCCCTCCTGGAGGAGTCCCAGATGTCCGATGCCCCACTCGCATCGATCGCCGGGCCGGTGGTCGTGCTCGGCTTCGGCTCGATCGGCCGTGGCACCCTGCCGTTGCTCGACCGGCACATTGGATTCGATCGGGCCCGGTGCACCGTGATCGATCCCGACGACCGGCATCGGGCGCTCGCGGAGCAGTACGGGGTTGCATTCCTCCAGGAGCGGATCACGCCCGACAACCTGAAGGCCGTGCTCGGACCGTTGCTCACCGAGGGCAGCGGGCAGGGTTTTTGCATCAATCTGTCGGTCGACACCTCGTCGCTCGAGGTCATGAGGTTCTGTCGAGAGATCGGCGTGCTCTACATCGACACCGTGGTCGAGCCGTGGACGGGTTTCTACGACGCCCGGACCGCCGACAACGCCGACCGGACGAACCATGCCTTGCGGGCACGGGTGATGGAGGAGCGTCGGTCGTCACCGGGCGGGACCACGGCGGTGTCGTGCTGCGGTGCGAACCCGGGCATGGTGTCGTGGTTCGTGAAGGCCGCGCTCGTGCGGCTCGCTGCCGACATCGACCACGACGCCCCGACCCCTGCGACCGGCGATCGCCACGGTTGGGCTGCGTACATGCGCGACCTCGGCGTGACCGGTGTCCACATCGCCGAACGCGACACCCAGCGCACCCTTGGACCGAAGCCGATCGGCGCGTTCTGGAACACCTGGTCGGTCGACGGGTTCATCTCCGAGGGTCTCCAGCCCGCCGAGTTGGGCTGGGGCACGCACGAGCGCTGGACCCCGAACGACGCCCGGTTCCATTCCGACCCCGATGCGCCCGGCATCTTCCTCGAGCGACCGGGTGCCGGGACGAGGGTTCGCACGTGGTGTCCGTCGGTCGGTGCTCAGCACGGCTTCCTCGTGACCCACAACGAGGCGTTGTCGATCAGCGATTTCTTCACGGTCCGGGCGCAGGACGGCACCGTCGAGTACCGGCCGACGTGTCACTACGCCTATCGACCGGCCGATGCGGCCGTGATCTCGTGGGACGAGCTGCTGGGCGCGGCAGGTCGACCGCCGACCGAGATGCACGTGCTCGACGAGGACGAGATCATCGATGGTCGCGACGAACTGGGTGTGCTCCTGTACGGCCACGAGCGGAACGCCTACTGGTTCGGTTCACGTCTGACGATCGACGAGGCGCGATCACTCGCTCCGCATCAGAACGCCACCGGTCTCCAGGTCACGTCGGCAGTACTCGCCGGTGTCGTCTGGGCAGTGGAGAACCCGACGGCCGGCATCGTCGAAACCGACGACATGGACCACCGGCGCTGTCTGGAGGTCCAGCTGCCCTATCTCGGTGAGGTGTCCGGGCACTACACCGACTGGACGCCGCTCACCGATCGTCCCGGTCTGTTCCCGGACGACGTCGACCCCGACGACCCGTGGCAGTTCCGGAACGTGCTCGTGCACTGACCTCAGGCGAGGATACGGACGGGCAGCACCCGCGGTCCGCGGATCTGTCCCTTGCTCCACGTGACGTCACCCGCCAACTCGAAGTCGGGGAATCGGGCGAGGAACTCCTCGATGGCGACTCGAAGTTCGAGTCGGGCGAGGTTCGAGCCGAGGCAGCGGTGGATCCCCAGCCCGAACGCAGCATGTCGGTTCTGCTGCCGGTCGATGATGAAGGTCTCGGCGTCCTCGAACTGCCTCGGGTCGCGGTTGGCGGCCGGGAAGGGGAGGAGAACCCAGTCGTCCTTCTTCATCGGGCACCCGTGGAAGTCGTGATCCTCGGCGACGAGCCGGGCCATGGTGACCGGCGCGTACGCCCGCAAGAACTCCTCGAGGGCGAAGGTCATGACCTCCGGGTCGTCGACGAGCCGCCGACGATCGGCCGGGTGCTGGGCGAGGTGCCAGAGCGAGGAGCCGATCGCCGACCAGGTCGTGTCGATGCCCGCGATCAGGAGGAGGATGATCGAACCCCGCACGTGCTCCGGTGCGAGCTTGTTCCCGGCGATTTCGACCTCGAGCAGGTAGCCGGTGAGATCGTCGCGCGGATTGGCCACGTGGTCGGCGACCTGGGCGTCGATGTACGTCTCGAGCTGCTGGAACGCCTCCTGGCGGGCCTTGGGCTCCTCGTTGATGCGCTCCAGCGTGTTGTGCACGAAGGTCCGAAAGAGCTCCTCGTCCTGCTCGGGGAAGCCGAGCATCCGACCGATGACGTTGACGGGGATGTGCTGGGCGTACTGCACCGCAGCGTCGACGACGGTGTCGCCCGGGGTGACGGCACCCATCTCGTCGAGGAGACGGCGGCAGAGGATCCGGACCTCGTCCTCCCACGGCTCGATCTGCTTGGGAGCGAACGGCGGCAACAGGAGTCGGCGGGCGATACCGTGGAACGGCGGGTCGCTGGTGATCGGTGGCGCCCCGCCGATCGGCGCCGGAGGAGCGAGGTCGCCGGGACGAACGGTGCTGACCACGACGGAGCGACTCGTGAAATGATCGGTGTCGTAGGCGATCTCGTGGACCGTCTCGTGGGTGATCGGCGTCCACATCCCGCCGTAGCGGTCCGAGTGGGCGACGGGACATCCGCCTTCACGGAGATCCTTCCAGATCTGGTGGGCGTTGGCGTTGTACGCCGGATCGGCGTGGTCGAGATCGGTCGCCCAGTCCGACACCGGCCCGTAGTGAGCGGCGTCGTACGGAACCCGCTCCCAGCCGTCGGCTCCCTCGGGTGACGACTTGATGACCGGTGGCACCCAACCGGCATCCTGCGCTGCTGCTGCTGCTGCGTTCGTGGCCTCGGCGGTGTCTGACATGGGGTCCTCTCGATCCGTGTGCGACTCCACAAACTACCGGGATCGATGGATCCCGGTAGGCTCGGAGCGCCTCGGGCGTTTGGCTCAGTTGGCTAGAGCATCTCCCTTACAAGGAGAGGGTCGGGGGTTCGAGTCCCTCAACGCCCACTCGTTGTGGAAATCACAACGTCTCCCCAGGTCAGGGGCCATTTCTGGC
>JBMUCX010000105.1:0-9238 GCA_049458915.1 Ilumatobacteraceae bacterium
CGCCGCACCCCGCCAGTGCGACGACGGCCACGACGCCTGCGATCACGAACCGACGGAACCCCGTCGTGCGTTGCTGCATGGTCTCCTCCGGTCGACTCGGCTGCCGCTCGCATCTTCCGGCCGCTGCAGCGGACCGCGCCAGGGCCGAGTGACCTCGGTCAGCCGACGAACTGCTCGAACTCGGCGAGGGGGACCGGAGGTGAGAAGAAGTAGCCCTGCCCCCGCTCGCACCCGATCGCACGCAGGACGTCGAGCTGCTCCTCGGTCTCGATGCCTTCCGCAATGGTGCTGAGGCCGAGGGTGCTCGAGACGGTCACGACCGATTCGATGATCGCTCGACTCGCCGAGTCGCTCGCGATGTCGTCGACGAGCGACCGGTCGATCGTGACGAGATCGATCGGCAAGCGTTTCAGTTGCATGAGTGAGGAGGCGCCGAAGTTGTCGATCGCCAGCCGGACACCCAGTTCCCGGAGTCGGGCGATCGTGTCCGCCGACACGTCCGGTGCGCGGATCAACGTCGACTCGGTGACGTCGAGGAACAGTTGAGTGGCACGGAGTCCCGACCGATCGAGTGCTTCGGCGACGATCGCCGGGAGTTCAGCCCGTCCGAACTCGCCACCGGCGACGTTGACCCGCAACGAGAGGTCGGTCCGCCCGGTCCGCTCGCAGAGCGCAGCGAACTCGGCGGTTGCGGTACGGAGCACGAACTCGCCGAGATCGTCGATGAGGCCGGACTCCTCGACCACGGCGATGAACGTCGCTGCGCTCACGAGACCGTGGGCGGGACGCCGCCACCTGACCAGGGCTTCGGCACCGGCGATCGCTCGATCTCCGTCCAGCACGTGGTCGGGTTGGTAGTGGATCTCGAACTGTCCCTGTTCCAAGGCGACGCGGAGATCGCGCTCCAGGGCGAGTCGATCGAGCACGGCATCGCGGAGTGTCTCGTCGAACAGGTGGCTGCGGTTCCGGCCGCCGTGTTTGGCTGCGTAGAGCGCGCGGTCGGCGCGTACGAGGAGGTTGGCGACGTCCCCGGCTTCGACGCCGGTGGCGATCCCGATGCTGACGGTGTGGCGGATGCTTCGTCCGTCGATGACGATCGGCTGCTCCAGGCTGTGTCGGAACCTCTCGGCCAGTTCGAGGACGTCGGTCGATGAGGCGTTCCGCACCACCACGGCGAACTCGTCGCCGCCGAGCCGGGCGACGAGGTCGTCAGGACGAACGAGTTGCTCGAGGCGGCGCGCGACGGTGGTGAGCACGCCGTCGCCGACGGCGTGTCCGTGCACGTCGTTGATGAACTTGAACTCGTCGAGGTCGATGATGAACAGCGCCGGGTCGGCGTCGGTGCGGGCGGCCAGTTCCGTCACTCGGTCGCTCATCTCGCTGCGGTTCGCGACACCGGTCAGGGCATCGTGAGTCGCCGCCCACTCGAGGTCGATGCGTTGTTGACGTCGCTCGGTGATGTCTTCGACCGCCGTCATCACGAACCGCTCGGTCGTCCCGGGCAGATGCAGCGGTACCGAGGTACAGCGGACCCAGATCGACGAACCGTCCGGTCGGGACACGTGGTGCTCGTGTTCGACTCGTTCTGCCGTTCCGTCGCGCAGGCTCGAGAACTCGACGAAGGCATCGTCGGTGCGGCGATCGTGGCCCGTCTCCGGAGCGAGTGTCGGGTCGCCGACGAGATCGTGATATCGCTGGTTGTGGTCGATGAGCGTGCCGTCGAAGGTTCGGATGACGAAGGCGACGGGGCCGTGGTGATACGACAACGTGAGCAGTTCGTCGGACCAAGCGGCGCGCAGGACCCGGCCGTAGTGGGCGGCCATCCCTCGTGTCATCTCGCTGTCGGAGTCCCACCAGTTGATGGGCTGTCGGACCCCGAGCAGCAGCACCACACCGCGTCGTTCTCCGGTGGTGAAGGGTGCCGAGCAGATGCTCACGGCGTCGTACGCCCGGGTGATCGACGTGAGTCGCGCCGCCGTGTCGTCGGCAGTGTCGTTCGTGGCGTCGTTCGTGGCGTCGTTCGTGGTGTCGTTCGTGGTGTCGTTCGTCGCCCGGAGGTCGTCGACGAGGTGGGGTTGCTCGACGAGGAGGGCGAGCGAGGGGCCGTCGACGACGAGGTCGGCCGACTCGTCGACCGTCGAACCGGGTGACCGCCACCTCGCCAACGGTTCGAGCGTCTGTCGGTCGGGTCGTTCGATGTGGACCTCGACCACCTGGGCGCCGGACAGGAGCCCCACCTCGCCGAGCGTCGCTTCGAGGATCACCAGCGATGTCGTGGCGTCCGGGGCGTTCATGAGATCGGTGCCGAGTCGGTTGGCGAGCTCGGTGACGGCGACCCGACGCTCGAGGGTCCGCTCGCGGGCATCCCCGGTCTCGGTGCGCAGCGTCAATGCGGCGGCGGCGTAGCTGGGGAGCGGCGTGGCCGTCACGTTCACGCGGATCCACGAACCAGAGGCATGTCTGGCCCGCAGTTCCAGGCCCGGGTCGGCTCCGTCGTACGTCAGCCGCTGGACGAACAGGTCGGCGGCCGTGGCGACGTCATCGGGATGCACGAACTCGAACACCGGCCGACCGAGGAGCGTGTCGGGCCGATGGCCCAGCAGTTCGCTGACGCCCGGCGTGATGAGGTCGATCGATCCCTGCTCGTCGACGACGACGACGAGCTCGGTGGAGCTGCCGAGCAGGGCCGTCAGGAGCGCGCGGGTCGATCGTCCGATTCCGCCCTCGTCGTCAGCCATCGATGTCACGTCACGACAATCCTCACACCAGTCCGCCGGGCCCGCGGTCCCGTCGCCGCCCCGATCATCGCAGATGACGCATTGAGCGAGTATCCGGCCACCGACAGTAGCAGTCATGTTCCAGTCCGGTCCACGGGAACTGCGGCCGTACGATCGATGGGATGGCCGACCCGTCGTCACGTCCTCCGTTGCTCCGGCATCTGCCGGCCTCCGGCGGCGCCGAGGCGGCCGTCGAGTCGTTCTCGGCGTACGTCGACGAACTCGGGCTCGATCTGTATCCCGCGCAAGAGGAAGCGATCCTCGAGGTCGCCCTCGGCAACCACGTGATCCTCAACACGCCGACCGGGTCGGGGAAGTCGATGGTGGCCACGGCGGCGCATTTCGCAGCGCTCGCCGAGGGCCGACGGAGCGTCTACACGGCGCCGATCAAGGCCCTCGTGAGCGAGAAGTTCTTCGCCCTGTGCCGGGAGTTCGGCTCGGAACAGGTGGGGATGGTCACCGGGGACGCAGCGGTCAACCCGACGGCCCCGATCATCTGCTGCACCCAGGAGATCCTGGCCAATCGGGCACTGCGGGACGGGCGACGGACCCCGATCGATCTCGCCGTCGTCGACGAGTTCCACTACTACGGCGACCCGCAGCGGGGATGGGCCTGGCAGGTGCCGCTCCTCGAACTCCCCGACACCCAGTTCCTGCTGATGTCGGCGACGCTCGGCGACGTCGGGTTCTTCCAGCGTGATCTCGAACAGCGGACCGGTCGTCCGACGACGATCGTCCGGTCGGCGCGCCGACCGGTGCCACTCGAGTTCGAGTACCGGACCTCGACCCTCCACAGCAGTGTCTCCGACCTCCTCGCCACGGGGAAGGCACCGATCTATCTCGTCCACTTCACCCAGAAGGAGGCGACGGATGCGGCCCAGGCGTACGTCTCGCTCGATCCGCTCGATGCCGCCGAGAAGGAACGGATCAAAGAGGCCCTCGCCGGATTCCGGTTCGATTCGCCGATCGGGCGCGATCTCCGGCGGTTCATCTCCGCCGGGATCGGGGTGCACCACGCCGGGCTGTTGCCGAAGTACCGACTGCTCGTCGAGAAACTCGCCCAGCAGGGGCTGCTCAAGATCATCTGCGGGACGGACACGCTCGGCGTCGGCGTGAACGTGCCGATCCGGTCGGTGCTGTTCACGCAGTTGTGCAAGTACGACGGGACCGGCGTGCGGATCCTGTCGAACCGCGAGTTCGCCCAGATCGCCGGACGTGCCGGTCGGAAAGGTTTCGACGATCAGGGCTTCGTCTGGGTGCAGGCTCCCGAGCACGTGGTCGACAATCTCGAGGCCGAGCGCAAGGCCGCCGAGAAGGGCCGCAAGAAGGTGGTCAAGAAGCAGCAGCCCGATCGGGGGTACGCGCACTGGACCGAGGACACCTTCCATCGCCTCGTCGAGGGGCAGCCCGAACAGTTGCAGTCCCACTTCCAGGTCACCCACCAGATGCTGATGCTGCTCCTCGACCGACCGGCGGCGTACCTCGCGAGTGATGCCGATCCGGACGGTGTCCGGGTCGACGGCTGCGGTGCCGTCAAGCACCTCCTGACTCACAACCACGAGCCGCGGAAGCGTCAACGGACCCACATCCGCCGAGCGATCGCCGTGTACCGGTCGCTCGTCGCAGCGGACCTGCTCGAGTTCCCCGCGGAGCCGGATGAACTCGGCCGGAGTGTCCGGGTGAGCTTCGATCTGCAGGACGAGTTCGCGCTGCATCAGCCGCTCTCGCTGTGGGCGGTGGAGGCGATCGGCCGACTCGCCGATGCCGAGGCCGAGGCCGGGGTCGTCGGCCCCGAGTTGCACGCCTTGAACGTGCTGAGCATCGTCGAGGCGGTCCAGGCCAACCCCGGCGTGATCATCGCAGCGCAGGTGCAGCGGGCGAAGGATCGGCTCATGGCCGAGATGAAGGCGGCCGGGGTCGAGTACGAGGAGCGGATGGAGCGACTCTCGAAGGTCGAGCACCCGAAGCCGAACCGTGAGTGGACGTACCACGACTTCGACGGATTCCGGGCCCGGCACCCGTGGGTGGGCTCGGACAACGTCCAGCCGAAGGCGATCGCCCGGGAGATGTACGAGCGGGCGATGACGTTCGGCGAATACGTGCAGGACTACGGACTGAAGCGCTCCGAAGGTGTGCTGCTGCGGTATCTGTCCGACGTCTACAAGGGTCTGCTGCAGAACGTGCCGGGTGAGCACCGGACCGACGACCTCGACGACATCGCCGCGTGGCTGGGTGCGGTGGTTCGCCAGGTCGACTCGAGCCTGATCGACGAGTGGGAGCGGATGCTGCACCCCGAGGACGCCGATCCTGCGACCGCAGTGCGCCCGGGTGGTGACGAGCGTTCGATCGTCGACGACGAGCGGGCGTTCCGGGTGCTGGTGCGCAATCGGATGTGGGACACCCTCCAGCGGCTCGTACTCGGCACCGTCGGTGACGATCCGGCGCTCCGCTCGCTCGTCGAGGTGTGGGACGGAGTTCGTGCCGGGCCCGGGTCGGAACTCGGTGAGCTCGTGCTCGATGCGACGGCGCGGTCGCTGTTCGCCTTCGACCGGACGACGGGGGTGGCGACCCAGGGACTCTGCGACGACGACGGTGCGACCGGTTGGCGGATCGCGGCCGATGTCGACCTCGCTGCGTCGGCGGCCGAGGGACGACTCGTCATCGGCCGACTCGATCTGGTCGGTCCGTGACCTCGTCGTTCAGTCGTCGATCCGGTCGGCCATCAGTTCGAACATCCGGTCGAGGTCGTCGTCGCTGAACAACGGTTCGGTGTCGGCTCGGATGTCCGCGATGCTGAGGAGCGCGAGGATCGGACCCTCACGGACGATGACCTGGTGCAGCCGCCACTCGGCCCACGCCCCGGCCTCCTCGATCACCATCAGCACGCCGTACCGCTCGTCGCCGAGATCGGGGACGGCCATCTCGGTGACCGAACCCGGGCCTTCCTCACCGGCGGCGATGTCGCCGAGGCACGCCGCCAGGCCGGCGCTGAGCAGGTCGTAGCGCTGTTCGATCACGTCGACCTCGTCGGTCGTCAGGTACTCCTGGACGAACACGAGATGGCCGGTCCGGTCGTTCGGTGGCTCGATGGGGTCGGCGACGTCGAGGTCGAGTTGGCGGAACGCCGACCATCGCACTGCCTCGGCCGCCGCGATCGCCTCGTCGCCGGCGTCGGGACACAGTTCCAGCCGGGGGAGGAACTCCAACGCTTCGTCCGGGACGACACCGCTCGCCAATCCGGGTTGATCGGTCGGCACGTTCATCGTCCACGGGTCGTCCCCGGCGACGACGTCGTCCGCGAGGACGTCGGCGAACGTCTCGGGGGTGATCAACATCCCGGCGAGTTCGACCGCAGTCGGTGGTTCGACGTCCTCACCGCATCCGGCGGCGAGTGTCGCGAGCACGATGGCGACGACCGCCGCCGAGGACGTGGCGGAACCACCGGGTCCCTGTCGTCGTCGATAGATCTGCACGGTTCGCCTCCGGAGTCCCTCGCGGTCACCCCGGACGATGCGCTCCGGCCGGTGCACCGCACCAGGGTCCGATGGCCTGGTACCGCCTGTCGGGATCGAGGGTCAACCGAGCTCGTCGACGGTGGCGCTGCCGCGAACGAGTCGTCGCAGTGTGACGGCAGCGGCGAGGCAGCCGACGGCGGCGATCCCGGCGAACACGTGCACCGAGGCGAGCCCGTCCCGGATGGCGTCGAGTGTCGAGGTGGAGACGGCCGCCCCCTCGCCTCGGAGCACATCGCGGACGGCTTCGACATCGCCGACCCGGCGGTCGACGACGAGGAGGAGGATCGCCCCGCCGATCGCCACGCCGTAGGTGATGCAGATGGTCCGGATGAACTGGTGTGCCGCGTTGACCCGGCCCATCTCGGCCTCGGCAGCGCTCGACTGCATGAGATTCAGCCCCGATGTGGAGACGAACCCGATCGCGAGCCCCATCGAGAAAAATGCCGCGAGGATCACTGCGATCGGCCACTCGAGCGCGACACCCGTCCCGGCGACGGCGATGGCGGGAAGCATCGTGCAGGCGCCGACCACGATCAGTTCGGACTCGTGGCGTCGTTCGAGCAGGCGGCTCACGAGGAACGCGGCGCTGGTCCATCCGATCGTGAGGAACATCACCGAGAACGCGGCGAACGACTCCGACCTCCCCCGCGAGGTCTGGAGGTAGAGGGGCAAGTAGTTGTCGGCGGCGAGGCCGGCGATGAGCACGAGGCCGGAGGTGAGGTGGATGCGTCGCAGCGGGAACCGCGTGAGGTGCATCCGTTCGACGAGTGGGTGGTCGGCCCGTCCGATGTGACGCCAGAACACCGCTGCCGCGGCGACGCTCACCACGGCTCCGATCGATGCGAGCCACCAGCGGTTCCCGAGTTCGGACGTGGCGACGAGCGAGGCTGCGACGAGGACGACGATCAGGCCGATCCCTCGGACGTCGGTGGAGATCCGGGTCGGCGCGTTGCGAGTGCTCGGCAGCGTCCGCCAGCCGGCGGCGAGCGCGAGCGCCGTGATCGGCAACTGGATGATGAACACGAGGCGCCAGTTGCCGAGTGCCAGGAGTCCGGCGGTGAGGACGGGTCCACCGAAACCCATCACACCCCACACCACCGAGTTGGCGGCGAACGCCCGCGGCCGGAGTTTCGCCGGATACGTGAGACCGACCGCGGCGAGCGCCACGGAGATGACGAGGCCGCCGCCGACGCCCTGCAGGAGGCGGGCGACGACGAGGAACTCCATCGTCGGAGCGATCGCGGCGAGGCCGCTCGTGACGAGGAACCAGAGTCCGGTCACCCGGAACGTGCGGCGGACGCCGATCGCGTCGATGATCGGGCCGGCTGTGATCCCGGCGATCGCCGAACTGGCGAGAAACGCCGTGATCACCCACGGGAGGAGGGCGACCTGCCCGAGGTCGTCGGCGATGTCGGGGAGGGCGGCGACGAGCGCGAGCCCGTCGAACGCGGCGATCGCGACGATGGTGAAGTTGGCGAGGGTGACGGCGAGGTAGCGCGGCGCCCAGATGCTCGTCGCCTGATCGTCCGCCGTCGTGGCCTCGTCCGTCACGCCCAACCGCCGGCGTAGTTGACGATCTGTCCGGTGGTGAACGTGCTCGTTCCGTCGACGAACGGCATCGCGAAACGGGCGCACTCGTCGACCGTGCCGAGCCGACGCAGCGGCACGGCCGCTTCGATCCGGGCTCGGACCGTCGGGTCGTCGGCGCCCGCCGCCCGACGGAATTCGGGGAAGTCCATGAAATTGGTGCCGATCGCATTGACCTGGACGCCACTCGGTGCGACCTCGGCGGCGACGTTGCGGACCAGCATGTTGGCCGCCGCCCTGACCGACGAGTAGAGCGGGGCGTTCGGGGTCGGTCGTGATCCGGTGGCGCTGGTGAACAGCAGCACCTGGCCGGCTCGCCGTTCGACCATCGGCGGCACGACGGCCTTGAGGAAGTGGAAGGGTTCGACGAGGCACCCGGTCACCGCCCGGTCGAGGTCGACGTCGGTGGCGTCGGCGAACGAACCGGTCACCACGCGCCCGGTGAAGGCGATCGCGGTGTCGATCCGCCCGAAGCGATCGAGTCCCTGGCGGACGAGTGAGCCGATGTCGGCCCGCGGGTCGTCGTGGACCCGGAGTCGCATCCGTTCCGGGACGACTTCGACCGCGGCTCCGAATGCGCCGAGTTCGTCGACCAGCCCGTCGGCGGGTGAGGCGATCACGAGGTCGTGCCCGCCCGCTGCGAGCAGCCGGGCGATCGAGGGTCCGATGTAGAACGACGTGTCGGTGATCAGCGCCACTCGGCGGCCGGGGGTCATGGGTCCGACCGTACGGCACCGGGCCGGGTCGGATCGGAGCGCGGTGTCAGATCCGGCTCCCGAGGTGGCCGGCGTCGAGGGCCTCGCGGAGGTGGGCCCAGCCGTAGATGCCGGTCCGGTGTCCGTCACTCCAGTCGAGGTCGAGCCCGAAGGCGCCGGCGAGTTCGGCTGCCGTGACGGTGACGACTTGGCCGGCTGCCAGTGCGGGAGCGACGTCACGGCCCTGTTGACGCCGACCGTCGCATTCGGCGCAGGGGCACGCGAGGCGGAGCTCGGCGAGCTCGAATCGACCGGTCACTCCGTCGCCGAAGGTGATCGACACGTGTGAGGCACGGTCGACTTCGATCGACTCCACGGTGGTCAGGGGCGGGTGAGCGGACGGGGTATCGGTCACGTCCGTCACGGTAGCGACGGCACCGGGCAGACTTGCCCGGTGGCGGGTCGGATGGTGGCGTGTGTGCCGATGGGGGCGCTCGTCCTGTCGCTGGTGTCGTGTGCGGTCCCTCTCGACGAGTCGTCGACGAGCGTCACGTCCACGACCGTCGACTCCGCGAGCGCCACGTCCACGAGTGTCGATTCCGCGAGCGTCACGTCCACGAGTGTCGACTCCACGAGCATCGCGTCGAGCATCCCGTCAGCGGTC
>JBMUCX010000106.1:0-9185 GCA_049458915.1 Ilumatobacteraceae bacterium
CCTGACGCGCCAACAACACATGCTCACGCGTCTGCGGCATCGGACCATCCGTCGCCGCAACCACCAAAATCGCACCATCCACCTGCGCAGCACCCGTGATCATGTTCTTGATGTAGTCAGCATGACCCGGCATGTCCACATGCGCGTAATGACGATTCTCCGTCTCGTACTCGATATGAGCAATCGAAATCGTGATACCACGCGCCTTCTCCTCCGGCGCCTTGTCGATGTTGTCGAACGACGTGAACTCCGCCAAACCACGATCCGACAACGTCTTCGAAATCGCCGCCGTCAACGTCGTCTTCCCATGATCGATATGACCCATCGTGCCAATGTTCACATGCGGCTTCGTACGCTCGAACTTCGCCTTGCTCATGACTGTTTCCTCTGACTTTCTGGTGTGAATTCCGGTGTTGAATCGATGGGGGACGTGAAACTCATTCGCCCCGGACGCGCTTGACGATCTCGCTCGCGATCGCGTCGGGAACCTGCTGGTACTCGCCGAACTGCATCGTGTACGTGGCTCGGCCCTGGGTGGAAGAACGGAGATCGGTCGAGTAACCGAACATCTCCGACAGGGGGACCTGGGCCCGGACCTGCTGGACGTTGCCGTTGGCTTCCATGCCCTCGATGCGGCCGCGACGCCGGTTGAGGTCGCCGACGACATCGCCGAGGTAGTCCTCGGGAGTGACGACCTCGACCTGCATGATCGGCTCGAGGAGCACCGGACCGGCCTTTGCTGCAGCTTCCTTGAAGCCCATCTGGCCGGCGATCTTGAACGCCATTTCGGACGAGTCGACGTCGTGGTACTGGCCGTCGACGAGGGTGACCTTCACGTCGACCATGCCGAAGCCGGCGAGAACGCCCGAGTCGAGACCCGCGGCGACACCCTGACCCGTCGGGTTGATGTACTCCCGAGGCACCCGGCCGCCGGTGATCTCGTCGGCGAACTCGAACCCCTTGCCGGGATTCGGCTCGATCCGGAGTTTGATGACGGCGAACTGACCCGAGCCGCCGGACTGCTTGACGTGGCGGTACTCGTGGCTGTCCACCCGCTTGGTGACCGTCTCGCGGTAGGCCACCTGTGGCTTGCCCACCGTGGCCTCGACGTTGAACTCGCGCATCATGCGGTCGACGAGGACCTCGAGGTGCAACTCGCCCATGCCGGAGATGATCGTCTGGCCGGTCTCTTCGTCGGTGCGTACCCGGAACGTCGGGTCCTCGTCGGAGAGCGACTTCAGCGCCTTGCCGAGTTTGTCCTGGTCGGACTTCGTCTTCGGCTCGATCGCCACGTGGATGACCGGCTCGGGGAACTCCATCTTCTCGAGGATCACCTGGGCGTCGCGATCGCACAGGGTGTCACCGGTGGTGACCTCTTTGAATCCGAGTCCGGCGACGATGTCACCGGCCATGGCGACGTCGAGGTCCTCGCGCTGGTTGGCGTGCATCAGGAGGATGCGCCCGAGGCGCTCGCGCTTTTCCTTGGTGGAGTTGTAGACCTCGTCACCTTTGTTGATCTCGCCGGAGTAGACGCGGAAGTAGGTGAGTTTGCCGAACGGGTCGGCGACGATCTTGAACGCCAGCGCCGAGAACTCCTTGTCGAGTGGTCCCCTGCTCGCCTCGTGCTCCTCGCCGCCCTTGACGACGATGCCCTTGGCCGGCGGGATGTCGAGCGGCGACGGCAGGAAGTCGATGACGGCGTCGAGCATCGGCTGGACACCCTTGTTCTTGAACGCCGATCCGCACAGGATCGGAACGAAGTCCAGACCGATGGTGCCCTTGCGGATGGCCGCCTTGATCTCGGCTTCGGTGAGTTCCTCGCCGCCGAGGTACTTCTCCATCAGGGCCTCGTCCTCGGTCGCGATCGTCTCGAGCAGGACCTCGCGGTACTCGTCGGCCTGGTCGACCATGTGAGCCGGGATGTCGACCTCGTCCCACTTGGCACCGAGTTCCTCGTCGCGCCAGATGAGGGCCTTCATCTTGATGAGATCGACGAGACCGATGAACGGTTCGTTCGACTCGGGGCCGCCGGCACCGACCGGCAACTGCAGGACGAGTGCGTTGGCCTGGAGGCGGGTCTTGACCATGTCGACGGTGCGGTAGAAGTTCGCACCGATCCGGTCCATCTTGTTCACGAAGCAGAACCGGGGGACGCCGTACTTGTTGGCCTGACGCCAGACCGTCTCGGTCTGGGGCTCGACGCCGGCGACCGAGTCGAAGACGGTCACGGCTCCGTCGAGGACCCGCAGGGAGCGCTCGACTTCGATCGTGAAGTCCACGTGGCCCGGGGTGTCGATGATGTTGATGCGATGGTTGTTCCAGATACAGGTCGTGGCGGCCGACGTGATCGTGATGCCGCGCTCCTGCTCCTGGGCCATGTGGTCCATGGTCGCAGCGCCTTCGTGGACCTCACCGATCTTGTAGCTCTTCCCCGTGTAGTAGAGGATGCGCTCGGTGGTGGTCGTCTTCCCGGCATCGATGTGGGCCATGATGCCGATGTTGCGGGTGCGCTCGAGGGGGTACTCACGCTTGGCCATCGTCAGGTCACTTCCGTCTTTCGGGGTCTGGAACTCTCAAGGATCGACTCGTGCTCGGAACCTCGGCGGCACCGGGCACGAACGGCGATGTTATCGGCGACCGTGCGTCGTCCCACACCCGTCGGCGAGACGACCGGGAACCACGTGGAACCTCGGTGCCTCGCCGATGACATCGCGAATGACATCGCGAATGACATCGCGAATGACATCGCGGTGAATTGATTCAGTCGAACTTGAACGATCGTCCCCGCACCCGTACGGTGGGCGATGTGGACCAGGAACGATTCGAGGCCGTGTCCCGCCGCGCGGCGATCCATGCGGCGCTCGGCGACCCGATCCGACTGGCGATCGTCGACGAACTGAGCCGGAGCGACCGTGCACCATCCGACCTGGTAGTGCTCCTCGGGATCGGCGCCCCGTTGCTGTCGTTCCACCTCGACACGCTCGAGCACGTCGGCCTGGTCCGCCGCCGTCGCTCCACCGGCGATCGACGCCGGCGCTACGTGCAGTTGATCGACGTGCCGTCAGCGGGCGTCGTGTCGGGATCCATCGAGCAGTCGACGACGGAGCGCATCGCGCCGGTCACGCCCGATCGACCAGTGACCTTCGTCTGTACCCACAACTCGGCTCGGTCCCAACTCGCCGCGGCGCTGTGGCGCACGATGCTCCACCGCCCGGCCCGGTCGGCCGGCACGGAGCCCGCCGACGCCGTCCATCCCGGGGCCGTCGCCGCCGCCCGACGCAACCACCTCGACCTCGAGGCGGCACGGCCGGCCCGATATCGACCGACGGCCGACGAGTTCGTCGTCACGGTCTGCGATCGGGCCCACGAACGGATTCGAGCCGGTACCGAGTCGCAGTCGGGATGGCATTGGTCGCTGCCCGATCCCGCCGTCGACGGTACCGACGCAGCATTCGACGACACGGTCGCCTCGTTGCGTCGCCGTATCTCCGCCATACGCACGGTGCGCTGACCCGCTCCGCTTCGAGATCCACCACCTCCCCCTACCCGACACCAGTCAGGAAGTGAGCCCCGATGACCCGCATCGGCATCAACGGATTCGGACGTATCGGGCGGCTCGCCGTTCGAGGCCTCGCCCGCCATCGAGAACTCGACCTGGCCCACGTGAACGACCCGAACTCCGACCCGATGACCTCGGCGCACCTGCTCGAGTTCGACACCGTCCACGGCCGACTCGACCGCCAGGTCGGCGTCGACGACGGTGCGATCGTGCTCGACGGCCAGCGCATCACCCACTCCTCGCACACCACTCCCGGTGCGGTCCCATGGGCGGATCTCGGCATCGAGATCGTGATCGAGGCGAGCGGTCGGTTCAAGACGGTGGAGCAACTGGCCGGCTATTTCGATCCCCCGAACGGCGGACGAGGGGTCGACTCGGTGGTCGTGGCGGCGCCGGTGAAGGACCCGTCCGTGTTGAACGTCGTGATGGGCTGCAACGATCACCTCTACGACCCCGAACGACACCGGATCGTCACCGCTGCGTCGTGCACCACCAACTGCCTCGCTCCGGTGGTCAAGGTGCTGCACGAGCAGATCGGCATCGAGCGCGGTGCGATCACGACGATCCACGACGTCACCAACACCCAGGTCGTCGTCGACGCGCCGCACCGGGATCTCCGTCGGGCCCGCTCGGCGCTCAACTCCCTGATCCCCACGAGCACCGGATCGGCGACGGCGATCACCATGATCTATCCCGAACTGGCCGGCAAGCTCAACGGCACGGCGGTGCGCGTACCACTGCTCAACGCCTCGCTCACCGACGCCGTGTTCACGATGTCCCGTGACGTCACCGTCGAGGAGGTCAACGAGCGATTCGCCGACGCTGCCGCCGGTGAACTCGCCGGGATCCTCGGATTCGAGACCCGACCACTGGTGTCCGCCGACTTCACCAACGACACCCGATCGGCGATCGTCGACGGCCCCTCGACGATGGTGATCGACTCCCGGATGCTCAAGGTGCTCGCCTGGTACGACAACGAGTACGGCTACGCCTTCCGGCTCACCGACCTCGTGGCCAAGGTGGCGGCGTCGACACGATGAGCGAAACGACGACTCGCGACTACACCATCGTGACCGCCGGCTACTGGGCGTTCACGGTCACCGACGGGGCGCTGCGGATGCTGGTGCTGCTCCACTTCCACGAGCTCGGCTACTCGCCGGTCGCCCTCGCCTTCCTGTTCCTGCTGTACGAGGTGACCGGGATCGCGACGAACCTCCTCGGTGGCTGGGTCGGAGCACGGCGCGGGTTGAACCGCACCCTCGTCGCCGGCCTCGGACTCCAGGTGGTCGCGCTGATCGGGCTCAGCGTGCACGATGCCTCCTGGGCGCGAGTGGCGTCGGTCGCATACGTGATGGGTGTGCAGGCGCTGTCGGGGATCGCGAAAGACCTCACGAAGATGAGTTCCAAGAGCACGGTGAAGCTCGTCGCCGGGGACGGCTCGCTGTTCCGGCTCGTCGCCGTCCTGACCGGGTCCAAGAACGCCCTCAAAGGAGTCGGGTTCTTCGTCGGCGCCGCACTGCTCGCTTCGGTCGGGTACGACGCATCGCTGCTGCTGATGGCCGGCGTCCTGGCGGTCGTGATGGTCGCCGCTGCATCACTGCTGCAGAGCGACCTGGGTCGGTCGACACGACCGACCCCCTTGCGATCGGTCTGGACCAAGTCGTCGTCGATCAACCGACTCGCCGCAGCGCGGGTGTTCCTGTTCGCCTCCCGCGACATCTGGTTCGTCGTGGCGCTCCCGGTGTTCCTCACCGGACAACTCGGCTGGTCGTTCGAGGGAACGGGCGGGTTCCTCGCGGCCTGGGTGATCGGCTACGGATTCGTCCAGGCGCTCGCGCCTCGACTGATCGGTGAGGATCGGGTGTCGGGTGCACGACGCTGGTCGGTCGTGCTCGTGGTGCTCTGCGGTTCGATCGCCGTGCTCGTCCAGTTGGACCTCGTCGTCACGATCGCCGTCGTCGGAGGTCTCGTGCTGTTCGGCGTCGTCTTCGCCGTCAACTCGTCGCTCCACTCGTACCTGATCCTCGCCTACTCCCGCAGCGACGACGACGTCGCCACGGACGTCGGCTTCTACTACTCGGCGAACGCCGTCGGACGACTGCTCGGCACACTGCTGTCGGGTGTGCTGTCGTTGTGGGCGGGACTCCAGGGCGCGATGTGGGGCAGTGCCGCGTTCCTCGCGATCACCTGGCTGTTGACACTCCGGCTCCCCCGGCTCGAACCGGGAACCGCCGTCGCCTGAAGTCTGGCGCGCCGACGGCCGCCCCGTGGGGCGGCCGTCGTAGGTCCGAGATCCGCATGCGGTCTGCGACCGCTGGCGATCACCAGCGGTAGTGGGCGAACGCGCGGTTCGACTCCGCCATCTTCTGCATGTCGTCGCGCTTCTTCATCGACGCGCCGAGACCGTTGGCCGCGTCCATCAACTCGTTGGCGAGACATTCGGCCATCGTCTTTTCCCGGCGAGCGCGGCTGAAGTCGACCAGCCACCGGATCGCGAGCGTCGAGGCTCGCCGAGGGCGCACTTCGACGGGCACCTGGTACGTGGCACCACCGACCCGTCGGCTGCGTACCTCGAGCGGCGGCTTGACGTTGTCGACGGCGCGCTTCACGACGTCGAGCGGTTCGTCGCCCGTCTTCTTCGCGATCATGGTCATCGCGTCGTACACGATCTTTTCGGCGGTGCTGCGCTTGCCGTGCAGCATCACCTTGTTGATGAGTTGGGTGACGACGACCGAGCGATAGATCGGATCGGCCACCAGTTCACGGCGGGGAGCGGGTCCTTTACGCGGCATCGGTCACTTCTCCTGCTTCGCGCCGTACCGGCTTCGGGCCTGCTTGCGGTTCTTCACGCCGGCGGCGTCGAGCGCTCCCCGGATGATCTTGTACCGCACACCGGGAAGGTCGCGAACGCGACCGCCACGGACGAGCACGATCGAGTGCTCCTGCAGGTTGTGACCTTCGCCGGGAATGTAGGCCGTCACCTCGACGCCACTCGACAGGCGCACACGGGCGACCTTGCGGAGGGCCGAGTTCGGCTTCTTCGGGGTGGTCGTGTACACACGAGTGCACACGCCGCGACGCTGCGGGGACCCTTTCAGGGCCGGCGTCTTGCTCTTCGTGAACTTCGAGCTGCGCCCTTGGCGGACCAGCTGCTGAATGGTTGGCATGTGCTTCCTCGTGAGTCGTCACCGGAGACCGCAACCCGTTCTGCCCGGGCCCGGGAACTTCGGCATGTGGTGGATCGGTCGACCGGGGGTCGACCGCCGTACGTCCGCTTCCGACGGACGAGAGGCTCGGCGAATGCTACGGGCCCCGGAGAGCGACGCCAACGCGGCTCGCTCCCGGGGCGGCGAGCGTCAGTTGGACCCTTCGCCCTCGTACGAGCCGTGGAGGTTGGCGAGGAACGTCGCCGGATCCTCCTCGGCGTCGCTCGAGTAGTAGCTCATGGGCTCGTAGTCCGGGGCATCGATCCCGAACTCGCGATACGTCATCATGCCGGTCCCGGCAGGGATGAGCTTGCCGATGATGATGTTCTCCTTGAGGCCGATCAGCGAATCGGACTTGCCATCGATGGCGGCCTCGGTGAGCACCCTCGTCGTTTCCTGGAACGACGCCGCCGACAACCAGGACTCGGTGGCGAGCGACGCCTTGGTGATCCCCATGATCTCGGGGCGACCCTCGGCCGGACGACGGCCCTCTTCCACCATGCGACGGTTCGTGTCGCGGAAGACCTTGGCGTCCACGCGCTCGCCGGGCAGGAAGTCGGTACCGCCCGGTTCTTGGACACCGATCCGCCGCGTCATCTGCCGGACGATGAGTTCGATGTGCTTGTCGTGGATCGACACACCTTGGTCCCGGTAGACCTTCTGGACTTCTTCGACCAGGTACACCTGCGTCTCGCGGATGCCCTTGATCTCCATGAGTTCCTTGGGGTCGGAAGGGCCCTCGGTGATCTTGTCGCCGGCCTTGACGTCCTGTCCGTCCGAGACGATCGGTCGAGCACCGAGCGGGAGCACCGTCTCGTGCTCTTCACCCTGGTCGTCCGTGATCGTGACGCGGATGCCCTTGCCCTCGTCGTCGCCGAGCCGCAAGGACCCACCCACCGGTGCGAGGCGGGCGACGCCCTTCGGTGTCCGCGCCTCGAACAGTTCCACGACGCGTGGGAGACCACCGGCGATGTCCTTGCCGGCGACACCGCCGGTGTGGAAGGTTCGCATCGTCAGCTGCGTGCCGGGCTCACCGATCGACTGGGCGGCGATCACGCCGACGGCCTCGCCGAGCTCGATCGACTTGCCGGTCGCCAGCGAGCGGCCGTAGCAGAGTGCACACACGCCGAGTTCGGCGTCGCAGGTCAACACCGATCGCACCCGGAGGCGGGTGATGCCCGGATCGTCCCGGAGTGCGACGAGCTCGTCATCACCGACGATCGTGTTGCGGGGCAGGACGGTGCGGCCATCCGCCATCGGGGTGGACAGCTCCACGTCACCGAGGAGGGCACGACCGAACAGCTTCGTCGGCAAGTGGGTCTTGAGGTTCGTCGTGTCGGCGATGACGTCGTCGATCCAGACGCCGAGCGTCGTACCGCAGTCCTCCTCGCGAACGATCAGTTCCTGGGCGACGTCGACGAGACGGCGCGTCAGGTAACCGGAGTCGGCGGTCCGCAGTGCCGTGTCGACGAGACCCTTTCGGGCACCCGGCGTGGCGATGAAGTACTCGAGGGTCTCGAGGCCTTCACGGAAGTTCGACTTGATGGGACGGGGGATCATGTCGCCACGAGGGTTCGCCACGAGGCCGCGCATTCCGGCGATCTGACGCATCTGGGTCATGTTCCCGCGTGCGCCGGAACCCACCATCATGTCGATCGGATTGAACCGCTGGCTCCGGAAGTCCTCCTCCATCGCCGCCTGGACCTTCGCGGTCGTGTCGGTCCAGATCGAAACCTCCTGCTGACGGCGCTCACCGTCGGTGATGATCCCTCGGCGGAACTGCTGCTCGATGCGGTCGGCCTTTTCCTCGGCCTCCTCCATCAGACCGGCCTTGGCTGCCGGCGTGCGCACGTCGTCGATCGACACGGTCAGCCCGGACTGCGACGCGTAGCGATAGCAGAGGTTCTTGATGGCATCGAGGGCGCGGGCGACTTCGACCGCCTCGTAGTTGTCGGAGAGACGCTCCACGATGACGCCCATCTCGTTCTTCTTGATCGTCCCCGAGATGTATCCGAACTGGTCGGCGTAATCGGCCGGGAGCGCCTCTTGGAAGAGCGCCCGTCCCAACGTCGTCTCGTACGGCTCGACTCCTGGACCCGGACGGAACGTGATCGATGCGTGGAGTTCCAACCCGCCCTCGTCGTTGGCCCGGACCGCTTCCCACAGGTGACGGAAGACCCGGCCCTCGCCCTTGGCTCCCTCCACGTGCTCGGTCAGGTAGAACCCGCCGATCACCATGTCCTGGGTCGGGGTCACGATCGGGCGACCCGACGCCGGCGAGAGGATGTTGTTGGCCGACAGCATGAGCACGCGGGCCTCGGCCTGGGCTTCGGCACTGAGCGGCACGTGGACGGCCATCTGGTCACCGTCGAAGTCGGCGTTGAACGCCGTGCAGACGAGCGGATGGATCTGGATCGCCT
>JBMUCX010000107.1:0-8971 GCA_049458915.1 Ilumatobacteraceae bacterium
GGGCGGGTCGCCCGCTCGCCCGCAGCGATCTCATCGGCCAGGGCGATCCGAATGGCGAGACGGAGCGCCACGGCCCGATCGGCGGCTGCCACCGCCGAGGATGCGACGATCGAACGAGTGGTCGGATCGAAGTGTGCCGGGAACCGGGCCGCGACGACCTCGGCGACCTGCTCGGGCAGCACCCGACCGCCGACCAGGCCGAGGGCACGCCACTCGGCGAGCCGGTCGGTCCAACCCGGGCCGAGCACGACCTCGGCGACCCGCCTGGCGTACTCGGCCTCGGGGAGTTCGCCGAAGTCGAGCGACTCCTCGAACTCCAGATCGAACTCGTTTTGAAGGTCGTCCACGTACGGGGCGATCTCGGCGGTCCACTGATCCGGGAACACGAGCGATCGCCCGATGGTCAACAGGAGCGCCAGAGCGACACCGAGCACGAACACGACACGAACGACTCGTCCGACGACCCGGCCGGCTCGGCCATCACGACTCCGCAGCTGACGCGCCCTCGCAACGGCATGCCGGTCGACGGTCGGCAGCTGGTCGGCTCCGCCGCGGTCATCGCCGGCCGGTTCGAACGACGAACTCGGCGGGCGCGCCGACCAGCGTGCTTCGGGGAGCGACGGCCCACTGCCGTGGTCGGCGGCGTCGTCGGACCGATCAGTCATCGCCGCCACCATCGGCGGCACGCCGCTGCAGTTCGTCGACGACGCTGGCGTCGGCCAGCGTCGTCGTGTCACCGAGATTCCGTCCCTCGGCGACGTCGCGCAACAAACGACGCATGATCTTCCCCGATCGGGTCTTGGGCAGGTCGGGAGTGATGAAGATCGCCTTGGGCTTTGCGATCGCACCGATCTCGGAGGCCACGTGGTTCCGGAGTTCGTCGACGGCCACGTCACCGGCACCGCTCCGGAGGATCACGTACGCCATGATCGCCTGCCCCGTCGTGGCATCGTTCGCCCCGACGACGGCGGCTTCGGCCACTGCTGGATGGCTCACCAACGCCGACTCGACCTCGGCGGTCGAGATCCGATGACCGGAGACGTTCATCACGTCGTCGACTCGTCCGAGCACCCAGAGGTACCCGTCGTCGTCGATCTTCGCTCCGTCGCCGGCGAAATACCGACCGGGGAACCGGGACCAATAGGTGTCGACGAAGCGCTGCGGATCGCCCCAGATACCGCGGAGCATCCCCGGCCAGGGAGCAGTCAGGGTGAGATATCCGCCACCTCGGTCGACGTGCTGCGCCTCGTCGTCGACGAGTTCGGCGACGACGCCCGGCAGTGGGTGGGTGGCCGAGCCGGGCTTGGTGACCGTCACGCCCGGCAGGGGGCTGATCATGATCCCACCGGTTTCCGTCTGCCACCAGGTGTCGACGATCGGGCACCGACCGCCGCCGATGTGCTCGTGGTACCACATCCACGCCTCGGGATTGATCGGCTCGCCCACGGTGCCGAGGAGGCGGAGCGACGACAGATCGTGCTTGGCCGGTTCGTCGGGGCCCCACTTCATGAACGTCCGGATCGCCGTCGGGGCGGTGTAGAACTTCGTCACGCCGTACTTCTCGACGATCGACCAGAACCGGTCGTTGCCCGGGAAGTTCGGAACACCCTCGTACATCACCTGGGTGCAGCCGTTCGACATCGGGCCGTAGACGATGTACGAGTGGCCGGTGATCCAGCCGACGTCGGCGGTGCACCAGTACACGTCGTCGGGTTGGAGGTCGAACACGTACCGATGGGTGTACGTGGCCTGGGTCAGGTACCCGCCCATCGTGTGCATGATCCCCTTCGGCTTCCCCGTCGTGCCCGAGGTGTACAGCAGGAAGAGCAGGTCCTCACTGTCCATCGGTTCGGCAGGACAGTCCGCCGATGCACCGGCCATCAACTCGTGGTACCAGTGATCCCGACCGTCGACCATCTCGACCTGGTTGTCACCTCGCCGGACGACCACCACGTGCTCGATCGTCGAGGTCTGAGCGAGCGCTTCGTCGGCGGCCGGCTTGAGCGGGAACACCTCACCCCGGCGGTAGCCGCCATCGGCGGTGATCAACAGCTTGGCCTCGGCATCGTTGATCCGGTCGGCCAGCGACTGGGCGGAGAAGCCACCGAACACGACGCTGTGCGGCGCTCCGATTCGCGCGCAGGCGAGCATCGCCACGGCGGCCTCGGGGATCATCGGCAGATAGATGTTGACGCGGTCGCCCTTGTTCACGCCGAGCGAGCGCAGCACGTTCGAGAACCGGGACACCTCGTCGAGCAACTCGGCATACGTGATCGTCCGCGTGTCCCCGGGCTCACCCTCCCAATGGATCGCGACACGATCACCGTTCCCGGAGCGGACGTGCCGGTCGAGGCAGTTCTCGGCGACGTTCAATCGTCCACCCACGAACCACTTGGCGTACGGAAGCTCCCACTCGAGGACCGTGTCCCACGGCCGACTCCAGTCGACGAGTTCGGACGCCCGCTCGGCCCAGAACCCCTCGTGGTCCGCAGCGGCGGCGTCGAACATGGCCCGATCAGCGACGAGCGCGCCGGCGGCGAACGCATCGGGCGGCGGGAACATCCGGTGCTCGTCGGACAACGCTTCGATCGACTGCTGGTTCCCCTCACTCATGCGGTTCATCGTAGAGCAGCCGTCACGGCGAGTTCATCGGTCCTCGGAGATCGCCGGCCCGTCGCGGCGATGACCAGCCCGATCAGCGGAACGGCGATCGACCCCCAGATCGCCGCCCGGTAGCTCCCCGTCGACGCCTGGACGACGGCGAACAGCGCCGGACCGACGGCGCTGCCCAGCACCATCATCGACATCTGCACTCCGGCGATCGAGCCGAGGTGTCGACGGCCGAACAGCGCAGCCAACGCCGCCGATGTCAACGGCGCGTAGCACCCTTGGGCGATCCCCCACGACACCACGGTGACGATCGCACCGAGCGATCCGCCCATCCACGGTACCGAGAGGTACATCACGACTTGAGCCGCCGACATCACGGCACCGACGGCCACGACGGCCGACCGGTCGACGAGCCAACCACCGATGAAGGTCACGGGAACGCTGATCACGGCGACGGGCAGGAAGATCCGGACGATCCGATCGTCGGGGACGCCGACCTCGGTGCCCAGGTCGAGAATGTGGAAGGTCAGCGCGGTCGACGTCGACGCGAGGGCCACCACGGGAATCGTGACCGCCCAGAACGAACGGGACCGCAGCGCCTCGGCACGGGTCCGGTCCGCCGTGGCGCGACGCTCGACCACGTCCGGATCACCTCGGTCGTCCGAGGAGCCATCGACCACCTGCCCGACGCTCTCGGGGTCGCGTCGGTACAGGGCGATGACCATCGTGCCGACGACGGCGACGAGGACGAACGCCATCAGGCGCCACGCGGCCCTGAACCCCCGGGCCTCGACCAGCACGAGCAGGAGGGCCGGACTGACGGCGAACGCGAAGCTCACGGCGGCATTCGACCAGGCCGACACGACTCCTCTGCGACGCTCGAACCACAGGGAGATCATCGTGCGCGAGGACAGGGTGAGGAGCCCCTGACCGCTGAACCGCAGGCTTCCGAAGGCGAGGCTCATCACCGCCAGGCCGAGCGCGGGGCCCATCGGGCCGACCGACGACAGAACGACCAACGTCGAGGCGAGGAGCACCACGGCGCAGGTCGCCACGACGCGTGCGCCCCAGCGATCGAGGGCGCGACCCGCTCGCGGCAGTGCGAAGCCGCTCGCACCGGTGCCGACCAGATATGCGACGGAGAGATCGACCCGGGACAATCCGGTCGCCTCGGTCAACCGGTCGGTGAAGACACTGACCCCGGCGGTCTGTCCCGGGATCGAAGCCACGGCACCGATGGTTCCGACCACGAGGACGATCCAGCCGTAGTAGAGCCGACCGTGTCCCCGTCGGCCGGCGGCGTTCAGGAGTGCCACTCGAGCACCGAGAACCCTCCGAGACCCGACGGGTCGAGCAGGGCTTCCGCCTCGCTCACTCGACTCCGCATCCGGATCGCCTCGAGATCCGGCCGGGATGCGCGCTCGGCCCACACCCGACGTCCTTCGTCGACGAGCTCGTCGATACCGTGGAGTTGCAGCCACTGGGATTGGCTCCGAACGACGTCCGGCTCGGGAAGCTGATCGACGGCGACCTCGGTCGTGATGTCTTGTTCGCCGACGGCCGCGAGGTAGTGGGTGCCCCGCTCGTGGGACCGATAGGTCCGGAGCCACTCGCGCCATGGACGGCCGACGAGTTCTGCCGTGCGAGCCACGCAGTAGTCGAACGCGATCACCGAGCCGCGGCGCACCGATCGCCGTGCGGCGGCCACCCAAGCCGACGCCTCGTCGTGGAGTGGAGCTCGCGCCCCGTGCGGAGCATTCGCCGGCAGCATCGGCGGGAGCGGGTCGAACGGCGCACTCAACTGCTCGACCAGTCGACCGTCGGGCAGACGGACGACGAAGGCCTCCCGCCACCCTCCGTCGTGCACCGCCAGCCGGAAAGGCAGGTTGTCGAGCAACTCGTTCGCGAGCACGACCCCCTCGATGGGGTCGTGCGGCATGGTGGACACACTCTCGATGCCCTCGGGATGACGAGCGCGTTGTCCGGCCGACACCTCGACGGCGATGTAGCGGAGCGACGCGAGGCACCGGGGCGACGCAGCGAGGATGCTGCGCGCCAGCGTCCCCGGTCCGGCGCCGACCTCGACCACGGTGAACGGAGCGGGTCGCTCGAGACGCGTCCAGACCTCGTCGAGATGACGGGCGATCACGGCGCCGAACAGCGGCCCGACCTCGGGTGAGGTCAGGAAGTCACCTCGCCGGCCGGCCGAGCCACCACGGGTGTAGAAACCGTGCGGCCCGTACAGCGCATCGGCCATGAACGACGAGAACGGAACCGCCTCCACGACGACCGGTCCGGATGCTCGTCCGGGATCCGGGTCAGCCACCGATCGCCGAGAGCAGGCCGTTGTCCGTGAGGTCGGCCAGATCGGCGAAACGGAGCACGAGACTCGGAACGACGCCGAGCACGACCGTACCCGCGACACAGATCCCGAGCGCGACGGTGATCGGCTGCGGCACGTCGATCCGGCTCGTGTCACCATCGGGAACGGGCTTCATCCAGATCTCCCGGAGCACCTTCATGTAGTAGGCGGCCGAGACGACGGTGTTGACGGCGGCGATGATCGCCAACGTGTACCCGATGCCGTCGCCGGCATCGAGCAACGCACGGAACGCCGTGAATTTGGCGATCCAGATCCCGAGCGGTGGGATGCCCGTCAGCGAGGCGATGAACACCGTCATCGCCACCCCGAGACCCGGGGCGTACGACATCAGGCCGCCGAACGAAGCGATCTCACCGGACTTGGTCTTCCGACTCACGGCGATGATGACAGCGAACGCCCCGAGGTTCGAGAAGGCGTAGATGAGCAGGTAGATGACGACGGCCTTGAGCGACGACTCGGCAGCGTCACCGGACGCCATCACGGCGAGCGGCATCAGGATGAATCCACCCTGGCTGACCGACGAGTACGCCAACATCCGGACGATGTTCGTCTGCCGGAGGGCCATGACGTTCCCGACCGTCATCGTCAATGCGGCGAGCACGAAGATGAACGGTTCGTACACGCCGTCGGCGGCGTACATCGCGAGGTAGAGCATCGTCACGAGTCCGATGAATCCGGCAGCCTTCGAGGCCACCGACAGGTACGCCGTCACGGGCGTCGGCGCACCTTCGTACGTGTCGGGCGCCCAGGTGTGGAACGGAACCGCCGACACCTTGAAGGCGAAGCCGACCACGACGAAGACGACTCCGATCACCTGCATCGCCGAGAGGTCGGCGGCGGCGAGAGCCTCTCCGATGTCGGTCAATTTCGTCGAACCGGTCGTCCCATAGAGATAGCTCATCCCGAACAGCAGCACGCCAGAGGCGAACACACCGAGCAGGTAGTACTTCACGCCCGCCTCGTTCGATCGAGGATCACGCTTGCGCCATGCGGCCATCATGTAGGCCGGGATCGACAGCAGCTCGAGAGCGACGAAGATCGACATCAGATCGCGGCTCGACGCCATCATCACCATGCCGAGCACGCTGACGAGCATCATCACGTAGAACTCACCCTGGTAGTAGCCGCCCTCTTCGAGTTCGTTCTGGCTCATCAGCACCACGACGTAACCGACGAGCAGGAACAATCCCTTCGCCACCAGGGCGTACTCGTCGACGACGTACCGGCCATCGAACATCGACCGGACGTCATCGCCCAGCACCGCCAGCGTGGCGATCGGGAGGAACGCACCGAGGAGGAGGAAACCGCTCAACGTCGCGACGATCCACTTCTTGGCGTCGTCGATCCACAGGTCGATCGCCAGGATGACGTTGATTCCCACGAGGAGCACGAGTTCGGGAGCGAGCGCGTGCCAATCGATGGTCGGGGCCTCCCAGGCCTGGGCGAGGAGCGCAGTACTCACTTGCCGAGCCCGACCTGGAGGTTCTCGACCAACTGGGTGACCGCCGGATCCATCACCTTGAACATCAGCTGTGGGTACACCCCGAAGACGACGATCGCCACGAGGAACGGCGTCCAGGCGATCCACTCGAGGCGGGTCACGTCGTGGAGGTCGGCGTGGTGGCCGTCATCACCGTGACCGTCGGCGGCGTGATCCGGGTTCGCCGCAGCGCTCAGGGAGCGGGCGTGATGATCACCGCCCGAGAACTCGGCACTCGGCTGGCCGAAGGAGGTCCGCTGGTACAGCCAGAGCAGGTACGCCGCCGCGAGCACGGTGCCGAGCGCGGCGATCACCGTCAACACCCGGAACAGATCGACATCGAGTCCGACGACCTCGTTCGGGTTCCAGGATGCAAGGAGTGCGGGGAACTCACCCCAGAATCCGGCGAGGCCGGGTAGACCGAGCGAGGCCATCGCTGCGAAACCGAGCAGCCATCCGAGCTTCGGCATCTGCAGGAGCATCCCTCCGAGGCGCTTGATCTCGAGGGTGTGGTAGCGGTGCTTCACGGATCCGGCGAGGAAGAACAACATGCCGGTGATGAGGCCGTGCGCCACCATCCCGAACAGGGCGGCGTTGATGCCGAGCGGCGTCAGGGTGGCGATACCCAGCATCACGAAACCCATGTGGGCGACCGACGAGAACGCGATCAAACGCTTCATGTCGGTCTGGGCGAGGCAGCCGAGTGCGCCGTAGATGATGCCGACCACGGCGAGGATGCCGATGACGGGCGCCCAGGCCTTCGCACCCTCCGGAAGCATGGGGATGGCGATCCGGACGAATCCGTAGGTGCCGAGCTTCAGGAGGATCGCCGCCAGGATCACCGACCCCTGCGTCGGGGCCTGGGTGTGGGCGTCGGGGAGCCAGGTGTGGAAGGGGAACATCGGCACCTTCACGGCGAAGCCGATGAACATGCCGGCGAAGATCCAGATCTGGGTCTCTCGGCTCAGGCCGGCACCGGCCTCGGTGAGGGCCTGGAATCCGAAACTCTCGGCGCCGGACGTCCAGAACAGCGCGAGGAACGCCACGAGCATCAGTGCGGATCCGAACATCGTGTAGAGGAAGAACTTGAGCGACGCGTACTGCCGGTCGTCGCCACCCCAGACGCCGATCATGAAGTACATCGGCAGCAGGACGAGTTCGAAGAACACGAAGAACAGGATCAGATCCTGAGCGATGAACGATCCGGCCATGCCGACCTGGAGCACCAGCATCAGGATCAGGAACATCTTCGGGTTGCCGGCGTCGGGCATGTTGTCCCACGTGTAGATCGCAACCAGGAAGGTGACCACCATCGACAGGAAGTACAGCGGGAGGCTGATCCCGTCGAGTCCGATCGTGTAGCCGGCGCCGATCACGTCGATCCAGCGGGTGTCGACGTGGAACTGCAACGACTCGGCAGCCGAGTAGTCGAACCGCACGAGGGTGTAGATCCCGACGAGCATCGTGAGGCCGGCCGTCGTGACGGCGATCTGTTTGTGGGTCGTCTCGTCCGAGGAGGGGACGAACATCATCAACAGCACGCCGACGAGCGGCAGGAAGGTGCCGACCGTGAGGAGCCAGTTGTCGTCGGTGAGAACGGAGAATTGCATGTGATTGCCTTCGCGGGTGCTCTAGACGTTGAGGAGGATGAGAACGATGGCGCCGACCGCAGCGGCGCCGAACAGCAGGGCGCCGTATTGGTTGACCTTGCCGGACTGGACCGGTTGCAAGGCGTGGCCACCTTCGGACGCTGCGGTGCCCGACAGGTTGACGGCTCGGTCGACGACGCCCTGGTCGACGTACCGGTACACGAACTCGCCCGACCGGCGACCCGAGCGACCGACGCCGTTCACGATGCCGTCGATGACGTGCTGGTTCACCCAGTACGCGGCCTGTGAGATCGGATACGCCACCGCTCGGACGATCACGCGTTCGTACAGCGCATCGAGGTAGAGCTTCTGGACGAGGAACCGGTGGAACGCTCGCACGGGGGCGACCCGAGCAGTGAGCCCGACGAACGGCGAGAAGATGTTGCGGCGGCCGCCGAAGACCGCCACGCTCGCTCCGAGGCTGATCAGGAACCCGAGCGCCACGAGGGCGAGGCCCGGTGCAGCGGCCGACCAGGTGAACTTCGGCGGAGGCGGGATCGCGAACTCACCGCTCGGCTCGTACTTCCCGGCGGCGACGAACCCTCCACCCGACGGGCCGATGGCGAGTTCGGTGACCGCCCCTGCGTCCTCGTCGCCGTCCTTCTTCTCGTCGCCGTAGCCGCCTTCTTCGTCGGAGTGGGCGATGGGGAGACCGATCGATGACTCGGTCTGGTGCTCGAACCAGTAGATCTTCAGCGCCGGGGCGTTGAGGTACCCCGAGCCGACGGCGAGCGCCGCGAGCACGATGAGCGGCGCCGTGATCTTCCACGGTGAGTCGAACGGGGCGAACGGCAGGGGCTTGCCGTGGGCGACGTGATGATCGTCGTGACCGTGGTCGTCGTGACCGTG
>JBMUCX010000108.1:0-8877 GCA_049458915.1 Ilumatobacteraceae bacterium
GCGCGCCACGTTCGGGACGTGGAGGCCGGAGGTTCGAATCCTCTCACCCCGACCACGAGCCGGTGACCGTCGAGCGACGCTCGCACGAGACCGGCTCCACGAGATCGACGACGACGAGCGATGCCGGAACCCATCGTCTACCGCCGAGCGGAGCGGCACGAACTCGACCGAGCGGTCGGTTGGGCCGCCGACGAGGGGTGGAACCCCGGCATCGTCGACGCCGACGTCTTCTGGGAGACCGATCCTGCGGGGTTCGTGGTTGCCGAACTCGACGGAGAGGTCGTCGCGACCGGATCGATCGTCGCCTACGGGGATGACCACGGATTCATGGGGTTCTTCATCGTCCGGCCCGATCTCCGAGGGCGGGGCATCGGACGCGACTTCTGGATGTGGCGGCGCGACACCCTCCTCGCTCGACTCCGCCCCGGTGCGGCGATCGGCATGGACGGCGTGCTCGAGATGGTCCCGTTCTACGCCGCCGGTGGTTTCGACCTCGCCCATCGGAACATTCGGATGACCGGCACGTCCGATGCCGGCGTCGAATGTGATGCGCTCCGCCGGATCGGGGAGACGGATGCGGCCGCGCTGAGCCCGGTCGATCGACAGCACTTCGGGTTCGATCGCGACGTGTTCCTCCGTCGATGGATCGGCGCCGAGGGTGCGATTGCGGTCGCGGACGTGTCCGACGCCGGGGACGTACGCGGGTACGGCGTCCTGCGCCGATGTCGCATCGGCTGGAAGATCGGCCCGCTCTTCGCTCGAACTCCTGAACAGGCTGAACGGATCGCGCGCCATCTGGTCGCACAGGCCGGGAACGATCCGGTCTCGCTCGATGTTCCCGAGGTGAACCCGGCGGCACTCGATCTCGCCGAGCGGCTGGGTCTGCGGGAGGAGTTCGCATGTGGTCGCATGTACCACGGCGCAGCTCCGGTCCTCCCGTGGGCGGCGATCTTCGGAGTGACGTCGTTCGAACTGGGCTGAGGTCCCGAACCGCGTCGAGGAGTTCCGCACGTCGGCCCCGATGCGCGACGACGCGGAGAGTCCACACGCGGCACGAAGGAGCACACGGCGACGACCGCCATGGTGATCGAACTGGACAACGACGACCCAGGTGCACTGGCCGTCGTGGGAAGCGTTTCGATCACCCGGGAGCGCGACGTTACGGGTCTGCTCGGGTCCCACCGCCGTCGTTCGGCAAGGGCGCCACACAGCTCACCAGTAGCCTGGCTCCGTGACCGTCGTGCGCATTGCGCTCGCCCAACTCGATCTCGTCGTCGGCGATCTCGACGGCAACGTGGAGCGCATCCTCGCCGCATATCGCCAGGCCGACGAGGCCGGGTGCGACGTGATCGCCTTCCCGGAGTTGTCGGTGACCGGGTACCCACCCGAGGATCTCGTGCTCAAACCCGGATTCGTCGCCGGGAACCGTGCGGCGCTCGAGACCATCGCTCGCGCCACCACCGGTTGCGTCGCCGTCGTCGGTTTCGTCGACGCCGATCTCGATCTCCACAACGCTGCCGCCGTGTGCGCCGACGGTCGGATCGTCGGCACCTACCGGAAACGACACCTGCCCAACTACGCCGTGTTCGACGAGCAGCGCACCTTCACCCCGGGCGACGAACCGCTCTGTCTGTTCGGGATCGCCGGGGTCGCCGTCGGCGTGTCGATCTGCGAGGACATCTGGTCGCCGACCGGCCCACTCGCCGAGCAGGCGGCCGGCGGTGCCGCCCTGAGCATCAACATCAACGCCTCGCCCTACCACCGGGGCAAAGCGGCCGACCGGGAGCGCATGGTCGCCACCCGAGCCGAGGACGCGCACACACCGGTCGTCTACGTCAACCAGGTGGGTGGTCAAGACGAGCTGGTGTTCGACGGCGGCTCGTTCGTGGTGGACGCCGACGGCGAGATCCTCGCCCGGTCGCCGCAGTTCGTCGAGGACCTGCTGATCGTCGACGTCCCGATCCCTGCATCGTGGCGCGACCGCCTCCTCGATCCGCGGGGTCGCCGCAACTCTCCGGCCCTACCCGTCCTGACGGTCACCGAGCAGCCACGCTCCGCCACCCGACCGTCGGCCGACCCGGCCGGCCACCGGGCGTCGGCGCCCGTCGCTCCGCGACCGGGTCGATCACAGGAGCTCTACGACGCGCTGGTTCTCGGAACCCGTGGCTATCTCACGAAGAACGGCTTCAGCGACGTCGTCATCGGACTCTCGGGCGGCATCGACTCGACGCTCGTCGCATGCATCGCCGTCGACGCGATCGGGGCCGAGCACGTGCACGGGGTGTCGATGCCGTCTCGGTACTCCTCGGACCACTCCCGCTCCGACGCCGAGGCCCTCGCACGAAACCTCGGCATCGAGTACCGGACGATCCCGATCGAGCCGGTGTTCCAGTCGTACCTCGATCTGCTCGAACCGTCCTTCGCCGGCCGCGAACCCGGGCTGACACTCGAAAACCTGCAGTCGCGCTGCCGTGGTCAGATCCTGATGGCGCTCTCGAACGAGTTCGGCTGGATGGTCCTGACCACCGGCAACAAGTCGGAGTTGGCCGTCGGGTACTTCACGATCTACGGCGACTCGGTCGGCGGCTACGCCGTGATCAAGGACGTCCTCAAGCTCGACGTCTACGAACTGTGCCGCTTCGTCAACGAATCGTCCGGCCGGGAAGTCGTCCCGACCGGGGTGCTCACCAAACCGCCGTCGGCCGAACTGCGGCCCGATCAGCGTGACGATCAATCGCTGCCGCCGTACGACGTGCTCGACCCGATCCTGTCGCTCTACGTCGAACACGACCGGACCGCCGCCGAGATCATCGAAGCGGGGCACGACGAGGCGATCGTTCGCCGGATCACGCGTCTGGTCGACATCGCCGAATACAAGCGGCGCCAAACCCCACCGGGCGTCCGAATCAGTCCGAAGGCCTTCGGCAAGGACCGCCGGGTACCGATCACGAACGGATACCGGGGCTGATCCCGACCGAGTCGGAAGCGTCGCCACACCATGCCCGCCACCCATGTCGTCGCCGCCGGTGCGCTGGCCGGATTGCTCTCGGTGACCGGAGTGTCGGTGGACATCGTCGAGCCGACCGACCTGCTGATCGACCGCATCGACGGATTCGCCGACGCGGCCACGACGGCGGCCGACCTCTCGGCCCGAGATCTCGCTGACTTGCGGCCCGACGCGGTCGCCCATCTCGAGGATCCCTCGCCCGAAGCCGACGGACTCGTCGCCGGTGTCCGCACCTGGAGCCGGCCGGGAATGACGGTCGTGATCGAACTCGTCCGCTCGATCGACGACGACGCCGCGAAAGCCGTGGTCGATCAGGCGGCCGCGATCGCCGTCGGACGCGGCCTCGCCGCCGTCGATCCGAAGTTCGCAGGCGCCTGGTCGTACCGGGGACCGGTCGACGACGGAGCCACTGCGATCAGCGCCTGGACCCAAGGCCCGTACTCGGTCGTCATCACCGTCTCGTCGGACGGTCCGGATTCGCCGACCACCGACCCCGGCATCGCACGGGCGGTGCTCCGGCAAGCCGACGACATCCTCGCTCGCACCGGCGCACCCGTCGAACTCGACGCCACGCTCGACGGCTCACCCGAGCCCTCCGTTCCCGGCGCCGGCGAAACGGGCACGATCGACCGACTCGTCGGTGCAGGACTGATCGCTGCCGCTGTCGCTGGCGCGATCACCGTCGCCCGTCGCCTGAGAGGAACCACGCGATGAGCCCGGCCCGCATCGCCTACGACGGCATCCTCCGATCGTCACTCTCGGAACGTCTCGGCGCCCACGAGCGCCGCCCACACGACGACGCCGGTCGTCGGCGTGCAGCGGTGGCGATCGTCCTCGTCGACAGTGACGATCACCACGACGGGGATCCGCTACTCGCGACCGAGATCGACATGAGCGCCGTCCCGGGAGGCGCTGCCGGGCTCGATGGCCGCATGGTCGGCGTGGCCGGTGGTGCAGCGTTCCTCCTGTGCCGGCGAGCGTCTCGCATGAATCGCCATGCCGGACAGTGGGCGCTGCCCGGGGGTCGACTGGATCCGGGCGAGTCGGCGCTCGACGCGGCGCTCCGTGAGGTCGACGAGGAGATCGGGCTCCGGTTGGACGAGTCGTCGGTCGTCGGGTGGCTGGACGACTATCCGACCCGCTCGGGGTACGTCATCACCCCCGTGGTGCTGTGGGGCGGCGCCGACCCGGACCTCCGGCCCGAACCCGCCGAGGTCCTCGCGCTGTACCGGATCGGCCTCCACGCCCTCCGGGACGGCACCACCCGGTTCATCTCCATTCCCGAGAGCGACCGCCCGGTCGTGCAGGTGCCACTCGGTAACGACCTGATCCACGCACCGACGGGCGCAGTGCTGCACCAGTTCAAACTCGTCGGCCTCGAGGGACGACCAGGCGAGCGGGTCGATCATCTCGAACAGCCGGTTTTCGCCTGGCGCTGAACCGCCGACCAGACGTTCAGAGCGGGAGTTCACCGTGCAGCACGACGTCGCCCACCGTCTCCCAACCGTCGGGAGACCGCACGAGCGCAGTTCCCGTCCGGAGTTCAGCGAGCGGGGTGTCGGCGAGCGTCCGAGCCCTGACGAGTTGCTCGGGCGGCCAGACCTCCGTCTCCGTCACGACCGCCAGGCCCTTCACCAACCCGAGACCGAGCGCGAACGCTCCTCCGCGTCGATCGGTCATCGGATCGCACAGCGCCGATGCACTCGACGCAGCACCTGCCACCACGCCACCACGGGCGAGGACCCGTTCGACGGCAGCGAAGAGCGGGGTGTCCTTGACGACGCTGCGGAGATGGTTCGACGAGTCACCTGCGAAGAACACGGCATCCGCGGCGTCGACGACCGAGGCGGCCTCGTCGTCGGCCTGGCGGCGGGTGAGCACCATCGACGGCACCACCTCGACACCGATCCGGCCCGCCCATGCGAGCGCAGCGTCGACCAGCAACTGCGGCGTTTCGAAGGCGTCGGCCGTCGGCAGTACGACCACCCGGGATCGGCCGGCGAACACCCGCTGATCCAGCTCGTCGTTGCCGACGAACGGAGCACCGCCCTGCAGCACCAGGATTCCGCTGGGCACGGGGTCCGAACTCATCCCGTCGATCGTAGAACACCTGCCGTTCGACTCGGCACTTGTTACCAACGGGTAACTATGGTCGCGCCATGAGCGTCGACCACGAACGATCAGCCGGTGCGGAGCGGACGATCCACACCGTGGGCATCGTCGGATCCGGCATCATGGGCGCCGGACTCGCCGAGGTCGCAGCACGCGCCGGCTTCGACGTCGTCATCCGCTCCCGGACGTCAGACGGGGCGCACGCCGTTCGGGACACGATCGCCTCGACACTGGACCGCCAGGTCGCGAGAGGCCGCGCGAGCACCGACGACCGCGATGCAGTACTCGAACGGATCGAGGTCACCGACCAACTCGACCGACTCGCCGACTGCGACCTCGTGATCGAGAGCATCGTCGAACACCTCCCGACCAAACGAGCCCTGTTCACGGACCTCGACCGGATCGTCCGACCGGAAGGGATCCTGGCGACGAACACGTCGACGCTGTCCGTCGTCGAACTCGCTGCAGCGACCCACCGACCCGACCTGGTCTGCGGTATCCACTTCTTCAACCCGGCCCCGGCGATGCAGTTGGTCGAGATCGTGAAGCCCATCACCGCCAGCGACGCCACCATCGCCGCAGCCACGGCGTTCGCCACGGCGTGCGGCAAGCACCCCGTCGTCGTCTCGGACCGAGCCGGGTTCGTCGTCAATGCACTGCTGTTCCCGTACCTGAACAACGCGGTGCGTCTGTGGGAGCACGGCACCGCCGCGATGGCCGACATCGACGTCGCGATGTGCGGGGGCTGTAACTTCCCGATGGGTCCGTTCGCCTTGCTCGACCTCGTCGGACTCGACACGACGGTCGCCATCCTCGATGCCCTCTACGACGAGTTCCGTGACCCGAACTACGCAGCCGTCCCCACCCTGCGCCGCATGGTGGCCGCCGGCCGACTCGGCCGAAAGTCCGGGCAGGGCTTCTACGAGTACTGATCGATGAACGCGCACCGCCCGGTCGAGCCGCCACCGAGCCGATGGGTGATGCCCACCGACGGCCCGTCCGACGACAGCGACATCGTCGCCGTCGGGGCCGATCTCGAGCCGGGGACCCTGCTGGCGGCCTATCGGGCGGGATTGTTCCCCATGCCCTTCGACCGTCGACGGATCGCCTGGTACTCCCCTGATCCGCGTGGCATCCTGCCCCTCGACGGACTCCGCGTGAGCCGATCGCTCCGCCGCAGCCTCTCACGCTTCGAAGTCCACCGTGACACGGCATTCACCCAGGTGATGCGGGCGTGCGCCGACGCTCCCCGACGGGGGAACTGGATCGACGGCCACTTCGTCGACGCCTACTCCGAACTCCACCGACTCGGGTGGGCCCACTCGATCGAGGTGCTCGACACCGACGGTTGCCTCGTCGGTGGTCTCTACGGGGTTCGCATCAACGGGTTCTTCGCCGGCGAATCGATGTTCCACAGGGCGACGGACGCATCGAAGGTCGCACTCGTGCACCTGGTCACCTGGCTTCGCGAAACCGGAGCGACACTTCTCGACGTGCAGTGGACGACGTCCCACCTCTCATCGCTGGGCGCGGTCGACATCTCTCGGAACGACTACCTGGATCGCCTCGCCATCGCGATCCGACAGGAATCGGTCTCCGATGACTGACGAGAGATCGGCGTCGGGGGGGCCCCCCCCCCCCCCCCGCCGAGAACTCGGCCGACCGTTTGTCCCAGGTACCGGAGGAGGATCCATCCACGAGGTCGTGGTCCGGCGTCTCGATCGGACAGGATGTGCTTCGGCGCCGAGGTGCCCGGACTTGAGCGAGAAATCAGGTGAACGACATGAATCCCGACCGACCGGCCGATGGGGCCATCGAGCGGAGTACTCCTCGCCCGTGGATGATGCGGACGTACTCCGGCCACTCGACCGCCGCCGCTTCGAACGAGCTCTACCGGACCAACCTCGCCAAGGGACAGACCGGGCTGTCGATCGCGTTCGATCTGCCCACCCAGACCGGCTACGACCCGGACTCGGACATGGCCCGTGGGGAGGTCGGCAAGGTCGGCGTGCCCGTCGCTCATCTCGGCCACGTGCGCACCCTCCTCGACGGGATCCCACCCGGCGAGATGAACACGTCGATGACGATCAACGCCACGGCGTCGTGGCTGCTGGCGCTCTACGTCGCCAACGCCGAGGAGCAGGGGGTGGCGTCGACCGAACTGCGGGGGACGACGCAGAACGACATCGTCAAGGAGTACCTGTCGCGGGGGACCTACATCTTCCCGCCGGGCCCGTCACGGCGGTTGATCGTCGACATGATCGCCTGGTGCGCCGAGCACGCCCCGGCCTGGAACCCGATGAACGTCTGCTCGTACCACCTGCAAGAAGCGGGGGCGACGCCCGTCCAGGAGATCGCCTATGCGATGGCCACGGCGATCGGTGTCCTCGACGCCGTCCGCGAGTCGGGCCAGATCGCCGACGAGGAGTTCGGGCAGGTGTTCGGCTCGATCTCGTTCTTCGTGAACGCCGGGATCCGGTTCGTCGAGGAGATCTGCAAGCTCCGGGCGATGACCGAGATGTGGGACCGGATCGGTCTCGAGCGGTACGGGGTGACGGACCCGAAGCAGCGCCGGTTCCGGTACGGCGTCCAGGTGAACTCCCTCGGCCTGACCGAAGCCCAGCCCGAGAACAACGTGCAGCGGATCGTGCTCGAGATGCTCGGTGTGACCATGTCGAAGCGGGCGCGGGCGCGCTCGGTCCAACTCCCGGCGTGGAACGAGGCGCTCGGACTGCCTCGGCCGTGGGACCAGCAGTGGTCGTTGCGGATGCAGCAGGTGCTCGCCTATGAGACCGACCTCCTCGAATACGGCGATCTGTTCGACGGCTCCCATGTGGTCGAGGCCAAGACCGCCGAACTTCGCGACGCCGCCCAGACCGAACTCGACGAGGTCCTGGCACTCGGCGGAGCGTTCGACGCCGTCGAAACGATGAAGTCCCGACTCGTCGCCTCGATGGCGGCACGGACCCGACGGATCGAGTCGGGCGAGCAGACCGTGGTCGGCGTGAACCGCTTCACTGAATCCGCGGCGTCTCCGCTCGGCGGGAGCGAGGCGATCCTGACCGTCGATCCGGCCGTCGGCGAGGAGATGATCGCCGATGTCCGGGCGTGGCGCTCGGCCCGCGACCAGTCGGTGGTGGACGCTGCACTTGCCGAACTGCGACGAGTGGCCGGGACCGACGAGAACGTGATGCCCGCGACGATCGCTCTCGCCAAGGCGGGCGGCACCACCGGTGAGTGGGGATCGGTGATGCGCGAGGTGTTCGGTGAGTACCGGGCCCCGACCGGTGTGGGCGGGGCCTCGGGCGGAGCATCGGGCGGACTCGCCATCGTTGCGGACCGGATGAGGTCACGAACCGGCGGCCCGGTGCGGCTCCTGGTGGCCAAGCCGGGGCTCGACGGGCATTCGAACGGGGCCGAACAGATCGCCGTCGCCGCTCGAGACGCGGGGATGGAGGTCATCTACTCGGGCATCCGGCAGACGTTGGATCAGATCGTGGCGTCAGCCCGGGACGAGGACCCGGACGTGATCGGCCTGTCGATCCTGTCGGGGTCGCACCTCGAACTGGTGCCCGACCTGATCGACACGCTCCGAGCCGAAGGCCTCGACATGCCGGTGGTGGTCGGTGGCATCATCCCCGAAGACGACCGGCCCAAGCTGCTGGCTGCCGGGGTGACCCGCGTGTACACGCCGAAGGACTTCGAACTCGGCACGATCATGTCCGACATCGCCGACATCGCCGGCTGAGAGCAGCCGC
>JBMUCX010000109.1:0-8871 GCA_049458915.1 Ilumatobacteraceae bacterium
TGTCTGGCACGTGGTGGATCGCTGTGCGACGCGATGGGTCGCGTCCCACGGTGTTCGAGACCGGCGACACGGTGGTGGAGGACGGCCTCGACCGAGGTTTCCCGTCCTCCACTCCGGAGGCAGCGTCCGTGCTCGTGGTGGATGGCGCGGCGATGCAATCGTCGAACCGCTCGGGTCGACGGCGATCCGGCAGAACATCGCTCGATTCGATCGACGAGAATCGTCGTGCCGGCTCGCGAGCGGCCCGGCTCGTCCGCGATGTCACGTGTGGTGGAGTCGTCTCGAGCGCCATCGCTGCGTCGTCGCCGTCGAGTCGAACGCTCCGGCCCGCCAGTCGCAAGGGTGGCGAACACGGACGGCCCTCACCCGGCCTGCGTTCCTCGGGACGTGATTCGCTGCGCGGTGTCCGGTCGAGTGCCGACGAGGCGGAACGGGCGATCGGTCGGTCGGGCTACGGTCGGCGGTGTGGGCGCCTCAGCGACGTACTCGTTCGAGTCCGAGTGCTGGGAGTGGCATGCCCGTGCTTCGTGGTACTTCGTGAGTCTTCCGGTGGATGTCGCCGACGACATCGATGATCGGTTCGGGCATCGTGCCGCGGGGTTCGGGTCGATTCGGGTCGAGGTGACGGTCGGTGACTCCACGTGGCAGACCTCGGTGTTCCCCGATGCCGGACGCGGGACCCTGGTCCTGCCGCTGAAGAAGGATGTTCGCCGCCGAGAGGGCATCGGAGTCGGGGACTCCGTGAAGGTGGCTCTCTCCGTGGTCCTCGACTGACGATGCTCATCCCAGTGTGGTGACCCCGGCGAACCGGAACCGTCCGCCGAAGCTCTTCGATGGGCCGGTGCAGGCGCTCCCGACGGGATCGACCTCGACCATCAGGTCGTCGGTTGGTCCTGTGCGACCGCTGCGATGAGTCCACGGGCGGCGAGCGCCGCTTCGAGGTCTGCATCGCTCGGTTCGACGAGCACCTCGCCGTCAGTGAAGTGGACGACCGGGATGCGCTGGATGCCGGCGAGTTCGCGGGCCTCGTCGACCCGATCGGCTTCGGCTTCGAGGTCGACATGGACGTGATCGACGCCGAGCCGGTCGAGCAGTGCAGAGGTTCGACGGCAGTCCTTGCACCACATTGCGCCGTACACGGTGAGGCCGGGGTCGTTGTTCATCGGGGTGACGAACCCGAGCGAGGTCGCTGCTATTCCTCGCAGCCGGTTGTGCGGCGAGTCCTGGAGCCCGGAGTCGACCAGCCGACCCCGATCGCCCGGGACGTATCGGGCTCTCCGCCCCGGCGCTGCCGAGCGGATCGGGTGTTCAGGCCCCGATGACCGCGAACCAGCGGCCTTCGTTGTCGGGGAACGCGAAGGACTCGATGCCGGAGTGCTCGCCCAGTTCAGTAGCCGCCACTCCCTTGGCGGCCAGTGCAGCACGGGTGGCTGCCAGGTCGTCGACCCGGAACGCGATCGACGGCGTCGCGAGATCGAGGCCGTCAGGGTTGTCCTTCATCAGTGCCAGGGGAACCAACTCGAAGGCGAAGTCCTGATCGGCGAATCCGACTCGCACGACGGCGTAGGGACCGGCCTGGTTGCGGCCCTTCTCGACCATTCCGACCTGCTCGGTCCAGAACCGCAGGCACGCAGCCTCGTCGGTCACGTACAGCACCACATATCCGACCTTCATCAAACCTCCCGGGGTCCGGTCGGCCAGAAGCGTAGAGGCCTCCGGACGCACCGCAGGCGGGAACCCGTGTCTGGCGCCGACCGAGGTATCCCGGCGCTCGCAGCGCACAGCAATCTTCCTGACTGCGACGTCCGAGTCACCCACCGCGCAACGGCGCAGTCATCCGCACCCTCGACCCGGACACCGACTCCACGGCACCCGCCGCTCGGCTCTCCGACGTTCACCGACGCGCAGCGGTCCCGTTCGACTCAGGGTGTGTTGCTCAGTTGCTCACGGAGTTCGCGTTTGAGCACCTTGCCGTAGTTGTTGGTCGGCAGGCTCTCGAGGAAGCGGTACTCCTTCGGACGCTTGTAGCGGGCGATGTGTTCGAGGCACAGCTGGTCGAGTTGGTCGGTGGTCGGAGGATGGTCGGCGTCGGTTGCGACGACGAACGCGACCACGGCTTCACCCCACTCTGGGTCGGGCCGGCCGACGACCGACACGGCGGCCACGGCGTCGTGTCGGAGCAGTGTCTCTTCGACCTCGCGTGGGTAGATGTTCATCCCGCCGCTGATGATCAGGTCCTTGGAGCGATCCCGCAGGGTCAAGAAGCCGTCGTCGTCGAAGCTGCCGACGTCGCCCGTGTGGAGCCAGCCGTCGCGGATCGTGTCTGCGGTCGCGTCGGGCTGTTCCCAATAGCCCGTCATCACGACGTCGCCGCGTACGACGATCTCGCCGGTTTCGCCCACCCCGAGCGCAGCGCCGGTCTCGTCGACCACTCTGACCTCGACATCGGTGCGCACCGTGCCGACGCTCTGCATCCGTTCTGCCCATCGTGGATGGTCACGGTCCGCATGGTCGGCTTTGGACAGGGCCGTGATCGTCATCGGCGTCTCACCTTGACCGTAGATCTGTGCGAGGCGAGGGCCGAACACGTCGAGGGCGACGGTGAGATCGGCCAGGTACATCGGAGCGCCTCCGTAGACGATCGTCTTCAACCCGGACAGGTCGGCCCCGAGGATCGCCGGGTCCGACGCAAGGCGCTTCACCATGGTCGGCGCTGCGAAGAACGACACGCCGGACCATCGCTGGAGCAGGGCGGCGATCTCGATGCCGTCCACGCCTCCGGTCGGCGGGATGACGCTGACCGCGCCGCGGGCGATGTGGGGGAGCGCGTAGAGGCCGGCGCCGTGCGAGATCGGTGCCGCGAGGAGGACGGCGTCGTCGGCGGTGATCGAGTCGATGTCGGCGAAGTAGCTGAGCGACATCATCAGCAGGTTGCGGTGGGTCAGGGTGGCACCCTTCGGTCGGCCCGTCGTGCCACTGGTGAAGAACAGCCACGCTGCGTCCGTCGGTTCCCGGTCGGTGACGGCGATGCCCGGCGCATCCGCCAGTTCGATCCAACGTTGACCGGGCGCGACGACGCAGGTGTCGAGTGTGCCGACGTCGTCGACCAGCGTGGCGATGTCGTCGTGGTCCTCGTCGATGATGACGACGCTCGCAGCACTCTGTTCGAGAACGTATGCGACCTCGTCGCGATGTAATCGGGCGTTGATCGGCACGGCGACCAGGCCGGCGTGCCAGATCGCGAACAGGGCTTCGAGGTACTCGGGCCGGTTACGCATCACGATCGCAACGCGGTCGCCGGGCCGGAGTGCGAGTTGATGGCGGAGACCACCGGCCAGCCCGGCCACTCGGTGCGCAAGGGCGGCCCAATCGGCGTGAACGTCGTCGCCGACGGCGATCGCCGGCCGGCGTGGCCAGCGATGCGCGTTCCGTTCGACCCAGACGGCGAGGTTCATCTCAGTTCTCCGATGTCATGTGTCGTCTCAGTCGCTCGCAGCCCAGCCGGTGACGGCGACGATCTCGAACACGTGGATCGATGCGAACGGCTTGGACCGGTATTGCACGAACAGGTCGGCCAATCGGTCCGCGAGCGCGTCGGTCGAGTCGTGAGGCCCGTGGCCGAGCCAGCGGAGGCGGGCACGTACCCACCACAGCTTCGACCAGTCGTCTCGGTCCCATCCTTCGATCGCCAGTGTCGCCCGCGGGTCGTGTTCGAGGTTGCGCTCGCGTTGCAGGCGGGTCGACGACTTGGGTTTCACGAGGTCGACCGGCGACCCCACGTGGTCGCCGACGCCCGCGTACACGGTCGGACCGACGTCGATGCCGAGTTCCGGATGCTGGGTCGCCATGAATCCGTGGCTGTGGCCACGGAGTCGCTCGTTCGCCAGATCCTGTGACAGCCGCATCGGTCCGACCGTACGCGTCGTGCGCAGCTCAGGCGGCGTTGACCACCGGGAGGATCTCGTCGTTCAGGATCCGGAGGTCTTCGAGCGTCTTCGACGTCGGCACGTCGGCGAACGGCGGCCAGATCAGCGGCATCGTCATGCCGGCCTGCTTGAGTTCGATGAGGTTCGCGGTGATCTGCTCCTTCGTGCCGCTCAGCAGGTTGGTCAGCTTGCCGTTGCGGGTCTGGTCGGTCGGCTCATCGGTGATCACGAACCAGCACATGCTCGACACTTCGAGTTCCTCGACCGACTTGGCGCCGAGCGCATCGAGTTCCTCGCCGATCGCCTCCAACCACACTCGCAACTCCTCGGGCGTGTCCTGGATGCCGATCCAGCCGGCGAGGTCGTACTTGGCGACCTTCTTCGCCGAGATCTTCGGGTTGACGAGGCCGCTCATGAAGATCGGAGGATGCGGCTTCTGCACCGGTTCCCAGCCGAAGCCACTCGGCGCGAAGTCGGCGAACTCGCCGTGGTACTCGAAGTGCTCGTTCGTCCAGATGCCTTGGCAGATCTCGATCGTCTCACGCACGTGAGCGTGACGGCGTGGGAAGATGTGAGTGGCGCTGGCGGCGTCGAACTCCTCGGGCATCCAGCCGGCACCGACGCCGACGTTCAGCCGACCACCCGAGAGGTGGTCGATCGTGGCGCACTCTGCGGCGAAGACGCCCGGCGAACGATACGGCGTGTCGGTGATGCTCATACCGATCCGACACTTCTCGGTCTTGGCGGCGAGCCACGGGATGAGCGGCCATCCCTGGAACCACTTCCCTTTGGATGACACGGGCATCTGGAGCGGGAACTGGTCCATCATGCCGAACGGGTACTTGAGCTGGCCCCGGTCGGAGGCCTCGGGCACGATGATCCGGTCGAGTGTCCAGATCGAGTCGAACTCGAGCTCCTCGGCGAGCGCCGTGAGATCCTCGAGTTCCTTGATCGTGACGTGATCGCGGAAGTTGGGCAGGTAGAGCGCGAGCTTCATGTCGGCCATGAGTGATGTCCCCTCGTTCGAGTCGTTCGGGCCCCCATGACCCGGAACACGTGCGCACCGTCGGGTCCGCATCGCCGACGGTAAGAAACACAGCTGGTCCGTCGAACAACTGGGTCTCAACAGTCGATCAACGGGACCGGACGACTCCGATCCCGATGTTGTCGAGGGGATACCGTTTGCCCGTGGGGATCAGTCGACATGGCGTCGGCCGACGGGTGCTCGTCGTCGACGACGATGAGGGTGTGCGCACCGGCGTCACATGGGCGCTCGAAGCCGACGGCTTCGTGGTCGAGGCCGTCGAGAACGGTGTGCGCGCCCTCGAGCGGATCGAGTCGTCACCGCCTGCGTTGGTCGTGCTCGATCTCTCCCTTCCCGGCGTCGGTGGGCTCGACATCCTGAGACACGTTCGCCAGCGTGAGGAGCGCGAACGGAGCTTCCGGCTTCCGATCATCGTGCTGTCGGGACGCGACGGCGAGGCTGACCGGATCGTCGGCCTCGACCTCGGCGCGGACGATTACCTCGTCAAACCGTTCTCTCCGGGTGAGCTCGCAGCGCGTGCCCGTTCGGTGCTCCGGCGGTCAGGTGACTACGTCGGTGGTCGGAACGATCGGTTCGTGCCGCTCGGGATCGGAGTCGAGGTCGACGTCGTGTCGCGAGAGGTCTGGCTCGACGGAGTCCCGATCGATCTGGCAGCCAAGGAGTTCGAGTTGCTCGCCTACTTCGTCGAGCATCCCCGTCGAGCCTGTACCCGTGATGAGTTGCTGGCAGCGGTCTGGTCGAGCAGCGAGGGGTGGCAGACCCCGGCGACGGTGACCGAGCACGTGTACCGCCTGCGCCAGAAGTTGGAAGAGGACCCGGGCCGTCCGAAGCGGTTGACGACGGTGCGGGCAGTGGGGTACCGATGGGAGGGGTGACGACGCTCTCGGGCGATGAGGTGACGGCGGTGCTCGACCGGCAGACGTCGGTGATGGAGCGCCTCGCCGCCGGCGACCGGCTCGCCGATGTCCTCGAGGGCATCGTCGTGGCGCTCGAAGAACTGATCCCCGGTAGTCGCTGCTCGGTCTTGCTGCTCGACGACGCCGGCGTGCTGCGCCACGGAGCGGCCCCGACGCTTCCGGTCGGATACTCGTCGGCGATCGACGGGCTCGAGCCGGGGCCGCTCGCCGGTTCGTGCGGCACCGCCGTCTACTCGGGTGAGCAGGTCGTGGTCACCGATGTCATGTCGGATCCTCGATGGGCCGCGTTCCGTGACCTCGCCGTCGAGCACGACATCGGAGCCTGTTGGTCGAGTCCGATCCATTCCGACTCCCAGATCGTCGGGACCTTCGCCGTCTACGACCGCTACCCGCACGAACCCGACGGACGAGAGCGTGAGCTCGTCCGTCGCTTCACGCATCTCGCATCGATCGCGATCGCACATGATGGTGCTGCGCGAGAGCGAGAGGCGCGTCACGTCGCGGAACTCGCGCGTCAGTCGGCGGAGCGGGCGAACCATGCGAAGTCGCAGTTCGTCACCGCTCTCAGCCACGAACTCAGAACCCCGCTGCAGTCGATCACCGGGTTCACGGAGAGCCTCAGAACGCTCGATCTGTCGCCCGATCGCCGCCGCCAGGCGCTGGACGGCATCTCGGACGCGTCGGTGCACATTCTGTCGATCGTCGACGACGTGCTGGACCTCGCGCGGGTCGAGGCCGGTGCGATGCCGATCGCTCTCGAGTCGGTCGACGCTGCAGCGGTGGCCCGTTCGACGGTGGCGCTGGCGCAACCGCTCGCGGAGCAGCGCAGCGTGGGCATCGAGTTCGTCGGCGATGCCGTCGAGGTGGTCGCCGATCGTCGACGCCTGCAGCAGGTCCTGTTGAACCTCGTCTCGAACGCTCTTCGCTTCTCAGGCCCGAACACGACGGTCACGATGCGAACCGAGGAGGACCCGGCCCGTGGGCCCGGCGCGGCGAGCATCCATGTGATCGATCAAGGCCCCGGGATTCCCGACGAACTGCTCGCCCGACTGTTCGTGCCGTTCGATCGTCTCGGGGCCGACGCCGGACGTGAGGGCGGTGCCGGGCTCGGCCTCGTTCTGGCCAAACGCCTGACGGAAGCGATGGGTGGGAGGCTGGACCTCGACAGCACCGTCGGGGTCGGGACCCATGTCACGATCACCCTGCAGCAGTCGCCGACCGAGTCGGTGGCGACGAGCCGCTGAAGGTGACGGGCGCCATCTGCTGCAGCACCCGAGGCCTGTCGTCGGCCTCGCGCCCGCAACAGAACGGTTTGCCGATCGAGGACGTCGTGGTCAGTGCGTCGACGAGGTGATGCTCGGACGATCCTGACGGGTCGCTACGCCAGTGAAATCGTGACGTGGTCGTAGTTGCCGCTCTCGGTGACGGTGATGGCGACGCCGTCAACCGTCACGGTGTCGCCGGGTGTCAGGATTGCGTCGAGTTGTGGTGGAACACCGCAGTCGGGTGCATCGTGGAGACCTCGGTCCTCAGGAACGACCAGTCGTTGGAAGGCGTTGCCGTGCCCGATGGTCATGTCGGCGGTGAAGACCAAGATGCCGGTTCGCACTCTCCATCCAGGCGCCGGTCCGAGCGAGGAGGGGCAGTCGAACTTCTCGTTGGGTCGACGTGACTCGATCACGACGATCCGTTGGTCGTCGAGAGGGATCATGACGGACTTGATGCCACGCTCGTCGGAGTCGGTGTGGACGAGCGTGACGTCACCTCGGGTTCCGGCGGTTCGGTCGAGGCACAAGACTTGGCTCTCGTCCAACCAGCCCATCATGAACCTGAGCCAGGTGCTCAGCGTCCGTGAGGGGCCGTCCTGGTTGGCCATCATGTCGAACTGGCTGAACGGTCCGCCAGGGATCTCCAGGTCGATCCCGTTCCACCATTGACCTCGCACGTCGTAGAGATCGGGCAGCGGGAACATGTGGCCCATCTCGTGTGCCCAGTAACTCCAGATCTCCTTGTCGTCCTGTTCCCAGTAGGCGCCGCCGATCGCGTAGTTGTACACCGGACCTTCGTCGGACTCGAAGCCGCCGTCGTAGCCGAAGTTCGAATGAAGGAATCCTTGGACTCCTTCGGTCATCAGTCGCTGTTCCCGAGGGAGGAGGAAGATCGCGGCGCGTACGTCGGTGAAGTCGACGAAGGGATCTACGGCAGCGAACGCGACCCTCGCGAGGCGGTCGTCATCGCTGCGTGAGCGTTCGAGTGCGAAGTCCGCGAGATCGGCGGGGACTCGGATCAGGGAAGGGTGGATCTGCCAGTCGATGGTGACCCGCCCGTCGGACACCATCGAGTACCAGTCGGAGACCAACTCGGTGTGCTGCGCTGCGTCGTCGATGTCGGCGGTGGTGCCGGCGAAGTCGTCGAACTCCAACGGGATGAGGGCGATCCTGAACGTGCCGGCGGGCTCGAAGTTCGCGGTCTGGACCGGGAATCCGGTGGAGAGTCGGAACTGGTACTGCAGGTCGGTGGACTGGTCCAAGAGTTGGCAGCGCGCGATGTCGACGCCGTCGAGCGTCGGTTCGTTGTAGGCGTCGCCCGTCCGAGGGTCGCCCGTGGTGGTCGTGGGTGGTTGGGTGGTCGTCGGGGAAGGAGCGGCGAGCGTGGTGGATGTCGTCGAGGCAACCGGATCAGGCGGTGGCGCGGTGGTCGATGCTTGCGGCTCGGTCGTCGCGGATTCAGGAGAGGAGCAGGCCGTGACGTGCAGCACCGACGCAATGACCGATGCGAACAGTACGGATGACGCGCGCACTGACATCTCGAGATCGTAGGTCAGCGGTGTCGACGCGATCGGATGGACACGAGGCTTCAGGAGTCCGGACTGTCGTGATCGCGGTGCAGATCTCGGACGGGTGCGGATGAGCGAGGCGGGGACAGCGGTCGGTATCGGGTGTAACGAGATCGCTACGTACTGGTGGTGCGCCCCGGGACACGA
>JBMUCX010000110.1:0-8862 GCA_049458915.1 Ilumatobacteraceae bacterium
GCGCCAGGCACGACGCGCTGCACCGGCGGTCTGATCGCCGGCCGCGGGAGCCGGGTGATTAGCGTCGGCGTCGTGACGTGGGAAGCCGAACTCGACGAACTCCGCCATCGAGAGTTGCTCGCCGAGCAGTTGGGTGGCGTCGACAAGGTCGAGCGTCAGCACCACTTCGGCAAGCTCACCGTCCGCGAGCGGATCGACCGGATCGTCGACGACGGCAGTTTCTGGGAGATCGGCAAGACCGCCGGTGTCGCCCGCTACGACGACGACGGCAACCTGGTCGAGTTCACGCCGTCCAACTTCGTCTACGGGATCGCCGAACTCGACGGCCGACCGGCGGTGGTGTCCGGCGACGACTTCACGGTGCGTGGTGGTTCCAATGACGCCTCGATCTCGGCCAAACGCGAGGCGTCGGAGGCCGTCGCCGCCGAGATGCGCCTGCCGCACGTGCGTCTGCTCGACGGAATGTCCGGTGGTGGCTCGGTCAAGACGATCGAGCAAGCCGGACGTACCTACATCCCCGTCTTGCCGGGCTGGCACGTGGTGTGCGATCACCTCAACATCGCGCCGTCGGTGTCGCTCGTGCTCGGATCGGTCGCCGGCTTCGGTGCCGCACGTGCGGTCGCATCCCACTACTCGGTGATGGTCCGGGACACCTCTCAGATGATGATCGCCGGACCGGCGTTGGTCGAGCAGGCCGGCCTCGGATCGGTCTCCAAGTACGAACTCGGCCACGCCGACATCCACACTCGCAACGGAGCCGTCGACGACGCCGTCGACTCCGAGGACGAGGCCTTCGAACGAGCGCTGCAGTTCCTGTCGTACCTGCCGGGCAACGTCGACGAACTTCCGCCGGTCGAGGAATGGGGCGACGACCCGGGCCGACGCGACGACTGGCTCGTCGACGTCGTGCCACGCAATCCGCGCCAGAGCTACGACATGCGGCGCATTCTCGCCGCGGTGGTCGACGACGGCAGCTTCTTCGAGATCGGTCGCGACTGGGGGACGTCGATCATCGGGGGGCTCGCGCGACTCGACGGCATCCCGGTCGCGGTGTACGCCGAGAACCCGATGATGTACGGCGGGGGGTGGACCGCCGATTCGTGCCGGAAGCTCACCCGCCTGATCGACCTGGCATCGCTGTTCAAACTGCCGATGGTCCATCTCGAGGACTGTCCGGGGTTCCTGATCGGCAAGGAATCCGAGGAGAACGCCACCGTGCGGTACGGCACCGAAGTGCTCGTCGCCCTGCGCGAGGCGCAGATGCCGTACTGCACCGTCGTGATCCGCAAGGCGTTCGGGATCGCTGGCGCCGCCAACCGCAAGCCGGGCAGCGAATCGCTCCGACTCGCGTGGCCGTCGGGAGACTGGGGTTCGCTCCCCCTCGAGGGTGGGTTGGAGGTGGCCTACAAGGCGGAACTCGAGGCGAGTGACGACCCGGAACTGCTCAAGGCCGAGATCGCCGAGCGACTCAACCGGTTGCGGTCACCGCACCGGTCGGCCGAGTTCTACGAGGTCGAACAGATCATCGACCCGCGCGACACGCGACCGATGTTGTGTGACTGGGCCCGCCTCGCCCGCCGGACCCTCCGTCCCTCTCACCCGTCGTGGGGCTACCGCCCGTAACAGTTCGTGCCAGGCACGAACCGTAACGTTGGGGCGTGCCGAAGTTGACCGACATCGAGTTGGCGGAGTTCCTCGACGAGCGCGAGCACCTCGCCCGGATCGGAACGATCGACGCCGACGGCTTTCCCAGGGTCCTGCCGCTGTGGTTCATCCGAGACGGGTCGAGGCTGTTGTTCACCCCGCGGTCCCCGGCGGTCATCTGGAAGAACCTGCAGCGCGATCCGAAGATCGGACTGTCGATCGACGAGAGTGCCCAGCCGTATCGGAAGGTGACCGTTCGCGGTGTGGCCGACATCGTGCACCGGCCCGGTGAGGACGACCAGTGGCGTGATCGGTACCGGGCGATCGCCAAGCGCTACACGGCCGACTGGTTCGCCGACACCTACGTCGACGGGACCGACGACCAGCCGCGGGCCCTGTGCGCGATCGATCTCGACGCGCCGACCACCCTCGTCTCGACCTGGCGGATGCCCGTCGCCGGCGAGGACCGGCGGGGGGTGTGGGCGAAGCGGTACTACCTGCCCGGCACGAAGTGGAGTGACTCGTGAGCGGCGCCGATGCGACCGACTACCTGAAGCGGATCCTCACCTCACGGGTGTACGACGTCGTCGACGAGACGCCGTTGGAGCGCGCTCCTCGCCTGTCGGAGCGGCTCGGGAACGAGTTGCTGCTGAAGCGCGAGGACCTCCAGCCGGTGTTCTCGTTCAAGATCCGCGGTGCGTACAACAAGATGGCCAACCTGGCACCGGAGCAACTCGCGCGCGGTGTGATCGCAGCGTCGGCCGGCAACCACGCCCAGGGGGTGGCGCTCGCAGCCCGGCGTCTCGGGTGCCATGCGGTCATCGTCATGCCGACGACCACGCCGGACGTGAAGGTCGATGCCGTGCGGGCCTCGGGAGCCGAGGTCGTGCTCGCCGGCGAGTCGTACAGTGACAGCCATGCCCGTGCGGTCGAACTGATGGCCGATCGCGGCCTGACCTTCGTGCACCCGTTCGACGACCCGGACGTCATCGCCGGGCAGGGCACCATCGCCATGGAGATCCTCCGGCAGCACACCGGCCCGATCGATGCGGTGTTCGTCGCAGTGGGTGGAGGCGGACTGATCTCGGGCATCGCGGCGTACGTCAAGGCACTGCGGCCCGAGGTGCGGATCGTCGGCGTGCAGACGGACGATTCCGACGCGATGGCGCAGTCGGTCGAAGCCGGCCGGAGGGTCGAACTCGACAACGTCGGGCTGTTCTCCGACGGAACGGCCGTCAAGCTCGTCGGCGAGGAGACGTTCCGGCTCGCTCGTGCGTACGTCGACGAGTTCATCAGGGTCGACACCGACGAGGTGTGCGCGGCGATCAAGGACGTCTTCGCCGACACCCGGGCCATCCTCGAGCCGGCGGGTGCGCTGGCGATCGCGGGTGCCAAGCACTACGCCGAACGGACCGGCATGTCGGGTGCGACGTTCGTGGCCGTCGCGTGCGGGGCGAACATGAACTTCGATCGCCTTCGCTTCGTGTCGGAGCGGGCCGAGATCGGCGAGCGTCGTGAGGCGATCTTCGCGGTCACGATCCCGGAGGTACGAGGGAGCTTCCGCCGATTCATCGAGACGATCGGGAGCGGCAGATCGATCACCGAGTTCAACTACCGCATCGCCGACGCCGATGCGGCGCACGTGTTCGTCGGCGTCCAGGTGGCGAGCACTCGCGAGGCGGAAGACCTCGCGGTGGCGTTCCGCTCGGCCGGCCTCGACACGATCGACCTCACCGACGACGAACTGGCGAAGCTCCACCTGCGTCACCTGGTCGGCGGACACTCGCCGCTGGCGGGCGACGAGCGTCTCTTCCGGTTCGAGTTCCCCGAGCGACCCGGAGCGTTGATGAGGTTCCTGTCGAGCATGGCACCGACGTGGAACATCTCGTTGTTCCACTATCGCAACCACGGGTCCGACGTCGGCCGGGTCCTCGTCGGGATGCAAGTGCCGGGCGACGATCAACGCGAGTTCGAGACGTTCTTGTCACAACTCGGCTACCGCCACTGGGACGAGACGGATCATCCGGCGTACCGCCTGTTCCTCGCCTGACCCGGTGTGACCCGGTGATGCCCGGTACGACTCGTCAGGTGTGGGGGGCGGTCATGTGACGGATGCGGTCGGCGGGGCCGGCGACGACGACGTACTCCACGTTCCGGGTACGGCCGACGGTGCCGACTTTCTCGCCGGTCGGACCGTGTATCCCGATCCGGGCTCCGACGTACCGAGGTGAGTCGAACGACAGCGCGATCACCTCACCCCGGTCGGCGCACATGTCGCACAGTTCGTCGAGCGACACCCACGACTCGTCGTTGTACGAGATGATCACGACCTCGCTGTCGACGTCCGCGACCGTGTTGCGGAGGGCGCCCGGCATCTCCCGCTTGATGTTGAAGACGCTCTTGGTCGACGCGTCCCGGGCGTCGATGCGTTTGCACGCGACGCCGTAGTGGTCCGGTCGATCCCAGGCGACGAGTGTCTCCCACACGTGGTAGTTCGTGAAGTAGCGGTGCTGGTTGTAGGGCGGATCCAGGTAGGCGAGGTCGAAGCGCCCGAGCCGACCGGCGAGCTCGACGGCATCGCCCCGAACCGCCCGCCCGGTGCCCGGCAGGAGATCGGGCACCGACAGCCGAAGCGGGCGCCGGGATCGCGGCGACCACTGTTTGACGTAGGCCATCTGGACGCCGGCGGTGGAGTCCACCCGGTCGGCGGCGAGCAGCAGACTCGTCAGCAGGATCGGCTCGAGCCATGTCCCGGCGTACTCGTCGGCGATGGTCTGACGGATCGCGTCGATCCGCTCACCGTTGTGCGGTTGGAAGAACCGGGAGCGGACGCAGAAGGTCTCGGTCACGTAGCCGGGCGCTCCGGGCAGGGCGTCCAGCCGGGTGATCGCGTCGAGGAGTTCGGCAGCCGCAGCCGGGCCGGTCGATCCGCCGTCGGTCTCGATCCAGGTCCGGGCGAACACCTCGGAGTAGCGAGCGGAGTCGACCGCGGTGACGTGTGCTCCCGTGGCCTTGAACGCCTGGGCGACCCGGGTCGTCCCGGTGAAGAGATCGAGCACCGTCCGGGCGCCGGACCGCTCGCACAGTCCGGCGAGTACCGGTACGAGCCGACGTTTCGAGCCGAGGTACTTGATCACGGTGAGCGGTCGGTCAGGTGCCTTCGTCGGGTGGAGCCGGTCGTTCGGCGGTCAGCTTCGCGAAGATCTCCCGGTCGACGGTGATGAACGTCGCGGTCGCTCGGGCGCACACGGTGCCGGCGTCGACGTCGACCAGTTCCCCCTCGACGAGGATTCGCCGTCCGTTCCGCCCGGCGAGCCGGACGCGACACGCGAGTTCGCGGAACAGGGGAGTCGGAGCGAGGTATCTGACCGAGAGCTCGCCGGTGAACGCCGGTTCTCGGATCACACCCAGGACGAACCCGAACACGTCGTCGAACAGCGCCGAGACGATGCCGCCGTGGCTCCGGTTCGGTGCACCCTCGTGCGCCGCTCGCAGGGTGAGGCGGGCCTCGATCTCGTCGCCGTGCCGATGCAGGTCGAGGTCGAATCCGTACGGCGACGACGACCCGGAGACCGGGCGATCGTCGAAGTCGTGGGAGAAGCGGCCCTGCGGATATTCGGTCTCGGGATGGCGGGCGAATGCCTGCTCGCCCCGCGTCCGGTGGTCGAGCGGCCACAACTCCGCCGAGATGCCTTCCAGCACGTCGGCGAGACGCTCGATCTGCTCGAGCGTTGCGTGACGACCGATGAAGGCGTGACCGAGATCCCGGATCGCAGCTCCGGCTCGTCGTCGGGCGTCCCTGACGGCCGCTTCGTGCTCGGAGGGGTCGTCGACGCTCACGGGTCAGACTGTCGCACGCCGCGGCCCCGGGCCGACAATCGAACCGGCGCCGGTCAGGCGTCCGGGCGGGCGTCGAGTGCCTCGGCGAGCGTGTTCCACGCAAGGGTCGCGCACTTGATCCGCACCGGGAACTTGACGACTCCCTGGAGCGCTTCGAGGTCGCCGAGTGGCACGTCGACGGCAGGGGCGTCCTCGTCGACGTCGATCGACATCATGCCCTTGAACTTTCGGAGCAACGCCCGCGTCTCGCCGATCGTGCGTCCCTTGACTGCGGCGCTCATCATCGATGCCGACGACTGGGAGATCGAGCAACCCTGACCGCTGATCTTGATGTCGGTGACGGTCGCCGTGTCGCCGTCGCCGTCGACGTCGACGAACACCGTGATCTCGTCTCCGCACAGCGGGTTGTGCCCCTCGGCGTGTCGAGCAGGTGGCACCGGCAGTTCACCCCGGTTGCGCGGGGTGCGGTAGTGGTCGAGGATGATCTCCCGGTAGAGGTCTTCGAGGCCTGGCATGGTCCCTCCCGCTGCTGTCGGTCAGAGGCCGAAGATATCGGTGGCCCCGGCGAGCGCATCGGCCAGCGCGTCGACGTCGGAACGATCGTTGTACAGATAGAGACTGGCCCGGGTGGTCGCATTGGCACCGAGCAGACGCATCAGGGGCTTGGCGCAGTGGTGACCGGCGCGGACGCAGATGTTGCGCTCGTCGAGCACCTGACTGATGTCGTGCGGGTGGATGCCACGGAACGCGAAGCTCAGCACTCCACCCCGTTCGGAGACGTCGGTCGGCCCGTGGATCGTGATGTCATCGCCGTACCGACCGGTCAAGGTGTCGAGCGCGTACTGCGTCAGCTCGGCCTCGTGCGCCCGGATCTCGGCCATGCCGATCGCTTCGAGGTACTCGACTGCTGCGCCGAGGCCGACCGCCTCGACGATCGGTGGGGTGCCCGCCTCGAACTTGGCGGGAACCGGCGCGGTCGTGAAGCCGTCGAGTCGGACGTCGGCGATCATGTTGCCGCCGCCGAGGTACGGCGGCATGGCGTCGAGCAATTCCATTCGGCCCCACAGCAGGCCGATGCCGGACGGTCCGCACATCTTGTGACTCGAGAACGCCACCAGGTCGGCATCCCAGTCGTGCACGTCGGTGACGTTGTGCGGGACGAACTGGCAGGCGTCGACGATGGCCAACGCCCCGGCGTCGTGCGCTCGCCGGCACAGCTCGCGGACCGGTGTGATGGTGCCGAGGACGTTGCTCATCGCCGTGAACGACAGGGCCTTGGCCCCGTCGAGCAGTCGGTCGAGATCGGTGAGGTCGAGGCGCCCGTCGTCGGTGAGCGGGATCCACCGGATCTCGATGCCCCGCGCGGCGGCGAGCATCTGCCACGGGACGATGTTGGCGTGGTGTTCCATGTGGGTGAGCACCACCGCGTCACCGGGTCGCAGGTTGGCGCCGCCCCACGAGGATGCGATGAGGTTCATCGACTCGGTCGCGTTCTTGGTGAAGACGACTTCGTCGGCGGACGTCGCACCGATGAGCCGCGCAACGGATGCTCGAGCGCCCTCGTAGCGGTCGGTCGCTTCGGCGGCGAGGCGGTAGGCGCTCCGGTTGATCGGGGCGTACGAGGTCCGGAGGAACTCGTCCATCGCCTCGATGACCTGGACCGGCTTCTGCGAGGTGTTGCCCGAGTCGAGGTAGACGATCGGGCTGCCGTCGATCTCGCGGCGGAGCACCGGGAAGTCGGCTCGGACGGCGGCCCAGTCGACGCTCATCGTCACACGCCGCCGATCAGACCGGCGCCCGGAACGCTTCGTACCCGTCGCGTTCGAGTTGCTCGGCGAGTTCCATCCCGCCCGACTGGACGATCCGGCCGCCGACCAGGATGTGGACGTGGTCGGGGCGGACCTCGTCGAGGAGTCGCTGGTAGTGGGTGATCAGCACGACGCCCATGCCCGGTCGCACGGCGCGGACCTCGTGGATCCCCTTGGCGACGATCCGCAGTGCATCGATGTCGAGCCCGGAGTCGGTCTCGTCGAGGATCGCGATCTCCGGCTCGAGGATCGCCATCTGCATGATCTCGTTGCGCTTCTTCTCGCCTCCGGAGAATCCCTCGTTGAGGTAGCGATCGACGAACGAGGAGTCCATCCCGAGCCGCGTCATCCACTCCATCGTGGCGAGGCGCAACTCGAGCACCGACAGGTCGATGCCCTTGCGGGCCGAGAGCGCCTGGCGGAGGAACTGGATCACCGACACCCCGGGGATCTCCTGCGGGTACTGGAAGGCCAGGAACATCCCGGCCTTGGCTCGCTCGTCGGGTGGCCAGTCGGTGACGTCGTCGCCGTTGAAGTGGACGCTCCCGCCGGTGACCTCGTACTCGGGTGATCCGAGGAGGGTGGCCCCGAGGGTGCTCTTGCCCGATCCGTTGGGGCCCATGATGGCATGCACCTCGCCCGCGCCGACCGTGAGGTCGAGCCCGCGGAGGATGTCGTCGGCGACCTCCACGCCCGGTTCGGTAGCAGGTCGTGCCCGGAGGTCCTCGACACGGAAGAGCGGCGTGGTCGTCGACGACATGGGCCGAAGTCTACGATGACACGACGGTATTATCACTATGGCGATAGGAGTAATTGCGGGCCGTGCAGACATCGGGACGACAGCGGACCGCCTTCGCCAGGACGTGTTCGGCGCTCGCCGTGCCTGGGTGGTCGCTCGTCCGTGACCCGTCGAGGCGGCCCGGTCGCGTCGCGGCCGGTCTGGTGCTCGTCGCCGCTGGATCGGGAGCACCGCTAGCGCTGGCGGCCGAGCTGCTCGTCGGTCGTCGGAGTTGGGTGGCGCTGACGATCGACCGGGGATTCCTCGCCCGGACGGCGGTCGTCGTCGGGCTGGCGCTGCTGTCCCGGCTGGCCGCGGTCGCCGATGTCGTCAGCCGCGACTGGCGGAGCGTCTCGCCCGTGCGGACCGCCGGCTCGGCGGGACGGTTCGACCGGTGGTCACTGCCGCTCGCAGTGGCGGTGTGCGTGCCGCTCGGCATCGGCCTCGTGCAGGTGGTCGACGCTCGCGACGACCTCCGTCCGGTGTTCACACCGGTGGCCACCGATGGCCCGCTGTTCGACAACGACGTCGTCACCGTCGTGCCCTCGGTCGTCCCGACGTCGACGGCCGATGTCCAGGGCACGACGACGGTGGTTCCGGACGGCCCGGCGCCGAATCCGGCACTCGACGGTGGCGTCCGTCCGCGACCGATCCGACCCGACTCCGGTGTCGACCCGGTCGTGGTCGCCGACGAGCGGGGGGGGGTGCTGCTGGGCGGCGCCCCCGGCCTGCTGGCGTGGTGTTTGAGGTTAATTTTTATTTTTACCCACACAGACACGCCCGCGAACGCAC